>NZ_VOQS01000001.1:3398535-3707493 GCF_007995085.1 Paraburkholderia azotifigens
GCTGAGCGCGTTGTACATCGGCAGAGAATGGAAAGATAAGCGGAAGACACGCACATGAAGCTCGCGTTTCGCAAGATTCGACTGGTTGTGCATCTGCTTCACGGTATGTGGGTCGTCTGGACGCGCTTTCCGCGCGCCAGCGCGCAGCAGCGTCTGGAGCTGAACCGTGCGTGGTCGCTGCGCATGCTGCAGTTGTGCGGCATGCGCCTCGTCGTGCATAACGACGGCACGCGGCTCGACGAAGGCGTGCTGGTCGTGGCGAACCACGTTTCGTGGATCGATATTTACGTGATCAACGCGTGGCGTCCGACGCCGTTCGTGTCGAAAGCCGAAATCCGTAAATGGCCGGTGGTCGGTTGGCTCGCGCAGCACCTCGGTACCGTGTTCATTCAGCGTGAGAAGCGTAGTGACGCGAAACGCATCATGCATGAGCTCGCCAATCGGCTGAACGCGGGCGAACTGATGTGCGTCTTTCCCGAAGGCACGACGTCCGACGGCGTTCAGCTGTTGCCGTTTCACGCGAACATGTTTCAGGCGGCGGTGTCGGCATCGCGGCCGGTGCAGCCCGTGTGCATGATGTACGAGGATGCGCAGGGCCGCCAGTCGACGGCGCCGGCCTATATCGGCGATTTGTCGCTTGGCGAGTCGCTCGATGCGCTGTTGCGTGCCGGTCCGCTGACGGCGCATGTGTATGTCGGCGCGCCGCTTGCGCCTGGCGCCGATCGGCGTATGCTGGCGGCCGAGGCGGAGGCTTCCGTGGGCGCGGCGCTCGCCGCGCTGCAGGACCCCGAGGCGCGCCGTTCCGGCCAGATCGCGGACCGGACTCATCAGCAGTTCATCGATGCCGCAGCAGCAGCGAAAAATCCGCAAGAGCCGCTGGCCGATCCGGACGTCGACATGACGCGCCACGCATAGCGCCGCATAGCGCGTCAGTCAGCCTTGATTCTTCGCGTTCATGCGACGGCGCGGCAGCCTTCGCATTCCACCTGTGTGACCGTGCGTTCGGCGGGCGACTGCGCCAGCCGGACGGCCGACAACTGCTCGCCCCACACGCAGCCCGAATCGAGTCCGATCAGATTGTCGCGGACCGTCAGGCCGAGCGCGGCCCAATGTCCGAAGACGACGGTAATGTCTTTGGTTTTGCGCCCCGGCACATCGAACCACGGCATGAAACCCGACGGCGCGGAATTGACGCCGCCGCTCGACGAGAAGTCCATCACGCCATCGCCATTGCAAAAGCGCATCCGCGTGAGCGCGGTGCATGTCAGGCGCAGCCGGTCGATGCCCTTGAGACCCGGCGTCCAGCGATTCGGCTCGTTGCCGTAGAGGCCCGCGAGCGTCTCTTTCCAGGTCGGCGCACGCAACGCGCGTTGGAGTTCGTCGGCGAGTTCCAGCGTCAGATCGACGTCCCACTGCGGCAGCACGCCCGCATGCACAAGCAGCATGCCGTCCTCGTAATGAACGAGCGGACGATGGCGGATCCAGTGAAGCAGGTCATCGGCATCGGGTGCGGCGAGGATCTCGTCGATCGTGTCGCCTTTCTTGGACTTTCTGATTCCCGCTGACACCGACAGCAGATGCAGATCGTGATTGCCCAGCACGGGCACCGCGCGATTTCCCAGCGCGATGATGTCGCGCAACGTCGCAAGGGACTCGCCGCCACGGTTGATGAGGTCGCCCGCGAACCAGAGGGGGGCGTCGGAGGGCGGCGCGGCCTTCGCGAGAAGTTGCTGGAACTGGGTGCGGCAGCCCTGCAGATCGCCGAAAGCGAGAGGAGGGGAGCTGGTGGAAACGGTCATCGGCAAGAGGTGGTGGTCCGAAGGGCGTGGCGGCGGGCGTGTGTGGCTGCGCCGCGATTCGCCCGGAATTGGGGTCGAAGCTGCTGCAGGCAAGCTGCATTGCACAACGCGATATGATAGCGCGCGTTCCCCAGTCCGTCCGGGATCGGCGGCAGGTTGCTGGCGTCGCCGCGCCGTGTCGCCCGGAGTTGCAGTGCAAGCCCTGAATTATTTTGATTTTTTTCGGATTTTTGGACGATTTTCTGGCGGCCAAACTACGCTTTCACGACCTCGGCGAATGAACGGGGCCGATTCATTCGTCCGATATAATCAGCCGCTGCCAGCGCGACACGCACTCAGATCAGGGAGGAAGGGATTTGCGGCATCCGTCTCAACCAGTCATTCACCGCGTTCTCGTCACGGGAGCGAGCGGTTTCACTGGTGCCTACGTGCGCGAAGAACTCGCCGACGAGGGCTATGAGGTCATCGGCACGACGGCGAGCGATCCGCAGGCCGGCGAGCGCGCGCTCGACATCACGTCGCTGCCGGATTGCCGCCGCCTGATCGGCGAGCTGAAGCCTGAATTCATTGTGCATCTGGCGGCGATCAGCTTCGTCGCGCACGACGATCCGTTGGAAATGTACAACGTCAACGTGATCGGCACGACGAACCTGCTGCAGGCGTGCGTCGACGTCGGGCACGAGCCGCGCAAGATCCTGATTGCGAGCAGCGCGAACATCTACGGCAACGCGGAAGGCGTCGTCGACGAAGATGCGCCGGCTGCGCCTGTGAATCACTACGCCGCGAGCAAACTGGCGATGGAGCATCTGGTGCGGACGTGGTTCGACCGACTGCCGATCGTTGTCACACGGCCTTTCAACTACACAGGGCGCGGGCAGTCCGAGCGTTTCCTGGTTCCGAAAATCGTTTCCCATTTTGTGCGGCGTCGACCGTTTATCGAGCTGGGAAATATCAACGTTGCGCGCGATTTTTCTGACGTGCGGATGGTGTCGCGGGCGTATCGGGCGCTGCTGGAAGCCCCTGTCGCGGGCGAAACGCTCAATGTTTGCAGCGGTAGTCCGCGGACCCTCACCGACATCATCGATATCGTGCGCGAGGCGTCCGGCCACGATCTGGAAGTGCGCATAAATCCCGCTTTCGTCCGTCAAAATGAAGTCAAGGTGCTCGTTGGTTCGGCGAAAAGGCTGAATCGCGTTGTCCCCGACATGCCGGCCATCGGCATTGAAGACACCATCGACTGGATGCTTTCTCTCGCCTGATTTACAAACCGTCTCAGTTTGTTAGTGCGCTGGTGTTTCTCATCGACACCTTTATAATGGGCGGTTACGTACCCGTGTGACGCCCGGTCAGCTTTGCCGGCGGTTCCGACCGGTCAGGCAACAATTGCCAAGTCGCTGCCGCCCCGGCACGCGGTCCACTCGGCCAAGAAAATCTCAAGAAGGAATCCCATGATCCTGGTAACGGGCGGTGCCGGCTTTATCGGTGCCAATTTCGTGCTTGAATGGTTGAATGCTTCGGATGAGCCCGTCCTGAACCTGGACAAGCTCACGTACGCCGGCAACCTTGGCACGTTGAGATCGCAACAGGACAACCCTCGTCATGTCTTCGTGCGCGCCGACATCTGCGACCGTGCCACGGTGGACAGACTCTTCGCGGAACACAAGCCGCGTGCGGTGCTGCACTTTGCTGCCGAAAGCCATGTCGACCGCTCGATCCACGGACCGGCGGACTTCGTGCAGACCAACGTGGTGGGTACCTTCACGTTGCTCGAAGCCGCCAGATCGTACTGGAACACGCTAAACGACGCAGACAAAGCGGCATTCCGCTTCCTGCACGTATCAACGGATGAAGTGTTCGGTTCGCTGTCGGCGACTGATCCGCAATTTTCCGAAACGACGCCTTACGCGCCGAACAGCCCGTATTCGGCCACCAAGGCGGGCTCCGACCATCTCGTGCGTGCCTATCACCACACATACGGTCTGCCCGTGTTGACGACCAACTGCTCGAACAACTACGGCCCTTACCAGTTCCCCGAAAAGCTCATCCCGCTGATGATCGCCAACGCGCTCGCGGGCAAGCCGCTGCCTGTATATGGCGACGGTCTCAACGTGCGCGACTGGCTGTACGTCGGCGACCACTGCGTGGCGATTCGTGAGGTGCTGGCGCGCGGCACGCTGGGCGAAACGTACAACGTGGGTGGGTGGAACGAAAAGACCAATCTCGACGTAGTGCACACCTTGTGCGGTCTGCTCGATGATTTGCGTCCGAAGGCATCGGGGTCGTACCGCGACCAGATTACTTTCGTCAAGGACCGTCCCGGTCACGACCGGCGCTACGCCATCGATGCCCGTAAGCTCGAGCGGGATCTCGGCTGGAAACCGGCTGAAACCTTTGAGACGGGTCTGCGCAAGACGGTGCAGTGGTATCTGGACAACCAGGACTGGGTGCAGAATGTGATGTCGGGTGAATACCGCAACTGGGTGGCGAAGCAATATGAAGCCTAAGGTGAGGCGCATACCCACGTTGCTTGTCACCGGAAGCAACGGCCAGGTCGGCTTCGAGCTGCGCCGCAGCCTGGCGCCGCTGGGCCGGGTGATTGCTCTGGATCGTGCGGGATGTGATCTGTCGCGGCCGGATGAGTTGCGCCGCGTCGTACGCGAATTGGGTCCGGACGTCATCGTCAACCCCGCCGCTTATACCGCCGTCGACAAGGCCGAGACCGAGGCTAGCCTCGCATACGCCATCAACGGCACAGCGCCCGGTGTGCTTGCCGAGGAAGCCAAAGCGGTAGGCAGCCTGCTGGTGCACTATTCGACCGACTACGTATTTGATGGCCGCAAGGACCGTGCGTATGTCGAATCCGACGCGGTGAACCCGCAGTCCGTCTACGGCAAGAGCAAGCTGGCCGGCGAGCAGGCCATCGCAGCTTCCGGGGCGACGGCCCTCGTGTTGCGTACCTGCTGGGTCGCTGGTGCCCATGGCGGTAACTTTGCCAAGACCATGCTCAAGCTGGGCCGTGAGCGCGACCACCTGCGCGTGATTGCCGACCAGTTCGGGGCGCCGACTACGGCCGCCCTGATTGCCGATGTGACGGCACAGATTGTCTCGCGCCACTGGCTGCATGGTCGGCGCGACGCTTTTCCCGCTGGCGTTTACCATCTTGCCGCTGCCGGCGAAACGACGTGGCACGGCTATGCTACCGAGGTGCTGCGCAGCGCGGCGGCAAGCGGAATCGAACTGAAGGTGGACCCGGCACGCATCGAAGCAATTCCGTCGACCGCCTATCCGCTCCCCGCGCCGCGTCCGGCGAACTCGCGCCTGAATACTGGCAAGCTGCGCGAGACTTTTGACGTTCATCTTCCGGACTGGCAGCAGGGCATTCACTTCCTGCTCGAGCAGATCTTTTCCTGATCATTCAAACCATGCGCAAAGGTATTATCCTTGCCGGCGGTTCCGGCACGCGGCTATATCCGATCACCCGTTCGGTGTCCAAGCAGTTGCTGCCCGTGTACGACAAGCCGATGATCTACTATCCGCTGTCCACACTGATGTTGGCAGGAATTCGCGACATCCTGATCATCTCCACGCCAGAGGACACACCCCGTTTCACCAGCATGCTCGGCGACGGCAGTGACTGGGGCATCAACCTTCAGTATGCGGTGCAGCCCTCGCCGGACGGATTGGCGCAAGCGTTCATCATCGGTCGTGACTTTATCGGCAACGATCCGTCCACGTTGATCCTTGGCGACAACGTCTTCCACGGTCACGATCTGGTGAGGCAACTCGAGCGTGCGGCCGTTAAGGACGCAGGCGCTACTGTATTCGCCTATCGCGTGCAAGACCCCGAGCGTTATGGCGTGGTGGAATTCGACGAAAACTTTCGCGCGCTCTCACTCGAAGAAAAGCCGCTGAAGCCGCGTTCGCATTACGCGGTCACCGGGCTCTACTTCTACGATCGTCAGGTCTGCGATATTGCTGCCGAGATCAAGCCGTCCGCCCGCGGCGAACTCGAGATCACCGATGTCAACAACCGCTATCTGGAAATGGCGCAGCTCGAGGTCGAAATCATGGGCCGCGGCTATGCCTGGCTGGATACCGGCACGCACGAGTCGTTGCTGGAAGCGGCGAGCTTCATTGCCACGCTGCAGAACCGACAGGGCTTGATGGTGGCGTGTCCGGAGGAGATCGCTTATCGCAGCAAGTGGATCAGCGCCGAGCAGGTGGCGAAGCTGGCCACGCCGTTGTCGAAGAGCGGATATGGCAAATACCTGTGGCAAATTATTTCGGAAGCGGTCAAATGAGCTTGAATGTTACTCGTACGGAGATTCCCGATGTGTTGATCATCGAACCCAAAGTGTTCGGCGACGCGCGGGGGTTTTTCTTTGAAAGCTTCAATCAGAAAGCGTTTGATGAAGCAACCGGCGTCGACCTGACTTTTGTTCAGGACAATCACAGTCGAAGCGGCAAGGGCGTGCTTCGCGGGCTGCATTATCAGGTCGAACAGCCGCAGGGCAAGCTGGTGCGTGTAGTGCGAGGGGCGGTTTTTGATGTGGTTGTTGATATCCGCAAGGACTCGCCTGCGTTCGGCAAATGGGTGGGGGTCGAGCTGACGGAGGAAAATCATCATCAACTCTGGGTGCCACCGGGGCTTGCGCACGGATTCCTGGTGCTCACTGAATCCGCGGATTTCCTGTACAAGACCACAGACTATTACGCCCCGCAGCATGAACGGTGCATTGCATGGAACGATGCCGAGGTTGCTATCGATTGGCCCTTGGCACAGTACGGCATTGCAGAACCCAAACTCTCCGCCAAAGACCTGCTCGGCATGAGCCTGAGTCAAGCGTGCGGTGAGTAGGGATGTCTCTCAAACGCAATACACTATGGAATCTGGCCGGTACGGGACTGCCTCTATTGCTCGGGGCAGTGACGATCCCTTTTCTCATCCATAGGGTGGGGATCGAGCCATTTGGAGTGCTGACGCTCATTTGGGCGTTGATCGGCTATTTCAGTCTGTTTGACTTTGGTCTAGGGCGTGCGCTGACACAGCAGGTCGCGGCGGTCCGGTCGGCGGGGACGCATGTCCAACTTCCTAGCCTCGTCAAAACCGGCCTCGGATTCACCGCAGTGACGGGCGTTTTGGGTGGTCTGATTCTCGCGTGCCTTGCGAGTCCGATGGCGTCGCATTGGCTGAAGATTAGCGCGGCCCTGCAGCCCAGCACAATGGCGTCGTTGCTGGTCGCAGCTGTGGGCATACCGTTGACCACGGTGACCACGGGGTTGCGTGGCATCCTCGAGGCGTACGAAGACTTCGGCGCCGTGAATATGCTCCGCATAGGTCTCGGCGCCGCAAATTTCGGCCTTCCGGCGCTCAGTGTGCTGCTGTTGGGCAATTCGCTGGTCTGGATGGTCTGCAGTCTCATTTTCGCCCGGGTAGTCGTGCTGCTGGCACATGCCTGGGTCGTGCACCTTAGGCTGCCGGAAGGTTGGCTGACGGCTCCGTTCAGCAGAGAGAATATGCGGCGCCTGCTTTCCTTCGGTGCATGGATGACTGTGTCGAACATCATCAGCCCGCTGATGGTGACGGCCGACCGTTTCGTCATTTCAGCCGTGCTTGGGGCGGGCGTGGTTGCCTATTACACCGTGCCGTTCGAGGCACTCATTCGCGTGCTGGTGATTCCCGGGGCGTTGACGGCGGCCTTGTTTCCAAGGTTGACGGCTACGCTGACGACAGACCGGCCAACCGCGCGCCGGCTCTATTCGGACAGCCTGAAGCTGATGTTGCGTGTGCTCTTGCCGGTATGCCTGGCGATTTCCGCGGGTTCGAAATTCGGCTTGAGATTGTGGCTTGGTGAGGGTTTTGCGTCGCACGCCTGGGTGACCGTTTCGATTCTGGCAATTGGATTGCTCTTCAATGGCATAGCGCAGGTGCCGTTTGCTGCCGTGCAAGCCACGGGCCATGCCCGGCCGACCGCTATTCTGCATATGACGGAACTGGTCATTTATGTACCGGTGCTCATGGTGCTCCTTAAGCTTTGGGGGGTGGCGGGCGCCGCAATGGCCTGGTCGATCAGAGTGTTGATCGATCTGATCGCGCTCATGGTGGTTGCGCGAGTCTTCTTGCGAAGCGATGATTGATATGACTCGTGACATCATTGCGATCATCATCTGTTTCAAACCCAACCATGAGCGCCTGCGTGGGTTGATTGACGCCATCAGCGACAGCGTCGGGTGCATTGTCCTTTTCGATAACGGCGGGCTGGACGTTGCGAAGTTGGCCGGCGTCGATGCAGAAAAAATTCTGCTCGAATCCCCAGGTGAGAATGTCGGCTTGGCGACCCCGCTAAACTTTGCTTGCGAGTATGGCGCGAAGAATGGATTTCGCTTCCTGATTTCCTTCGATCAGGATAGTACCCCGCCTATGGAGATGATTTCGATTCTGGAGCGGGAGCTGGTCGCTTACCAATCGAAAAATGCGCGAGCCGTCGCGATTGGTCCGCAATTGGTCGACGTACGCGACGGAAAGGAAACGATTTCGCCTTTCGTCCGTTTCGGTAAAATTGGAATCTCTAAATGGAGTGGTGACGGCACTGAACCGGTTTCCCAGCTGATCACGTCCGGCTGCATGGTGGATCTGAGCGTGTGGGGTGCGGAGAATCGGTTTAATGACGAATTGTTTATCGATTTCGTCGATAACAACTGGTGTTGGCGAATGGTTCGGAAGAGATATGTGGTCTTGGGAACTTCGAGAGCCCGCATGCCGCACGAGCTCTCTGAAGAAATCAAAGAGTCGAGCTACATTTCATTGAACAAATATGGATGGATCAGACGCTATTTCCAGATGAGAAATTCCGTTTATCACCTCGTTCACGAATCTTTGTCAGTGGCTCAGCGCCTCTACTTGCTGCGGGCGATGGTAGTCGTGTTTCTCTCATCCGTGATCTCGGATGAGCGACCGCTCCAATCAGTCCGGGGGTGTCTGCGCGGTTTTGCGCATGGCTTGGTTGGCCGAATGGGAGCCTATCGATAGTCATGAGCGAGATGATCTCAGTGTTACTTGACAAGAAGATCCGGTATGCAATTTTCTTGCTATTTACTCTGGATTTGCTGCTGTTGGGAGCAGGGAAGAATCTGCCCGCGCTCGGCATAAGCTCCCGTAAGGTGTTCTTTGTGCTTTTTGCCATGATTTCTATCGTGGTGTTTGTCGCCGAATATTCGAACCGCCGATTGACGGATGCCGCTCTTTTTTGTGGTGCGGCTATTTTTCTGCTCGTCTGGGTCGTTTTAATTCCCGCGCTTACCCACGGAAACATCGCGTATGCCGTCACGGATTCGACGCCGTTGGCGGCATTGGCCATTTTCCTGGTGTCGACTGAATTTGCCCGATACACCATTGGCTGGATCTGGGTGCGTCGGCTGATGATAACTTTTCTGTGTGCTTTTGCGATTCTGCACATCGTGTTGTACGTATTTTTGCTGGTGTATCCGCAGATGCAAAGCGTCTTGTCGGACCTGTTTCAATACGTATTTGACGTCGGCTCCGGAGACGACGCGCGCTTCGTATTCTTCACGCCTTCTCTGGGTAACGGAATTTATCGAATCTATTTCGGCTCGTCGTTTTTATTGCTGCTGGGATTGTATTTTTCTGTTATCCGCTCCACGAAGATGCGGCTAGGCTGGCTCCGTCTTGAATATGTGATGGCGCTATTGATTCTCGGGGCACTGTGGGCGACAAATACCCGAAGCCTCATGCTCGGGGCTGTCACGTTTATTGGCCTGTATCCTTTTTGCCTCGCTTTTTTCAAACACACGGAGCAGAGCTATTGGTCGATCTTTCTGCTACTCGCGCTGCCGATTGTCAGCAGCTTCCTGCTCGTACCTACGGTGGATCCAACCACCTTGCAACTGATCGGCTTGGGGCGCAGTGTGAACGATGATGTGCGTGCAGTTCAGTTTGCTTCGTTATTTGATGCCTTTAAGAATAACCCGTTGTTCGGTCTCGGTTTTGGTTCGAATGCTGCGTTTATCAGGGCGCAGGACACGCCGTACGCGTATGAATTGAGTATCGTGGGATTGTTGATGAAGATTGGCACAGTGGGCCTGCTGACGGCTTGCGCGATATGGGCTGGCGTGCTGGATACGTTCAGGTCGCCCGGAAATAAGCGCGCGGTGCGGGAAGTTGCAGCGCTTTATGCGCTGTATTTTTCCTTCGTGTTCAGTTGCTTCTACAACCCGTATATTTTTGGTTTTTTCGGTACCTTTTTTCTGCTGTTCGTTCTTTATGAGTTCTCGTACGTAATGAGGGAGGCAGAAAATGATTAGTGTGTGTATTGCCACCTACAACGGCGAGAAATATATTCGCGAGCAACTGGATTCGATTCTGGCGCAACTTGGGCCGGATGATGAAGTCATTGTATGCGATGACCGCTCGAGTGACAGGACACTGGAGCTCATCGAAGATTATCGTGACTCCCGAATTCATGTGCACCGCAATGAGAAGAATCTAGGCCACGTCAGAAATTTTGAGAAGGCCATTTCACTGTCGCGCGGCGACTATATTTTTCTTTCGGACCAAGACGACGTCTGGCTGCCGGGACGGGTCCAGGAAATGCTCGGACATATGCAGAGAGACGCGAGCGTGGCACTGGTCGCCAGCAATTTCGACCTCATCAATGACGAGGGCGTCGAGGTTGGCGAATACCGCTTGCTGGGACCGGTGAAACGGTCCAGGCTGCGGCAGGTGCTAGCCATTTTTGCCGGCAAGTCGCCCTATTTCGGGTGCACCTTCCTGCTTAAACGGAATGTCCTGACTTACTGCCTGCCGATCCCCAAGGATATTGAGTCGCATGATATCTGGATCGCGTTGATGGCGAGCGTATTCGGACGTGTGGTGAATATCTCGGGCGCAACATTGAAGCACAGGATTCACGATCGCAACATGACGACGAAAAGTCGTCGGGCGCTGAGTCTTGTACTTAAGTCGAGATATCATTTTTTCCGCTCGCTCGCGTTAAGGGTATTTTGCTTCAAATTTAAGATTCACTGAGAGTGAAGGGAATTATGAGCCAATTAAATTTCTTCGACGGCAAGGTTTTGCTTATCACGGGCGGCACAGGCTCTTTCGGCAACGCCGTGCTGAATCGTTTCCTTGACTCCGACATAGCAGAAATCCGTGTGTTCAGCCGGGACGAAAAGAAGCAGGATGACATGCGCAAGCGCTATGCCAATCCCAAGCTCAAGTTCTATATTGGTGACGTACGCGACAAACAGAGCGTGACGTCTGCAATGCGAGGCGTGGACTACGTATTTCATGCGGCGGCGCTCAAGCAAGTGCCTTCGTGTGAGTTCTATCCCATGCAGGCCGTGCGTACCAATGTCCTCGGCACAGAGAACGTTCTGGAAGCCGCGATCGAGCAAGGCGTGCAGCGGGTAGTTTGCCTGAGCACCGACAAGGCGGTGTATCCCATCAATGCAATGGGTATCAGCAAAGCCATGATGGAAAAGGTCATGGTCGCTGCCAGTCGTAATCTGGAGGGCACGCGCACCGTTATCTGCGGCACGCGATACGGCAACGTGATGGCTTCGCGCGGCTCCGTCATTCCTCTGTTTGTGGAGCAGGTGCTCGCGGGCAAGCCAATCACCATCACCGATCCGACCATGACGCGCTTCATGATGACGCTGGCCGATGCGGTGGACCTCGTGTTGTACGGCTTCGAACATGGCAATAACGGCGACATTTTCGTGCAGAAGGCGCCAGCCGCTACCGTCGAGGTGCTGGCGCAAGCCATCCTGGGGTTGATGGGTAGGCCGGAGCATCCGGTGCAGGTGATCGGCACCCGTCACGGGGAGAAGCTTTATGAAGCGTTGCTTAGCCGTGAAGAAATGGCGTGTGCCGAGGACATGGGCGATTACTTCCGGGTACCGCCGGACGCTCGCGACCTGAACTATGCCAAATTCTTCGAGCAAGGCGAGCAGCGCATTACCCAGAGCCAGCATGGTGAGGACTACAACTCGCACAATACCGCTCGCCTTGATTTGGAAGGCATGAAGGCGTTGCTGCTGAAGCTCGACTTCATGGATCGCATCGCTCGCGGAGAGCATGCTATCGCTGAGGAGTGATGTCATGAAGGCGCTAATTACAGGGGCCAACGGCTTCGTCGGCAAGAACCTGCAACTGCACTTGTCGGAACGCAAGGATGTGGAGGCAGTGTGCTTCACGCGCGCTGACGATCCTGCTCGCCTGCCTGGCCTGTTGCGGGAGGCGGACATCGTCTTCCACCTGGCCGGCGTCAATCGACCGCAGGACCCCACTGAATTCGTTGCGGGTAATCTGGACCTGACCATGGCGTTGTGCCAGGCCGTTTGCGCCGAGGCTGACGCGACGGGCAGAAAGGTGCCCGTCATCTACACTTCGTCCATCCAGGCGGCATCTGACAACCCCTACGGACAGAGCAAGCTCGGGGCGGAAGAAGCGTTATTCGGGGCCGCTCGCACCCATCAGATCCCGGTGCACGTATTTCGTCTTCCCAACGTGTTCGGCAAGTGGTGCAAGCCCAACTACAACTCCGCTGTCGCGACGTTTTGCCATAACATCGCCCGCGGCCTCCCCATCAAGGTGAACGATCCAGCGGCATCGGTCACGCTGGTGTACGTCGACGACGTGATCGAACGATTCATGCAACTGATGGATGGGGCCGTTGGGCAAGTGGACGCCGACGGCTTCGAGGTTGTGACGCCGCAGTACGGGACTACCGTTGGCGAGCTGGCAGATCGGATCCAGGGGTTCCGGGCGAGCCGGGACACACTGATCATCGACCACGTGGGTACGGGGTTGGTGCGGGCCTTGTATGCGACCTACGTCAGTTATTTGCCTGAAGAGGCATTCGCTTATGCCGTGCCACAGTACGGCGATCCGCGCGGCATCTTCGTGGAAATGCTGAAGACCCCGGATTGCGGTCAGTTCTCGTTCTTCACGGCGCATGCCGGCATTACTCGTGGCGGACACTACCACCACACGAAGACGGAGAAGTTCCTGGTCATCAAGGGCGAGGCACGCTTCAAATTCCGTCATATGCAGACCGGGCAGACCCACGAACTGGTGACATCGGGTAACAAACCTGAAATCGTTGAAACAGTTCCCGGATGGACGCACGACATCACCAACATCGGTCAGGATGAGATGGTCGTCATGCTATGGGCGAACGAGGTATTCGATCGGGCCCGTCCCGACACCTTCGCCTGTCCTCTTTAATCTAATCGTCCCACTTGTCGTAACGGCCAACCTTTTCGGTGTCTATGAAAAAACTCAAAGTCATGACCGTTGTCGGCACACGGCCGGAGATTATTCGCTTGTCGCGCGTGCTGGCACGCCTCGACGAGCATTGCGACCATGTGCTTGCGCATACCGGGCAGAATTACGATTACGAACTCAACCAGATATTCTTTGACGATCTTGGTATCCGCAAGCCGGACCATTTTCTGAATGCGGCAGGCGGCGGCGCGGCAGAGACCATCGGCAAAATTATTATCGCGATGGACTCGGTGCTGGCTGCCGAGAATCCAGAGGCCCTGCTGGTACTCGGCGACACGAATAGTTGTCTTTCGGTGATCCCCGCCAAACGGCGCAAGATTCCAATCTTCCATATGGAAGCGGGCAACCGCTGCTTCGATCTGCGCGTGCCGGAGGAAACCAATCGCCGCATCGTGGACCATACGGCCGACATCAACCTCACTTACAGCTCGATCGCGCGTGAGTATTTGCTGCGCGAGGGTCTGCCGCCAGACATGGTGATCAAGACAGGCAGCCCGATGGCGGAGGTGTTGGCGCATTATCGGCCCGCGATTGAGAGCTCGGATGTGCTCGAGCGCCTTGGTTTGACTGAAAGGAAGTTCTTCGTGGTCAGTGCCCATCGCGAGGAGAACATCGATTCGGACGCCAACTTCGGCAAGCTTGTGCAAGTGCTGAATACGGTGGCGGAGCAATACGGTCTGCCCGTCATCGTTTCCACGCATCCGCGCACGCAAAAGCGCGTCGACGCCATGGGCGCGCAATTCCACGCTAATGTGCAACTCCTCAAACCGCTCGGCTTCACAGACTACAACAAGCTCCAACTTTCGGCGAGAGCGGTGCTGTCCGACAGCGGGACGATTAATGAGGAATCCTCCATCATAAACTTCCCCGCGTTGAACCTGCGTGAGGCGCATGAGCGCCCTGAAGGCATGGAAGAGGCAGCGGTAATGATGGTTGGCCTGGAAGTGGAGCGCGTGATGCAGGGGCTTGAGATCCTTGCAAGCCAGCCGCGCGGCGAAACGCGGCTTCTGCGGCAAGTGGCGGACTACAGCATGCCCAACGTCTCCGACAAAGTGCTGCGAATCATTCATAGCTACACAGACTATGTAAACCGCGTGGTATGGAAGAAGTACTAAGGGGAGCGATGCATGCGGCTGCTCGTAGTGACACAGTACTTCTGGCCCGAGAATTTTCGGATCAATGATCTCGTTGCCGAACTGGTACGACGCGGTCACGAAGTCACCGTATTGACGGGGCTTCCAAACTATCCGGAAGGATCCGTGTTGCCGCAATTTCGCGACGATCCGGATGCCTACTCTCGCTACGAGGGGGCGGAGGTCATTCGCGTGCCAATGCGGCCTAGGGGGCACGGCGGGCTCAGCTTGATGATGAATTACTTTTCATTTGCTGCGAGCGCATCGTTGCTGGGTATGTGGAAACTACGGGGGCGGAAATTCGATGTGGTTTTCGCCTATGAGCCCTCGCCGATTACCGTCGGGTTGCCGGCAGCGCTGATGCGCGCGGTCAAACGTGCCCCAATGGCTTTCTGGGTGCTGGACCTGTGGCCTGAGACGCTGCAGGCAATAGGCGTCGTCCGTTCCGGCGTGCTGCTGCGGCTCGTGGGGAAGTTGGTCGCGTTTATTTACAAGCGCTGCGATTTGATCCTTGCACAATCGAGAAGCTTTATTCCGCAGATCCGAAAATATGCCGGTTCAGACAGGCGGGTCGAGTATTTCCCAAGCTGGGCGGAATCGTTGTTCGATCTGGAGCGCGTTGTGCCGGCCGAGGAAGTGGCGGCGCAGCCGGGTTCCTTCAACGTGATGTTCGCTGGAAATATCGGCGACGCTCAGGATTTCCCGGCCATCCTCGCCGCCGCCGAAAGCTTGAAAGAGCATTCGCATATTCGCTGGCTAATCGTCGGCGATGGACGTATGGGCAGCTGGGTCGCGGAGGAAATCGAGCGTCGCGGGCTACAGCATTGCGTGTTGATGCTGGGGAGACATCCCGTGGAGAGAATGGCTTCCTTTTTCAAGCATGCGGACGCCCTGTTGGTCAGCTTGAAGGATGAGCCGATTTTCTCAATGACAATTCCGGGGAAGCTTCAATCGTACCTGGCGGCGGGCGTACCGGTCGTTGCCATGCTGAACGGTGAGGGAGCGGAGGTGGTCAGGAATTCCGCCGCAGGTTTGACTTGCGCCGCCGGAGACCACGCGGCCCTAGCAAGCGGCGTGTTGGAACTCTCGCGGATGACTGTGGAGGAGCGTGCGTTGATGGGGCAGAACGCGAGGGCTATCAGCGCCCAGGAGTTCGATCGGGATACCTTGATCCGCCGGTTGGAAGATTGGCTCGGGACTATGACTCGTGACCGATATCCCCCTTCCATAACTCGGGGAGTGTGATGATTTTAGTAACTGGTGCAACAGGATTCGTCGGGAGGGCTCTGGTCGACAAACTGGCCCGTGACCACGTCCCGGTCCGTGCGTGTGTTCGTCGTTCGATCGGTACGATGCCCGCAGGCGTTGAGACTGCCCTTATCGAAGGCTTGTCGGCGGAGATGGATTGGACGAAAGCATTGGAAGGGATCTCGACTGTTGTGCACGCAGCGGCGCGTGTGCACGTGATGGACGATAAGGCTGCAGATCCGCTTGCCGAATTCCGGCAGGTCAATGTGGTGGGAACGCTGCATCTGGCGAGCCAGGCCGCGGCTGCGGGCGTATCGCGCTTCGTCTTTGTCAGCTCTATCAAGGTGAACGGTGAGGCGACGGAGTCAGGCCGGGCTTTTTCTGCAGATGATGTTCCCGCGCCGCTTGACGCCTATGGGATATCGAAAATGGAGGCGGAGCAGGGACTGCGCGAACTATCGAATCTGACTGGCATGGAGGTTGTCATTATTCGGCCGCCCCTGGTTTATGGCCCGGGCGTGAAAGCCAATTTCCAGGCGATGATGAGCTGGCTCAATCGCGGTATCCCGCTGCCGTTAGGGGCTATTCACAATGCACGCAGCCTAGTGGCCATCGATAATCTGGTTGCCTTGATTGCTACGTGTATCACGCATCCTGCCGCAGCCAATCAGACACTGCTTGTTTCGGACGATGAGGATTTGTCGACGACGCAATTATTGCGGCGGATGGCGCGTGCGCTTGGGCGGCCGGCCAGACTGATTCCCGTCCCTGCATCCCTGTTACGAATTGGGGCAACGGTGGTGGGGAAGCCTGCAATTGCGCAGCGATTGTGCGGGTCACTTCAGGTTGATATTGCGAAGACGAAAGAATTGCTGGCCTGGAGTCCCCCTCTTTCTGTTGATGAAGGTTTGAGAAAAGCCGCGGAGGGCTTTAGGAGTGAAACGTCTATTTGATTTGGTCCTGGCTATCTGCGCGAGCCTGATCCTGCTAATTCCGATCGTAGTGGTTGCTTTTGCAGTACGTTTGACGTCGCGTGGTCCTGTTTTGTACTGGTCGGATCGCGTGGGGAAGAACAACAAAATCTTTAAGATGCCGAAGTTTCGAAGCATGAGAGTGGGGACGCCTGCGGTGGCCACGCATTTGTTGAAGGACCCAACGGCACATTTGACGCCAATAGGTAGCTTCTTGCGCAAAAGCAGCCTGGACGAGCTGCCGCAGATTTGGAGCATCCTCACCGGTGACATGAGTTTTGTCGGGCCTCGACCAGCGCTCTTCAATCAAGACGACCTGATCGATCAGCGTACCCGCTTGGGTGTCGAGACATTGGTGCCTGGACTGACGGGATGGGCGCAGGTTAACGGCCGGGATGAATTACCCATTCCTGAAAAAGTTAAGCTCGACCGGGAATATCTTGAGCGTCAATCGTTGTGGTTCGATATCAAGATTCTCTGGATGACTTTTGAAAAGGTCATTCGGCGCGATGGCATCACACATTGACGGTTGCGAAATGAAGAGACTATTGATTGTTGGTGCTGGAGGCCATGGTAAATCCGTGGCCGAAGCGGTCTTGGCGTGTGGGACTTTCGAGCTGATTGGGTTCGTGGATGATGCCGCCCCTGAATTGACGTCGGTTTGGGGTCGGCCCATCCTCGGCACAACAGCGAGCTTGGCAGAAGGCCGTTCGCAGGCGGAGGCGGCTATCGTTGCCATCGGGAACAATAGTCTGCGGGAAGTCCTGTTCGATCGACTGGGGGAACTCGGTTTCGAGCTGCCTGCTATTGTTCATCCTAGGGCGATTGTGTCGCCCACGGCGGTAGTCGGGCCGGGGAGTGCAATCATGGCGGGCTCGATCATCGGCACCGAGGCTAAGTTAGGTGCAGGCTCGATCGTCAATTGCGGCGGGGTAGTCGATCATCACTGCACGGTTGAGGATTTTGGTCATCTTGGCGTGAATGCTTCCATGGCAGGCGGGTCCATCTTGGGGCGCGGGGCATGGATGCAGGCCGGTTCCGCGCTGGGTTATGGAGTGAGGGTGCAAGACGGTGTTGTCCTCGCGCCCGGTACTGCCCTTCAGGTGAGTCGAGAGCATTAATGCCCGTTTCCAGGATTTCAGTAGCGTCGTTGCTGGCGTTGCCTCGCCCTGCCAAGCGCGCGGCGGTGTTGGCGGTCGACCTTGTGTTGTCGATATTCTCCGTCTGGAGCGCTTTCTACTTGCGCATCGGTCAGACAGGATTGCCGCAATACCAGCAGGCGTATGTTTATCTGTTGACCCCCTTTTTGGTCTTCCCGATATTCGTGCGCCTTGGCCTCTATCGAGCCATTTTCCGCTATACAGGCATGGCTGCGCTGGCAAGCACGGCCAAAGCGGTTGGCATCTACGCGGCGGTTTTTTTTATCGCTCTGCTGATTTTCAAATGGAATGGCGTTCCGGGCAGCATCGGACTGATCCAGCCGATGATTTTCTTGCTGCTGGTAGGTGCGAGCCGCGCTATGGCGCGCTTCTGGCTCGTTGGCCTAGGGGACGGTTACGGCGATGGAGAGGGCAGGTTGCTGATCTATGGCGCGGGCGAGGCCGGTGTGCAGACTGCTTCCGCACTCAGGACCTCACGCCAGTTTGCTCTTCTTGGCTTTATCGATGAGGACGCGAGCAAGATCGGCGGCAGTATCAATGGCGTGGACATCTTTGGCCTCGACGAGGTGCGAGATATCGTCGAACGCATGGGCGTGACCGATATCCTGCTTGCGATCCCCTCGTTGGGACGGGTGCGACGTAACGGGATCATTGCCACGCTTCGCGAATTGCCTGTCCACGTGCGCACGCTGCCGAGCATGAGCGATCTCGCATCGGGTCGGGTAACGGTACGCGACTTCCGCGAACTGGATGTCGAGGACCTGCTCGGTCGTGCGCCTGTTGTGCCCAACGCAGCGCTGCTGGCGCGCAACCATTCTGGCAAGACGGTCCTGGTGACGGGGGCGGGCGGTAGCATTGGCAGCGAACTTTGCCGGCGAATCATGTTGGAGAAGCCGCGCCGTCTTGTGCTGGTCGAGCATAACGAGTTCGGGCTCTACACCATCCACCGTGAACTGGAAGACCGATGCTCAGAGCAGTGCTTGTCGATCGAGCTGGTTCCCCTGCTGGCCAGCGTATCGAATCTGGGACGCCTGCGCGAGATCTGCCAAATCCATCGACCATCCACGGTCTACCATGCCGCGGCCTACAAGCACGTGCCGCTCGTCGAATGCAATCCGTCGGAAGGCGTCCTGAACAATGTGTTCGGTACGCTCAATATGGCTCGTGCGGCAATGGAGAGCGGCGTTGAGTACTTCGTGCTCGTGTCCACCGACAAGGCAGTACGTCCGACCAACGTAATGGGTGCCACCAAGCGGATGTCCGAATTGGTGCTGCAGGCATTGGCAGCCAGTCAGGCGCTGACATTCGACGTGCTTGACCGCCAGGCAGGCGAAGCGGTCAAGAACCGCACCATTTTTGCGATGGTCCGTTTCGGCAACGTTCTAGGCAGTAGCGGCAGCGTCGTCCCGCTATTTCGCCGTCAGTTGTTGGAAGGCGGCCCGCTGACGGTAACCCACAAAGACGTTACCCGCTATTTCATGACGATTCCCGAGGCTGCACAATTGGTCTTGCAAGCAGGGGCGATGGCGCGTGGCGGCGAGGTTTTCGTGCTCGATATGGGGCATCCAGTCAAGATCATCGATCTTGCCCGACGCATGATCGAGTTGTCTGGGCTGGCAGTCCGGGACGAACGTAATCCTGGTGGTGACATTGAGATCAAAATCACCGGATTGCGTCCAGGAGAGAAGCTCTATGAAGAACTGTTGATCGGAGACAACCCAGAGGGGACGGCGCACGAGCGCATCATGAAGGCGCGCGAGGATCATCTGAGTTGGTCCGAGCTTGAGCCGGTACTGGCTGAAATCAGGCTGGCGGCCGAACAGCACAATCAGGTGCACATGCAGGAGATTCTGCGTCGACTGGTGCATGGTTACGGGCCACAAGCGGCTGACAATTCCGTAACGGCTACGCTTCAAAACTGATACTAATGAAATTCAGAAAATTGATCGTGGCCGTCGTTATGTTGACCCTTCAGTCGTTTTGTCTCGCGCAAACGGCGGCCCCCGGAACGGGTGTCAGGATACAGAGCACGACGGTTGAATACGCTTCTAGTCCACTTGGCATCGATACGCCTAAACCAAGACTGAGCTGGATTCTTGCATCGGACGAACGTAACCAGAAACAGAGTGCCTACGAGGTAAAAGTGGCGACGAGCTCGTCCCTGCTCGCGCGGCCGGATGTCTGGGATAGCGGCAGGGTGGCGACGGATCAGTCGGCATTGGTCTTGTATGGCGGTGCCCCATTGTTGTCACGGACCCGATACTATTGGACGGTTCGAGTCTGGGACGCACAAGGACGTCCTTCCGCGTGGAGCAAGCCATCATGGTGGGAAATGGGATTGCTTTCGAAATCCGACTGGCATGCTCAATACATCGGCCATGACCAGGTGCTATCTTTACCTGCAGGTTTCAACAAATCGAATCAACCTGCTCAGCTCAATCCAGGCGAGACGCAGGGCCAAAGCTTTACGTCGAGCAAGCCATTTTTTCAGTCTCCGCGTCGGTCCCAACATTCGTCACGACTCGTTCAGGCATGACGCTCTCCTTATACGAGGGCGGACCGGGCGGCAAGCTGCTCGCACGGCACCGATTCAATAATCAACCGGATAATGCGTGGGGGACATTAAAACTCAAAAAGCCTGCGCCGCCTGGAAAATACTACCTGGAGCAATCGGACGTCACCGGCAAAATTGGTTGGTGGACTTACGGCAAGGGGGATATGAAAGCGGCGAGGCTTATACCAATGGCAAGCCCACTATTGGAGATCGAAAAATCCGCTGGGATACGCGTACCCGGGAAGAGCCAGAAAGTCCGAGTCCCGAGCTTCGCAAGGAATTCGTTGCCGCAAAACAGGTTCAGTCAGCCAGACTATACGCGACTGCCCTCGGCGTGTATCAGGTGGAGATCAACGGACATCAGGTGGGGAACGATTATTTTGCCCCGGGATGGACGGACTATAACCGGCGCGTCCAATATCAGACGTACGATGTGACAGATCTGGTGCGGTCGGGTAAGAACGCTATGGGTATCATGCTCGCCACGGGTTGGTATGCGGGCAACATCGGATCGTTTGGGCCTGATCAATACGGGCGAGTACCTTACGCTCTGGCCCAACTGGAATTGAAATATTCGGATGGCAGCAGCGAGCGGATAGTTACCGACAGCAGCTGGAAGAGCAAAATCGGTCCCATCGTTAGCGCCGATCTACTCATGGGCGAGAAGTACGACGCACGCAAAGAAACACCGGGATGGAGTTCGCCAGGCTTCGACGATGCGGGTTGGAAGGCTGTGCTGGTCAAACCGGCCACGCAGGCAGAATTGGTCGCTCAAGTGGACCCGCCGGTACGTATGGAGCGCGAACTTGAACCGGTGAAGGTCACGGAACGTAAGCTTGGCAGCTATATTTTTGACCTTGGACAGAACATGGTTGGGACCGTGAGATTACGCGTATCCGGAAAGGCCGGGCAAGTGATAACAATACGCCATGCTGAAGTGCTAAATAGCGATGGAACAATGTATACGACTAATTTACGCACAGCCGCAGCGACCGATACCTATGTTTTGAAAGGCAAGGGTGAGGAGGTATTTGAGCCTAATTTCACTGTTCATGGCTTTCGCTACGTTGAAGTGACGGGCTCGAAGACTCGGCCTGAGCTTGTCGGGCGAGTGCTGCATACCGCCGCGCCGTTCACGCTATCGTTCTCGACTGACGTGCCGATGCTGAACCAGTTGCAAGGCAATATTGCGTGGGGTCAGCGTGGCAATTTTCTGTCCATTCCGACAGATACGCCGGCACGTGATGAGCGACTCGGCTGGACCGGCGATATTGCTGCGTTTGCCGGCACGGGTACTTACAACATGGAGTCGGCGCAATTTCTTAGCAAATGGCTGACGGATCTTCGGGATACACAGTCGCCGGCAGGCGCCTTTTCAGATATTGCACCGGACCCAGGCGGGCTGGGTATCGGTGAGGCTGGGGCAGGGTGGGGCGATGCCGGTGTCATCGTGCCGTGGACATCATATGAACGCTACGGAGACAGGCGGGTACTTGAGCAGAATTTTGACGCGATGGTCAAGTGGATTTCTTATCTGAAGGCAAACAGTACTGGCTACTTGCGTCCGAGTGCCGGTTATGGAGACTGGCTCAATATCAAGGATGAGACGCCAAAGGACCTGATTGCTACGGCCTTCTTCGCGCATAGCGCTGCAATCGTGGCGAAATCCGCAGTGGTTCTGGGAAAGGATCCCGCGCCGTACAAAGAGTTATTTGCCAACATCCGCAGTGCGTTTGACGCCTCTTTTGTACAGTCTGACGGAAGAATTAAGGGAAATACGCAAACGGCCTATGTACTGGCTCTGACTATGGATTTGTTACCCGACTCCTTGAGGAAACCGGCAGCCAACCATCTGGTTGAGTTGATCAAAGCCAAAGGCTGGCACCTCTCCACAGGATTCCTTGGCACGCCACGACTGCTGTTTGCGCTTTCGGAAAACGGGCATATGGTTGTTGCTTACCGCCTCCTTCTCCAGACCAGCTTTCCTTCCTGGGGTTACCAGATTGGTAAGGGTGCAACGACAATGTGGGAGCGATGGGATGCAATCCGTCCGAATGGCGCATTTCAGGATGCGCGAATGAACTCATTTAACCACTATGCGTATGGTTCCGTAGGCGAGTGGATGTACCAGAATATCGCGGGGATACGTCCTGGCAGTCCAGGGTTCCAGAAGATCGTTATTCAACCTACGCCGGGCAACAAGGTGCATAGCGCTAGCAGCCGATACGATTCGCCATACGGGCCAATAGCGGTGAACTGGCAAGAGAAAAAAGGTCAGTTGAGTCTCGACGTGGACATCCCGGTCAACGCCAGCGCCGAAATTTGGGTGCCGGCGGCAAAGGGACGGATAGTCGAAGAAGACGGTGCGAACTTTCTCTATCGAAAAAATGATTGGACGGTCTATCAAGTTGGGTCAGGGAAATATCACTTTTCGGTGCATTGAGATTTCTAATCCGACATTCGTTTCTTTTTCGGACTTCTAACGAAAGTGTCTGAGGTTTGCGGAAAAGGCGCGTTCACGATTTTCCCGGTAGCTTAGCTGACTTGCCGGCGGAGGAATGCGCCAGCTTCGGTTATGCGAAAGCGGCTACTCAACCGGGTGTACCTCACCTGCTGGGGCCGAGGTTCAGCCGACGTGTATCTTATCTAAAGGTTTCCGTACGGCCGATCAGGATTGGGATTTGCATCGGTGCACTGATCATTGGCTGCGCCATACGGATTTCCTTTGTTATCCGAATCTGGCGATGATCAGGACGCCGGCCATTACAACTGCAGTGCCAACAAGTCGACCAGCATTTACGCCATCGCGAAAGAAGACCACGCCCGAAGCGAGCACCAGCATATACACGAGACTCGTGAATGGATACGCGTAGCTGATCTGGAATTTCGTGAGCGCCAGCATCCACGACACACCCGCAAAGAATGTCGCGATGATGCCCGAGATCACCCATGGGTTTAGCAATAGGCCCGTGACGAACTGGATCTTGCCGGGCAGGCTCACCGGAAGATTGCCAGCGTGGCCTACCTGCCAGCGCATGATGACCTGACTGTATGCGGTCAGAAAGACCATCGCGATGATGTAGAGATGATCCAGGGCTCGATTCATTGGATGCGCAGCCGATAAAATGTAGGCGCACATTGTACAAGACGCCCAACTGCGCGCCGTTGAGCAGCGCACCGGCGGGCGCTATGCCGTAGGCGAAGATTCAGAAGAATGTTCGAATGTCCCTGCCACGAGCCGCGTCACCGGCCCAGTGCGTTCGGTTCCATTGTTCTAATTCCCGCCAGATCGAGTGGGAATCAGAATGTCGAAGTCGCATTGCTATGACCAGACGGTGTCGGCGACAGTCGGCGACACCCCTATGGTATGCGGTCAAAGCCGGAACAGTGAGTCCGGCATGCGCGACTCTTTAAACGCGTCGCGGATTCCGGAGGGCGGCGATGGCAGCGCCCACCAACATACCCAGTGCGGCGCCGACTGCGATCAGCAGCTTCGCGCTCGGCGTGCTAGGTCGTTCGGGAACGTACGGCGCGACGAGCATCCGGGTTGGATACGTGCGTAAGGGGCTGAGAGCCCCCTGTAGCTCGGTTGTCTGTTTGTTCAGTGCAACGATCTGTTCGTTGATCAGCGTTGCCGTATTGGTCAACAGGATGTCGTGCGAATTGTTGCCGGTGGCGTTGCCGGATTGGATCGACTTATAGGTGCGGTCGGAGTCGGCCTCAACTGAAGCGAGCTTGGCGGACGCAAGATCGAGTGCGCGTTTCATGTCATTGACCGTGGGTTCGAACCTTTTTTGATGTTCGGCCGAAAATACCTTGAAGGAGGCCATCAATGCCGCCTGAGCTCGGTCTCGGGAGTAGTCCGAGACTTCCAGCTCGATGAGGTCGAGGCCTTTTGCAGGCGTTGCCCGCAACGAGTCGAAGATTACCTTGGCTTCCCTGTCATTGTTGACATCGGTCGGCAGTCCCATTTCCTGGAGCACAAGAAGTCGGGAGCTGGCCAAATTGTAACGATCCGTGGCGGATAACTGGCTTTCGATGAGCTGACCTGCCTGCTCAGGCATGGTCACTTGTCCGATTTGGACCGTCATTTTGGCGAGCCATCGGGGATGCTGGAATTGGGAAGTCAATGTGCCAATCAACGCTCCGACTACGGTAGTCAGAATAATAAGCTTGATCGACTTGGCAAAATGGCGCAGAAGATGCGTATGCGAGCGTTCTGCTACTGGGGGTGTTTGGTGCATGCCGAGAAATATGTCGGAAGGGTTTTGAGGCGGTGACCGTGATTGTAGCGCGACTTTTGCTCGAATCTCCAAAGGCGTGCGTGGGCGTGTCGTCCATGCGGTGCTGCACTGCACCATAGACTTATAACCCTTTGATCAACTCATTTATGCCCACTAGGTCTGTCGTCGCATTGTCCACAAGACGACAACGAAGCAGTATCGGTGTATCGGTCGTTACCCAGCGAGTCATCAGGATCGACTTAGGCGCCAGCCGATGGCGCTTTTGGCTGGTGCCCACCGGTAGCCGAGATACTTCCTGATCGATGCATCTTGCGGTTCGGGCATACTCGTACTGGCGAGTGCTGACGGGATGTCTACCTGTTGTGCCATGAAGGGCAAACCGATCACATGATTAACCGCTCTGCGGACATTTGGCGAAGTGTTGATGCCACCGGCGCACGGTTCGGATTTACGACGACACCGGACGAGGAAGCATGGGCAGAAAGGTTATGCATTGATCGGCGGTGGCCTGAAAAAGATTCGATTACCCGGCGTGACGATCTGGTTGCCGTTTGCCTTGGAGCACCCGCGAAATTCGTGCCGGGACCGTATGACAAGTGAGGTTCCGCGCGCATGCCTTAGAACTTATAGCGAAGAACTTCTGCACCGTCGCTGGCAGCCAGCGTCCGCCTGATCGCATCACACCGTCAAGACGGAGTTTCCACCGGCTGACTGATCGCAATGTCCTCGAGGTCTGTGACGTTGCGTCGCTCACGGATGTCGCATGGCACGACGCCAATCGGCTGCGCATTGCCCGCACCAATCTCGCGTGCGACAGCTTCGGAACCTGATCATCTCGACTCGTCGAGTTTTAGGCAGCATAGGTTCCCGTCCTTGAGCGCCTCTGCTTCGAAGTGTGGTGCCAAGAACGTACACTGACCGATGATGCCTTTGACGCCGATCTTCAACAGCAGGTTGCCCATCCGGTCTCCTTTGAAATCGGCACCGTAGTTACCCTCGTTCAGATACGCGAGATGCAACGGTTCGCGTAGGCCGTCAAATGCAAAATAGGTTGTATTGTCGACTACAAGACGTCGCGCGCCATCTGCTTCGAGGCCGCACTTGCGGGCGAACTTTCGGACCTGCTCTCGCTGTTCGGCAAACTTGAATGTCGGGATAGAGAGTGCCTGATTTGGCAGGCCGATTCCCACGGGATGAACGGTGGTGACAAGGCGAGGTACAACAGTCGTAAAGAACACTAACGCGCTCGTCAGGAAAACCACAAACAGCGGCGCCAATATGCCGGCGGCCCACATTTGACAACGGCTGTCCCAGCGTGGCACGCCGGCGCACAAGAGCATGAGTAATGCGGCCAACGGCACGACTAGACTGCCGCCGTAGAACGTCCACACCTTGTACAACATCAGGTGACCCAGTAGTCCGATCCAAAGGGTGGCAATAAGGGCGGCGCGATATCCGGCGATCCTTCGCAGAAGCGCTACCACAACGCTGATCGGTGGAATCAGCACCGCTAGCCAGATTGCAAGTGCGAGAGCCGCTTTGATGCCTACGTTGGTGAGCGCAATCCACGGCACGCCGGCAATGCTATTCATCGACGGCAACCAATCGGACTGGTAATTTTCCTGGAACGTCAGATAGGCGTTGATTGCGTATGGAGCTGACGTCAGGTTGGTGAACAACTCGTGGACAAACGTCGTAGGGGATTTGGCCAACATGCCTAGCGCCGTCGTTTGCGAGGCAAGCAGGCCGGATAAGATGGGAGCATCCTCACATTTTGTAGCACCGGACGAAAATGAAACGCTTTGGACCGTACACGCCAGTACGAAAACGACCGCGACCGTACACAGCGCGATATTGCGGGACCGGAAGCTGAAACACGCCGATACGATGACGACGGGAAAGAAAAAGACCGCTTTCGGGTGGCTGTAGAAGAAAAAGCTTGCCGCGAAGCAAAACACGATGAGGCAAGCCAACCGGCGCGCTCGCTGTCCGGGGCGGGCTATGCGTTCGACGAGGGCCGGGAATAGAACGAATAGCGTCAGTAACAGGACCAGCCATTGTTCGGCCCGCGCCAGTCCGAGGGTCAGCGGCAGAACGCCAAGGCCGGTTATGGCAGCGACGACAGCCATCGCCGGCAGGTAGAGACGGCGATGCGAGAACACCCAACGAACGGCGAGGGCCAGCAAGGCACCGCAGCACAAGGCCGTCACGACGGAGATTATCCTTATTCCAAGCGGCGTTGCCTTGGCGTATAGCATCTCGTACGCAAATGCAGCCGGGCGCATCGACAAGGGAATGTTTAGCAAGAAATCGGAGTGGCACTCCGGATATAGCGTATTAAATTTCCAGCCATTCGTGATTGCCGCGGCCTGCATCATTTTCGTTGCGATTTCATCACTGTATAAAGGCACGAGAATGGCCGTGGCGATGATCGCAACCCATACACACAACACGAACAATGACAGATTGTCTGCCCACCGTACCAGGTTGCTATTGGCTGTCTCTTGTTTTGAGTTTGAGATCAAGTTGGTAGGAATTCCGCATAATAGACAATCTGCCATGTTTCAAACGGAGTGGCGGCAGTCACTCATTGAGCTTGACCGACCTACTCAAGGTATTCACCACCTTGTCTTGTTGGGCCTCCGTTAGACCGACCCAAAGCGGCAATCGCACCAAGCGCTCCGAGACCGAATCCGTGATCGACAGATCACCATGCGCGCGACCATATTTCAATCCGCCCGGCGAAGAATGCAACGGGACATAGTGGAACACGGAAGAGATCTCATTGCGTCTGAAGTCGTCGAGAACCGCTTGCCGGTTGACCTCCGACGAAAGGAGCACATAGTACATATGTGCATTGTGTTGGCACTCCTTGGGCAGAATGGGTCGTCGCAGCACGCCTTTGGCTTCGAACGATTCGAGTAGAGCGTGATAGCGATTCCAACTGAGCATTCGTCGCTCGGTGATTTTGTCAGCCTCTTCGAACTGAGCCCACAAAAAGGCTGCCGTGAGTTCGCCGGGGAGGAATGAAGATCCAACTTCCTGCCAGGTGTATTTGTCTACTTCACCGCGAAAGAAGCGACTCCGGTCTGTGCCCTTTTCCCGAATGATTTCGGCGCGCGGAGTCAGTTGTGGATCGTTGACGAGCAAGCTGCCGCCCTCGCCGGAAATGACGTTCTTGGTTTCATGAAAGCTGTACGCGCCGAGATCGCCGATGCTTCCGAGCGCGCGCCCCTTGTACGTCGCCATGACACCTTGCGCAGCGTCTTCCACAACCTTCAATCCATTGCGTGCCGCAATTGCCATGATCGTGTCCATTTCGCACGCGACGCCGGCGTAATGCACGGGCACGATTGCTCGTGTGCGAGGGGTGATTGCGGACTCGATCAACCGTTCATCGATATTGAGTGTGTCGTTCCGCACGTCTACAAATACGGGCACGGCACCGCGCAGCACGAATGCGTTTGCTGTGGACACGAAGGTGTACGACGGCATGATCACCTCGGCGCCGGGCTCGATGTCCAGCAACAGCGCAGCCATCTCCAGTGCTGCTGTGCAGGAATGCGTAAGCAATGCCTTGGCGCATTGCGTGCGCGCCTCAAGCCACGCGTGGCAGCGCTTGGTGAACGGACCGTCGCCAGCAAGACGTCCATTGAAATGCGCCTCGGCGATATAGTGCAATTCCTTGCCCGTCATATTCGGCCAATTGAACGGGATAGGTCTGTCTTTGTTTGTGTCCATATTGCTTCCAGCAAGTTCTTGTATCAGGCTTATGGCTCAGCACGAGTGCGGGCGTTCGGTCCGCACTCGCGATCTACCACATAGAGCGGGCGTCCCTTTGCCATCTCAAAGATGCGCGAAATATAAAGTCCCACTGCTCCAAGGCTGGCGAGTATCAAACCCGTCGAAAAAAGCACGGCAACCACCAGGCTGGTCCAGCCAGGCAACGACGATGCGACGAAGTGCCGGTAGATGAAATAGGCCCCGGTGCCGAAACTCGCGACGGTGAAGAAGAGCCCGGTGTACATGATCCAGTTCAGAAACACGCTGGTATGGAAGAACATCCCGCCGAGCGCATGCCTCAACAGCTTGAACAGGTTGTAGGAACTGCGCCCGGCATGGCGTTCGCCGTGAGCGTACTCGATCGTGCCACAGTCGAATCCGAGCCAGCGCAGGATCAGGATGAAGTGCCGCTCGCGTTCGCCGAACAACAGGAAAGCGTTCACTACCTTGCGCGAGAGGATGCTAAACGAGCCATATCCACCGTCCACCGACTGGCCGGTGAGGCGGTGCATCAGAGCATGGTACACCTTCGTGGCAAGCAGCCGCGATGCGGCATGAGTTCGCTCCACGCGCCTCGCCAAAACCAGGTCATGGCCCTGTCTGACCTCGTGGTAGAGATCGGGGATGCGCTCGGGCGGGTCCTGCAGATCGCAGTCCATCACCACGACGTAGTTGCCACGCGCCGCCTCGAGTCCGGCTGTGATGGCAACCTGTTGTCCGAAGTTGCGGCTTAAGCGGATCCCGCGCACGGCAACATAGCGCGTCGAGAGCAGTTCGATCAGCGGCCACGAATTGTCAGGGCTGCGATCGTCGACGATGACAATCTCGAACGACGGTACGAGCGGGCGAAGCACATTATCAAGCCGCTCACACAATGCCTCCAGACACCCAAGGCATCCATAGGACGGAACGACTACGCTGATTTCCGGAGTCGACGACACATAGGCCGCGGCGGTACCGTGCTCTTGTCCAGATGCTGGCGATTTGCTGGCGATTTGATCGTTTGATGTTGACGATAGCGCGGACCCTGCTCCTCCGCAGCAATTTGCTCCACTCATTGATTACTTTTCCAGAACAGCCAGGCCGAACCCGGTGTCGCCATAGCGGCTGCCGTTATACAGCATGAAACGCTCGCCGCCGTGATCGAACACGCACGGATAGCACACAGTGTCAACGTCCCAGCCTGATTCAGACGGACCGATTCCGGCCAATTCGTCGCGCCGCGTCCAAGAGACTCCGTCGGGAGATTCCGCGTATCCGATGCGGTAGGCATTACCGCGATACGAATACCACATGCGATAGAGATCCGCGTCGCGCACAACGGTCGGCTTGGACATCGCGTACTCCGTCTCGTCCTTGAAGGGCAGGGCAATCGCGCCGTCGCGCCGCCAGGTGTGGCCATCGTCCGACTCGGCGTATTTGAACAAGTGGCTCATCTCTTCTTGCCGGGTACCCGTGCCCCACGACAGATTCGATCCGTACCACATGCGCCAGCGGTCGCCGTCGATCAACACCCATGGATAGGAAATCGAGAACGGATCGGTTTCGCTCCGGTCTATGATCGGCGCCCGGGACACCTTGACGAAAGGCGAATCCGCACCCTCGCTGACGGCAAGGCCGATCGAGTTTCGCCACGGCACAGTGACGCCGAGGTTCCAGCCGAGGTAGTACAGGTGGCGTTTGCCGTTGTGATGCACGAGGCACCCCATGGAGGTCCCGCTGTCGTCGAACAGTCCGGTCTCACCTGGAGCGATCACAGGCGTGTCCGACAGGGACAGGATAATCTGGGGAGCGTTCAGGTCGATGTCGACGTAACCGATGTGCGCGCGACGCTGCGCATCGCGCGCACTGAAATAGATGCGAAAGACGTCGCCGTGCCGCCACTCCACGACGGGATTCGCTGCGTGCGTCAACATCCACGGATGTTCTCCGGCGGCACAAAACACGTTGCCAAGCTTTCGCCAGCGCATCTTCGTGGCTCCTTAGATGTTACGCAGTCTTGAACTGGGCACGCGCGATCGCTCGGCGGCCGGCGCGGAGTACACACCTTCCGATTCCGCGTCGGCAACCAGCAATGAACCTGCTCCGATGACACAACGCTCGCCGATCGTCACGTGATCGCGAATAGTGGAATTTACTCCGATGAAGCTTCTCGCACCAACGCGTACGCCCCCGGAAATCACAACGTGCGAACTGATGAAGCAGTTGTCTTCGATCACCGAATGGTGGCCGATGTGATTTCCGCTCCACAGCGTGACGTTGTGGCCAATCTGCGCGAATGGCTGGATAGTGTTGTCTTCGAGAATGAAGCAATTCTCGCCTACGGCAAAGTCAGAGAAGACCGTGGCGCGGCTGCTGACGTAGCTGGCGCAACGGTAGCCGGCCTGATGTACTTCCTCAACCTTCTGGGTGCGCACGGCGTTGACCTTCGCATAGCTCAACGCGACGAACATCTGTACGTCCTGCGGCCGGTAACGCTGCGGCAGTTCGTCGAAGGGCACCACAGGCAGGCCATGAAACGTATCGCGGTCGGCGAAGGCGCGGTCCACCGTGAAGGCAACAGGATGGTAAGCCGAATCGTGAGTGAAATAGAACCAAGCAAGCTCGGCAATCTGGCCCGTACCGAATATGACAAGCGGAGTTTGCGGTTCGGTCATCGGTCATTTCCTCACGAGAATGGTGAACTCGTACAAGCCGTAGTCATGCAGCAAAGCCACGTTGCGGGAGTATTTACGCTTGCATAGGTCGAACAACTCGCAAGGATTGGCGTAGTGGAGATCGGGCCGCATCCTGTCCTGATCGGAATACGAGGTCAGGCAATTGAACGCAAAGCCCTTGGTAGTGAACTCATGCATGTTCTCAAGCGTCGTTTCGATATACGAACGCCACTCGCTGTCGCTGCTCTCGAGCTTGACATTGAAGATTCCGCTTGCGACCGCAAAGTCTGTGGGCTGCGATGGCCGCGTGCCGAGTTCGAACCGCGCGTGCGCCTTATCCGCATGAAGCTGCGTGGCCGCGTCGACCATCGCGTTGGCGATGTCAACGCCGATGTAGTCGAAGCTTTGGAAATTCGTTCCAAGGAATTCGAGCAGCGAGCCGTAACCACTGCCCACGTCCGTCACCGAAAACGGCGCGCCCGGATCCAGCACTTTGCATAGCTGGGCAAAGCGCAGCACTTGGCCCTCGCGGCCATTCCAGTCGACGCCACGCGGTTCGCTGCCGAAGCGCTGAATCTTGTCCGTGTAATAGCGTGCAACAGACGAAAGCAAGTCGTTCATGATCGTTCTGGCTGGTTCGATGGCAGGGCGGGAAACTTCATGTATTGACGTGCGTCCGGGCCACAATTGAAAAGCAGATCGAGCACGCTTACACTATGTTGGAACTCGCCCCAGAGCTGTGGGTATTCCGCGTATCCGCTGTAATCGCAATAGCGCAACTCGATGCCCGCCGCCTCGAACAATTCCGGCTCGATATAGTCGCGCGCAGCGGGGCCCGAAATGTAAGTGGTTGCGCCGGCTTGCTTGCACAGATCCACGAGCCGCTCGGTCTTGCCGTCGGCGAGCGTGTAGTCCCAGCTCCACTTCAGCGTTGTCGTGATGTCCAGCAGCTTGCAGATCTCTTCGGTCAGGGCTCGGTTGAGCTCGGACAGGTGGGTAAACTCGCGATCGAGGTAATACGGTTCCAGCGCGGCCGCGATCTGCTCGAAATACGGTGCGCGGCGGTAATTCTGTTGCAGCGCTTTCCAGTGATCGCTGCGCCAGCGCTGGTCGTCAATTTCAGTCTCGCGGATCGTCTGCAGGTACTTGCCCTTCACCTTCACGGGAACCGTCAGCCACAGGAGGCCCTGCGCAGTCTTGATCTGGTTCCGGTTGCGCCAATCCCGACGCGTATATTGCATGTCATCGTAGAGGATGAATTCGTCAACTGAACCAATCATGTCGAAATAGCCCTTCCATGGGATATAACACGACTGGACAATCGCAACGCTGCGCTGAGAGGTTTTCAATTGGCTCAAATAAGTCGTTGCCCGAGAGGCTTGGTCGGTGCGAAGCACCGCATGGGCGTAATGTCAAATTATAACCTGTCGTAAGGGTACTCGACGACGATTGACGCGGTTGCCCGAAGCCGGCTTCTGCGCAAGCAGCGGTTCCACCAGATACGACAGAGTGTCGATGGACTTGCGCATGTCGACCGGCTCGCGATAGATGAAGGCTCGGACGTCCGCGGCGATCAACACCGTGCACCGCCAAGCTGTCCGAGCACGAAGCGCACAATGCGCTCGGCGTGAACCCCAACCAGTTCAATGCGAACACCGGCGAGCGTCACGATCACGCGATCACGAGAGGACAAGTTATCCACGCTCGATGACGGCGTCGCGACTGGAGTTGCGTCCGAATGTGCGGCGACAAACGCAGCGTCCGGGCGTCATCGCGAGCGAACTCGCCGGTGCCGTGGTTGCTTCCGCGAGCTTCTTGCGCCACAAACCGAAGGTACTGACTGCCAGTCCCTGCTCGCGGCAGAAACGTCGTGCACCCGATCCGCTCGCTCTCCACGCCACGACCATTTCTAGTCAAAATGCCTCGCCTTGCCTAGGTCGGCACATAGCAAGCCCCGACATCTGTTGCGTCCTCCATCACGTAGCTCCGGTATTTACGATGGAAGCACCTTCGCACCGCGCTAACTTCGGCTCAAGACGGGATGTGCTGACGGATACATTGTGGCCTGCGTGTCCGCCCCGCAGCATCGCGAAGTGCGCAGCTTCGCTGCCACCACGACCGGACTGCTCGCGCTCGGCTACTGGCTTGCCTTGCATGGCTGCACGCACGTGGCCGTGGAGGCGACCGGCGTCTACTGGAAACCGGTCTGGCACATCCTCGAAGGCCGGTTCGAGCTGGTCCTGGCCAATGTCCGCCACAATCCGCAACGTCCCTGGACGCAAGACCGACGTCAACGACGCGACGCAGATTGCCGAGCTGCTCGCGCATGGCCTGATCCGCTCCAGCTTCGCGCCGCCTGCTGCAACACAGGAGTTGCGCGACCTCACCCGCACGCGCAAACAACTCGTGCGCGAGTTCGCCCAGCACAGCCTGCGCATTCAGAAAGTGCTCGAGGACGCCAATCTCAAGCTTGGCAGCGTGTTGTCCAACGTGCTCGGCTGCAGCGGCCGCGCGATGCTCGATGCCATCGTCGCCGGTGAAGACGATCCAGAACGGCTGGCCGCACTGGCCCAAGGCAACGCGCAAGAAGGCGCCCGTGCTGCGCGAGGCACTGCGCGGGCGCATTACCGCCCATGCACACGCTCGCCGAATTGGACACTACCTTGGGAAAAGCGTTGGCGCCGATCCGGCAGTGCGTTCGCCTGCTGACCACCATCCCCGGGGTGAGTGACGTGACTGCCCAGGATCCTGGCTGAGGTCGGCGTCGATATGACGCGCTTCCCCGATGCCGCCCACCAGATCTCCCGGGCGGGCCTCTGTCCGTGCAACGACTACTACGAAGTCCGTTTGTGGCGAACAGGCCTGCTACCTCCGTTTGCCGCAATCAAGCAGGCACGGCCAGCCTACGCGTGATCCCGGAGTTGTAGGCCGCGACGCGTACGGGAGAGTTACAATCAGGATGAGACCGGTAGGTTGCCATCAGCGATGGGTGATATTCGCAAGTCGCATACTGGGCACCCGGCAGGAATAATATCTGTCGCGTGACATCCGACTGGTCTGCAATTGTCTATTGGGCGGCGCGTGATCGCAAGAACCGAGTGCTTGTTGCACCTGCGCGGCCATTGGCCTTGATTCGCGTTGTTTTCATGCAACGAAATCTAGGCAATCTGGAGTGTAAAGCCGATGTTCCGACAAAAAGCCGCATTGCTGTCATTTGGTGCCTTCCTGTTCGACTTATGCGCAGTCGCAGGCACATGGTTTGCGGCATATGTGATTCGATTTAATGGCTCCCTTCCGCCTGAGTTCTGGACCAGTTCGCTGAGAGCGATCATCTGGGTTCTTCCCATATATGGGATCGCGTTTCGCGTATTCGGCCTCTATCGAGGCATGTGGGTGTTCGCCAGCTTGCCTGACCTGATGCGCATTTCGAAATCGGTCGTCTCGGGTTGGCTCGTCGTCATGATTGTGTCCGTGATGGTGCAGCCTTCACCGATTATTCCGCGCTCGGTCCTGATCGTCTCGCCACTGCTGTTGTTCCTTGTAATGGGTGGCTCGCGCGCGCTTTACCGCGCGTCGAAAGAGTTTCGTCTTTACGGTGGCCTCATTTCCCAAGGCAAGCCGGTGATCGTTTTGGGGGCCGGCGGCGCTGGCGCAAGCCTTGCCCGGGAACTGTCGCGCTCCGGCGAATGGCGCCTCGTCGGCTTGCTCGACGACGATGCCTCCCGGCACGGCCGCGAGATCTACGGTTACAAGGTTCTTGGCCCAATCAGCGACTTGCCTCGGTGGGCCGAGGAGCTCAAAGCGGAATACGCAATTATCGCGATTCCTTCGGCCTCCATTGAGAACCAGCGTCGCGTTGCGACGATTTGCGTGCGCGCTGGCGTTCGCGCAATGGTTCTGCCCGCACTCACAACCCTTACCGAAGGCCAGGCGTTTCTGTCGCGCGTTCGCCAAATCGATCTTGAGGATTTGCTGGGTCGAGCCGAGGTGAAAATCGACATGTCGCACGTGGAGGCATTGCTGCGTGACCGCATAGTGATGGTCACAGGCGCGGGCGGATCGATCGGCTCTGAGTTGTGTCGACAGATTCTGCGTTTTACTCCGGCACAGCTCGTCGTGTTCGATCTCTCCGAATTCGCAACGTACAAATTGATCGAAGAATTACGCGACCGCTACCCTGAGGTGTCAGTCGTCCCGATCGTCGGAGACGCGAAGGATTCGCTGCTTCTTGACCAGGTTATGTCGCGTTATCTGCCGCACATCGTGTTCCATGCCGCCGCGTACAAGCATGTCCCGTTGATGGAAGAGTTGAACGCGTGGCAGGCGGTGCGCAACAACGTGCTTGGCACTTATCGTGTTGCCCGCTCCGCGATCCGGCACAACGTGAAGCATTTCGTGTTTATCTCAACCGACAAGGCCGTCAACCCAACCAATGTGATGGGTGCGAGCAAGCGGCTTGCTGAAATGGCGTGTCAGGCGTTGCAGCAGACGAGCGAGCGTACGCAGTTCGAGACGGTTCGTTTCGGCAACGTGCTCGGCAGTGCAGGTAGCGTGATTCCGAAGTTCCAGCAGCAGATCGCCAAGGGTGGTCCGGTGACCGTCACGCATCCGGAAATCACGCGTTTCTTTATGACGATTCCAGAGGCGTCGCAGCTCGTGCTGCAGGCGTCCAGCATGGGGCATGGCGGCGAGATCTTCATTCTCGACATGGGCCAGCCGATGAAGATCGTCGATCTCGCGCGCGATCTGATCAGGCTGTATGGCTTCACCGAGGAGCAGATCCGCATCGAGTTCACGGGTTTGCGTCCTGGCGAGAAGCTATACGAAGAACTGCTCGCCGACGAGGAAACGACCACACGTACGCCGCATCCGAGGCTGCGCATCGCGCAGGCGCGCGGCGTGCCTGACAATCTGCTCGACGAACTGCTTCCGTGGCTGATGCAACACCGCGTGCTCACGGACGACGAAGTGCGTCGCGATCTGCGCCGCTGGGTCGCGGAATATCAGCCGACGCTGGTCACGCCGCCGCTGCGCAGCGTGCCGCCGCCCGTCGGCCAACGCATTTCGATGTAGCGAACAAGCCGCCGATCGCGCCTTTTTTACCGATGTCGCTTCACGGTGGGTTTTGGAGCGCGAACACTCGGTAATGGAAAGGTTCTTGCCCGCCCCCAAAGGTGGCGGACGGAACCGCCGTCCCTAGAACCCAAACCGGCACGGATCAGGCAAACTCCCATTCGAATGCACGACCTTCGACATCGCAGCCGTCGCGACGGCCATTCTTGGTCAGCGCAACGTCCACGAGATCGGCGTCGTCCTGTTGATCCGCCGTTTCGGAATAGGCCATGCGTTCCGGGCCCGTATTGGCGTTGACGTGCGTCGCTCCACTTGATGCTGACATAGAGCGACACGTAAGTCGCTGCGAACACAACGACAAAGCAGAAAAGGGCTAGGATCGGTGTTGATGGCGTGGATGCATTCTATGGCACAGTCCAGTGACATGGTGCGCTCGTCTAACTGAAGCGTTCTGGCGTTTCGTATTTTCGGTGTTCTCAAAGATCTCGCGTAGCGACGATTGCCTCACGTAGAGGAAGGCATCACGGCGTAAGTGGTCGTGCGTAACATTCTGATACAGTTCGGTAGACGTGGGCGAGTTCCGAATGAGTCCGTAGAACGGGGTTGGCCAGCAAACGCACAATCTCGTCGCCAGCCGGAAGCACGCTTGACTGCAACGGGAAGATAATGGGGCCGCAATTGGAGGCGACTTGCATTTCGGCACTACTGAACGAAGCACCGTGGACGACGAAAATGCGCGTCCAGTAGATTCACTCGACTGTTACTGATTTCGCGAGATTGCGCGGCTTGTCGACATCGGTATCGCGCGCCCAAGCCGTGTGATACGCGAGCAGTTGCAGCGGCACGACGTGCAGGATCGGCGACAGCAGGCCATAATGCTCCGGCATGCGGATCACGTGAATCCCTTCATCGTTGACGATCTTCGTATCGGCATCCGCGAACACGTACAGCTGACCACCGCGCGCGCGCACTTCCTGAATGTTCGACTTGAGCTTTTCGAGCAGCGCATCGTTCGGCGCGACCGTCACCACCGGCATCGCTTCCGTCACGAGCGCCAGCGGCCCGTGCTTCAGCTCGCCCGCCGGATAAGCCTCGGCGTGGATGTACGAGATTTCCTTGAGCTTGAGCGCGCCTTCCAGCGCGATCGGATAGTGCAGGCCGCGGCCGAGGAACAGCGCGTTTTCCTTGCGCGAGAATTCTTCCGACCACGCGATGATCTGCGGCTCCAGCGCCAGCACGCTATTGAGCGCGGCAGGCAAGTGGCGCAACTGGCGGATGTAGTCCGCTTCCTGCGCAGCGCTGACATGACCGCGCATCTTGCCGAGCGTCATGGCGAGCACGAACAGCGCGACCAGCTGCGTCGTGAAGGCCTTCGTCGACGCGACACCGATTTCGCGGCCCGCATGCGTGAGGAACGACAGCTCCGTCAGGCGCACCATCGCGCTCGTGCCGACGTTGCACACCGACAGCGTGTGCTTGTGTCCCAGCGACTGCGCGTGCTTCAACGCGGCTAGCGTATCGGCCGTTTCGCCCGATTGCGAAATCACGACGACCAGCGCCTTCGGATTCGGCACCGAATCGCGATAACGATATTCGCTCGCGATCTCGACCTGCGTCGGAATCTTCGCGACGGATTCGAGCCAGTACTTCGCCGTCAGGCCCGAGTAGTAGCTCGTGCCGCACGCGAGAATCAGCAGGCTGTCGACCTCCGAAAACGCCTTGGCCGCTTGTTCGCCGAACAGCGATGCATCGAACGAATCGGCTTGCGGGATCGTGTCGGTGATCGCGCGCGGCTGCTCGAAGATTTCCTTCTGCATGAAGTGGCGATACGGGCCGAGTTCGACCGCGCCGCCGTAAGCCGCAACCTGACGCACTTCACGGTCAGCCGGATTGCCGTCGCGATCGAACACCCGCACTTTGTCGAGCGTCAGTTCGCAGACGTCGCCTTCTTCGAGGAAGATGAAGCGGTCCGTGCTGCCCGCCAGCGCGAGCGCGTCGGACGCGAGGAAATTCTCGCCCTGGCCGAGACCGACGACGAGCGGCGAGCCCTGACGCGCACCGACCACCGTATGCGGCTGGTTCTTGTGCAGCACGGCGATCGCGTACGCGCCATGCAGTTGCGCCGTCGCTTCGCGCACGGCTGCGAACAGATCGCCGCGATACAGGCTATGCACCAGATGCGCGATCACTTCCGTATCGGTCTGCGAGACGAACTCGTAGCCCTTGCCGCGCAGCATCTCGCGCAGCGTTTCGTAGTTCTCGATGATGCCGTTGTGCACGAGCGCCAGTTCGTTGCGCGAGAAGATCGGGTGCGCGTTGTCCGTGACGGGCGCGCCGTGCGTGGCCCAGCGCGTGTGGGCGATGCCCGTTGCGCCTTCGAGGTGCGTCTCGCGCACCTGGTCGTCGAGATCGGCGACGCGCGCTACGCTGCGCGCGCGCTTCGGCTCGCGGTTTGCCAGCACGGCGACGCCGCACGAGTCATAACCGCGATATTCGAGGCGACGCAGTCCTTCGATCAGGACAGGAACGATATTTCGCTGCGCTACCGCGCCGACAATGCCGCACATAATTTTTTGATCCCTTGCTCGAGATAGACTTACGACCAGTAAGTCCGTGTACTTACGGTCGCTACAAACGACGAACGATGACGCTCAGCTACAACCCCTAACCGGACGCAGAACAGGGGATTTTAGCATTTGGCCTAGCAGCACGGGGTCGGTCCGGTAGATCGGCAACGCGACCAAAACTGTCGTGGCGAGAATCTGTCCAGTCGAGCGAGATTTTCCGCAACTTTTTCTGGCGTTACTGTTGCTTATCGAAGAAAGTGCGACTATTGAAAATCACCACTCAACGGTGGCGCTTGAGTGACACTGAAAGACGTTCGCCATGGATATGGCGGTCAGCTCGTGCGTCGTACTCGTAGACTTTAGGCAGACATGCGCCGGTGACGCAGCTACTGTCTTATAGATCGTCGATCACTTGGATTCCGACATGCGTTCTCCGGGAATCGCACATGGCATCCAACTGAAGCCGCGCACAAAGAAACGGCACTTCTAACTAAGGGCGCATCAGGACCGCTATGAAAATCATCAAAGAAGTTGCGTTGCATATCGGCTTGCCCTTGGCGTGGGATTGTATTGCGCTATTGACAGGGGTAGCGATGCTGATTCGCCGCCGGGTCGCGTACCCGCTAAGTCCACCGCTTGTGCGCGTCAAGCGTTATAGGGCGCACAAGCAACGAGAAAGGCAAAAGACAATGAAGCAGCAGACGCTCGCGATGGCCGCGGATCAAGGTGCGGGGTTCGAGACCCGACGCAAACGCACGCGACGCGACGAGTTTCTTGACACGATGAACACGATCGTTCCGTGGACCGAACTGTGTGCGGTAATCGAACCGTATTACCCGAAACGCGGCAACGGTCGCCCGCCGATTGGTTTGGAGCGCATGCTGCGGATTCACTTCGTGCAGCACTGGTTCAATCTGGCCGACTTCGCTAGCGAAGAGGCTCTGTATGACAGCGCCAGCCTGCGTCGCTTTGTGGGCATTGATCTGGGCTGCGAAGCCGTACCGGATGCGACAACGCTGCTCAAATTCCGGCGCCTGCTTGAGAAGCACCAGCTGGGTGAGCGGCTCTTCGCCGAGGTGGGGCGGGTGCTGCAAGCCAGCGGTATGAAGCTTGCCAGCGGCACCATCGTGGACGCGACGTTGATCGCCGCCCCCAGCTCGACCAAGAACAAGCAGCAGGCGCGCGACCCTGAGATGCATCAGACGCGCAAAGGCAAGCAGTGGTATTTCGGCATGAAGTTGCACATCGGGGTCGATAGTCAAAGCGGCCTGGCACATAGCGCGGTGGTCACGCCGGCCAACGTCCACGACAAACATCCGCTGCCGAAATTGCTGCATGGGCAAGAGCAACGCGTCTATGGAGATAGCGCCTATGCGAGCCAGAAAGCGCTGATCCGTGACAAGGCCCCCAAGGCACGCGACTTCACCAATCAGCGTACGCGCCGTGCGGGCGAAGTTGACGAGGTAGCGCGCGGCAAGAATCACAACAAGTCGAAGATCCGTGCTCGGGTTGAGCACGTGTTTGCTGTCGTCAAGCGCTTGTGGGGCTTCACGAAGGTGCGCTATCGCGGTCTGGCGAAGAACGCCAATCGCGCCTTCATCGCGCTGGCCTTGACCAACGTCTATCTCTCGCGCAGGCGATTGATGGCACAGGTCCGCCCGTAATGGGCGAAAAGCGGGTCGCAGGCCCGTACGCAACGCCCTGGTGGGCAAGAAATGCAGGCGGAAAGCTTCACTCAAGATGAATCTGCCTCTGGTTGCGCCCGAATCGATGAATACAACGGCTTGTTCAGCGTTGCCTTAGCGTCGGCGGCGCGAAGTGGTCGCGGAAAGTGTCCTCATTTGGAATTATGGCGTTGGCGCCATACGCCGGCGATATGAATGCGGCGTTCAAGGCAGATCCCTTCGGTTTGCGGTTCGCTCGATAGCGGCAGTATGTCGTACGAAGGTCGAGTCTTCATCCATTCCTGCAACTCACCAACGAGCCATCCGACATGCTTTTGGAGACAGTTGCTGAAGCTTCGATACTTCTCCTTCCGAACGACTTACTTTCATTGCTCAGAGTGACGGGGCGGCCGTCTGCGCCACGCCTTCTACCTGTACGCATAGCAGCTTCATCGCGATCCGCGCGGAAGCTCCGCTAGGAAAATGGAAGAGAGTTTGTTACGCAACAACGCGATAGCTGAAGGGTTGAAGAAGCAAAATGCAGCGGTGTGGATCGCATAAGGGATGCTCCTAAGAATTAATTGGTTACATGCGCTCTACGGTAAAACCTACCTCAGCGGATTGACGGGCGCACGGGGCTGATTACCGGGAACTCTAGTGACACCTGATTCCGGCGCCTCGTCGAAACCTTTCGCGTTCAAGCCGCCTATAATTTTTTCAGACGTGGACCTGCGCGGGTCTGCTCGTAAGGCGAGCCATCGTGCCGGCACGTGGAAGCGTTTTCGACAATAATGCGCTTCGTATCCAAGGCTTTTTTTCAAATATGCGAATCTCACTTCTTACCTGCCTGACCGCAGCGTTACTCGCTTCATCGCTGTCCACCATCGCGGCCGAATCAACTGCTCCTTTTTCGATGACGGGCGTCGCTGACAACAGCGATTCCGTTGAACTTCGCTTTGATGGTCCGTCTTCGAAATCTGCTAAGTTGCTCATTAAGGGCGACAGGACAGGCTTTCCTCCGAAAACAGTCCCGTGTTCCTACGAACTGGAACCGGTGCAGCGGGGCGCACTCGAGAGTCCGATCGTCAAAATTACATTCAAGGACAAGGAGACGATGACGATCGCCTGCGATCCATTGTCCGACAACTGTCACGCCGATCGCTATCCTACGGTAGCTGGCACGAGCTTCTCCATGCTTTGGCACATCAAGCGCCATCAAGCACGGTCCACCCGACGGGTGTCCTTAACTTCGGACTGAGCCGCGTCGGTGGGGTTTGGCTGCAGACACCATCCCACATGCTGCGTCATGGATTCTCTCGTGCGCCGTTGCCGTTAGCTATCAATGGGGCAGCCGTCCCGGCTTGCCGACAGCAACGTGACGAACGCGCTATGCTCGACAACCTCACTACCCGACAAGGGCTGACGCTCGCCATCGGCATTTTTGCAGAGTTTCTTTTGACAGTGATCGGAGTCGGTTGGGGCGCGCTGAAATTCAGCAACGATGGCCTGAAGAACGTGCAGCAGACTTCGCGATGCACGCGCTCACATCGAGTTCGGAGAAGCTCTTGCAGGTGCGTCTGCCGCCCGGAAGCTACGAGACGCTCTTTAGCGTCGGCAAGGACACGTACGGACTGCTCGCGGCCGCGCACAAGCTGCTCTAAGCGTCAAATGAGGACTTCCGCGTCTACATGGCCGGCCCGTTCGGCAGCGACGAATAGCGCACGCTCGCGCAGACGGTTGCGCAGGCTCGCACCGCGCTCGTCAACCAGGCGATCGAGCCGGAGCACAAGGCGCTCGTCGACAACGACTTCAACACCTTCCGCACGATTCAGGGCGAAACGGCCGACCGCTTTTACAGCGTGTACGCCAAGGCGATCGACGCGCGCAAGCGCGCGCAGGCCGACAACCGGCAACGTCAGTCCGATCAGCTGAGCAAGCGCTTCGCCATCTCGACGGGCCTTTTCATCGCCATTGGCGTAGCGGCCCTCGTGGTGGGCGCGATGGCGCGCGCGGGCCTTTCCGCGGCCGTGGTAAAGCCGGTGAACCAGACGAGTCACTTACGCGATCCGAGGATAACCTTAACTTCTGGTTGGTCGTTCAATCGTTGCGCTCAGGCCGCCGCGCTGCTGCGGGAATAAACGCGTTTCCCGGCCAACTAGTATAACATCCCTCAAATGTCTTGAATAATTAAACGATTTGGCTATCATGCCAGGATGAGTCGAGGCCGTCACGCAACGTCAGTGAAGCTGACGAAGAAAGAAAAAGAGAAACTCCTGTCGCTGATCGTACAGAAGACGGCCCCGCAGCGGGATGTGATGCGGGCCCGGATTGCGTTGTGGGCGCATGAGGGACACTCGAATACCGTGATTGCGCGAGAGCTCGGGGTATCGGTGCAGACGGTCAGCACGTGGCGCAAGCGCGTTGCGCGGCAAGGCGCGCAGGGTATTCGGGAAGGTGAGCGCAGTGGTCGTCCGCCGCGCATTACGCAGGAAACGCGACTGGAATTGATTGCGCTGGCATGCGAAGCGCGGGAACCGCAGGGGCGGGTCACGCCGACGCTCGATGAGATTGTGGCGCGCGCAATCGAGCGCGGCATCGTCGAACAGATCAGCCGTAGCCATGTTCAGCGGATCTTGCAGGCCGGCGACGTGCGCCCGCACCGGATCCAGCAATGGCTACACAGTCCCGACCCCGCCTTTCGCGAGAAGGTCAATGTGATTTGCAAGCTGTATCGCAAGGTGCCCAAAAACGCGGTGGTGCTCAGCATCGACGAGAAGACAGGTGTCCAGGCCATCGAGCGCAAGCATCCGGGGCGTGCACCGGCGACGGGACGGCTGCGTCGTCGGGAGTTTGAATATATCCGGCACGGCACCCAGGCGTTGATTGCCGCGCTGGATGTGCATACCGGAAAGGTGCTGGCGGAGTGCCGCGAGCGGCGTACCCAGGACGATCTGGTAGCCTTCATGGAATGCGTGGCTGCTGCGTACCCGGGCAAGCAGGTGCACGTGGTTTGGGACAACCTAAACACGCATCGCGCCCAAGCCGTCTGGCAGGCGTTCAATGCGCGACATGGCAAGCGGTTTCACTTTCACTTCACGCCGTTGCACGCGAGTTGGGTCAATCAGATCGAACTATGGTTTGCGCGCTACACGCGCCGGGTATTGCGCCATGCCAGCCATACCAGCACCGCGCACCTGCGCGAGCGCACCGGGCAGTTCATCCGCGAGCATAATCAGGCAGCGCGCCCCTTCAAATGGAGTTTTCGGGGCTATCCGCTACAAACCGGCGCAACGTAATCGAGGGGACCGACGTGCCAGCCATACCCACCAAACATTACGCGGCCGAACTTCAGCGTCAATTACGCACCTTGCTCGGCCATGAACAGATCATTACGCAAGCCTACGGGCGTCACCTGCTGATCAAACGTCTGGACGATGAGGAGCCCACTGTTGTGGCGCGCCTCACCGAACTCGGCCGCAATCGTTATGGCGCCGCCTTCCGCACGCACAACGGACGATGGGAACCGCTGCCCGGAACCGGTTCGCTCGAGGAGATGGGCGATGTCGTCGTCACACTCTTACACCCGTACTTACAGCTGGATAATTAATAAATCTAATTCCGGGATGTTGTACTAGTCGACTGCGTCATTGAAATGGCACCGGCCGAATTCGGCTCGATGGATCGTCGTACTTCCATTTAATCGGCTTGGGATTTTTGTTGTGCTCGCGGATATAGCGCATTAGCTTGCGGTCCAAGTCCTTCACCGTGGTGAAGATGCCTCGCGCAATCACATCACGCTGGATGGCGAGAACCAGTTTTCCACCTGATTCAGCCAGGAGGTATAGGTCGGCGTGTAATGCAACCGCACGTTCCTGTGTTGCTGCAAGAACTCGTGCACGCGCGGGGTCTTGTGGCTGCTGACGTTGTCGCAGATCACATGAATTTCCTGTTTGGGCCGCTGGCGGGCGATAACGTCGGTGAGGAAGGCCACGAACTGTTCGCTGGTATGGCGTGGCGCGACTTCCGGGGTTGCCGTATTGAGCGCAGCGAACAGGCTAAGCGTGCCGTTACGCTTGTGCTCGAAGCCATGGCTCTCGGCGCGGCCTGGCGACAGCGGTAACATCCGATCCTTACGATCCGGCGCCTGAATGGCCGTCTTCTCGTCCACGCAGAACACCACCGCATGTGCAGGTGGGTTCAAATACAGCCCTATCACGTCTGCAGCCTTGGTCTCGAAGTCTGGGTCGTTTGAGACCATGACGTATCGAGCCGATGAGGGCGCACGCCGTGCTTGCGCCAGATACGCTGTACTGTCGAGGCGCCAACCTCGCCCAGAGCCGCAGCAAGCTTGTAGCTGCTCCAATGCGTCGAGCCGTCCGGGGGCCGGCCCCGATTCCCGGTCTTCGGCGGCGAGCGTCAGCGAGAGGGGGAGGGGATGTCAAGTTGATGAAGTTATCGCGCGACTGTGCGAACGGGACGGATGGGTCGCCATGCAGGTGGAGCTCCAGGCGACCTTTGGGCTGCGCGCGCAGGAAAGCATGCTGTTGCGTCCTTTGCAGTGTCTGCGCGTCTCCGGTCACCTTCACGTGACTGATGGCACCAAAGGCGGAAGGCCACGCGTCGTACCGATCGATGCCGAATGGCAATACGACTTGCTAATCCTCGCTGCACGGCTCGCGAACCCCCGTACGGGATCCATGATTCCGGATCCGTGGTCACTGCGAAAGTGGTATTCCCGCTTTTACGATGTCCTGCTAAAGGAGGGCATCACGCACGGCGCCAGGGGCGTCACGGTTCACGGACTGCGCCGCGCCTATCTCCAAAGGATGTACGAACAGGTGACAGGCGTTCCCGCACCGATCGAGCGACCGGATCACCGACCCGATCCCCAGCTTCACCGGGCGGCGATGCAGCGGCTGGTGGAGGCGGCCGGACATAGTGTGGCGGCGAAAGCTCCGGCCTACATTTCGACGTTCGCCACCTTCGACCGTCGTTCCCGGCCCGTCGTTTCGGCTGACGAGGCCATGGCAGCCGTTGTTGCCGCAGACGGCAACAAGTCAGAGGCAGCCAAAAGCCTGAAAATCTCCCGGCAGGCCCACCCTTTACCGGTTACTGGCAACGGGCCACGGTCGGCCACCCACATCCCGCCTGCTGCACCGCCCAATCAAAGGCGGATAATCGCTGGGGGCGAGGCGAAGGCCGGTCCGAACTGCGACGTGTCGTGGGATGGGCCACTGTAGCTGAGCCGTACAGCCAGGCACGACGTCCAGCGGCGGTGCCCTGACATTCTCACAAACGAACCTGATCATACGTCGTCAAAGACGATGACCGCAGGAGAGAATAGTTGTCGCCGATACCATGTGCTCCGAAACAGGCGCGATATGGCGCAAGGGCGGCGGGGAATTAATGCGACAAGGGACCCGCTGCGCACGCCTTGGTGCGCAAGACACACCTCTCCGTGAGGGGGGCGGCATAGCTGCGGACTTTGTCTATTCCCGCCGCTATGCGCCGACGTCGCCTTGAGCGAACTGTGTGCCCGTGCGACTAGCGGGTCCGACAGGTGTTAACCAGTTGACGCCGTTATCCGGAAAGGCGCGAAAAAAAGAAGCTTTCTGCGTCGATCAACTGCAACGATCAGCGTAGCGACGCCCGCCGTTCTTCACAAAAGCAGAAAGAGCCTGTCAACAGGGTGACGCTGGAGAATATAGCGCGTAACCATCGGGTCAACGGACGATTATGCTAGGGCAGCCCCAGATGCATGCCTGCGCCAACATGCAGCCGAGCGACGCGCGCGCCTGCGTCCAGGCAAAACCTCACCACCCTGTGAAGCCTGGCATAAAGGCGCTTTGTAGTTCCTTCTGTCGCGCGTTTCAACGGTGCTTGCGGATCACCAGCCAACGCGGCACCTTGAACCTGACGATACTCACATAAAGCCAGACGTAAGTCGCTGCAAATACCACCACAAAACAGAACAGATGCAGCGTATGCCGCCAGAACAGCGTCGCCGGAATCACGGCGATCAGGCAAAGCAGCCACAGATATGGCGATGTCAGCGAATTACGTCGCGTCAGTTCGCGTGCCGTCCTCGCGCCAACCGCCCAGCGCATCAGCCGCTTGTAGACGAGCATATGCAGATGCACGCCATCGGGAATCCCAGGCGACATCCCGCGGATAAACTTCTTCCGGTAGATCGAGAAGCACGTCTCGAAGATCGGATACATGAACAGCAGCACAGGATACCACGCCGATACGTCGCGATTGCGCATCACGAGCATGATCGACAGTTCGCCGAGCATGAAGCCGATGAAGTACGCGCCGCCATCGCCGAGAAAGATCAGCCCGGCCGGGAAGTTCCAGATGAAGAAGCCCATCACCGCGCCCATCATGATGAGCGACGCCGACAGCACGATCGGGTCGTGTACCTGAAACGCGACATAGGCCAGCGACGCGAACATCATGAAGGCGACCATCGACGCGAGCCCGTTGAAGCCGTCGATGATATTGATTGCATTGGCGAGCGCCGCGACGGCCAGCACGGTCACCGCGCAGGAAATGGCTGCGTAGGAAAGCAGGAAATCGAGCGGCGGCACGCTGATGCGCGTGACGGCGATGCCGAGCACGAAGTAGGCGAGCGCGGCGGCCACCATCGTGCAGATGAGCCGCGCGAGCGGCGACACCTTCTTCGTGAGGTCTTCGATCAAACCGGACGCGAACGCGGGAATGCCGCACGCGACGACGCCGAGAATACCCGCCGACACGCCCGGATAAGCGCCGTACAGCTGGATTGCCGACGCCACCAGTCCGAGCAGAATCCCCGTCCCGCCGATGCGCGGCACGGGCCGCACGTGGAATTTCTGCACGCCGGCGAGATCGGTGTCCGCAAACGTTTCATGCAGATGCGCGTACCGCACGATCACCAGCGTGACCAGTAGTGAAACGATGAAGCCGAGCGCGAAACTGAGCATGAAAGTGGGGGCCGGAAAGCAAACGGTGGATTATACAAATGAAACGCAGCGCGCCCGGACGGGTTGACGTGCGCGTCCACGGCAGCCTCCGCCGTTATCGCACATAATGCGCTGCATCCACCCACCCGCTGTTCGAAAATGAAATCGTCATATGTTGTCGCGCTGAGCGCGGCGTTGTTCGCCTTGCCTCTGTCGTCGATTGCGGCCGAGCCCGCCGCACCGTTTTCGATGACGGGCTTCTCAGACCGCGGCGACACGGTTGAACTGCGCTTCGGTGCACGAGATGCGCAAACAGCCAGGCTCGTCATCAAGGGAGACAGAACGGGAACGCCAGCAAAAACGGTTCCGTGTTCATATGAAATCGAACCCGTGCAGAAGAGCGGGACGCTCGACAATCCCGTCGTCAAGATCACGTTCGCCGACAAGCGGACGATGACCATCGCCTGCGATCCCTTATCCGACAACTGCCATGCGGATGGTTATCCGACCGTGAGTGGCACAACCTTCTCCATGCTCTGGCGCATCCAGCGCACCGAGCCGCAATCCGGCCACGCCAGGGCGCTCGCGCGCCAGTAACAGGGGGCGACCGACGCACCGGACGGCCGCCATGCCCGGTACGCGCTGTCCCACATGCTGCGTCATGGATTCTCCCTATTCGGATCGCACACCGCGTTGCCGTTAGCCATCGATGGGGCAGCCATCCCGGCTGGCCGATTGCAGGCGACTGACACACATGCTCAACAACATCACTATCCGGCAAGGACTGACGCTCGTCATCGGCATTTTTGCGGCATTTCTTCTGATCGTGATCGGCGTCGGTTGGGGGGCGCTGAAATTCACCAACGACGGCCTGGAGAGCGTGCAGGAGTCGTCGGCGGCGATGCATGCGCTCACGTCGAGTTCGGAGAAGCTCCTGCAGGTGCGGTTGTCGCTCGGCAGCTACGAAACACTATTCAGCGTCGGCAAGGACACGGACGGACTGCTCGCCGCCGCGCACAAGGTGCTCGAATCGTCGAACGAGGACTTCCGCACCTACATGGCAGGGCCGTTCGGCAGCGACGACGAGCGCAAGCTCGCGCAGACGGTCGCCGAGGCGCGCACGGCGCTCGTCAGCCAGGCGATCGAGCCAGAGCACAAGGCGCTCGTCGATAACGACTTCAACACGTTCCGCACGATCCAGGGTGAGACGGCCGACCGCTTCTACGGCGTCTACGCGAAGGCGATCGCCGCGCTCCAGCGAGCACAGGCCGACAACGAGCAGCACGCAGCCGCGCAACTGAGCCGTCGCTTCATGATTTCGACGGCGCTGTTCATCGCGATCGGCGTGGCCGCCGTCGTGGTCGGCGCGATGGCGCGCGCGGGGTTGTCGTCGGCTGTCGTGAAGCCGGTGAACCAGACGATCCGCCATTTCCGCAGCATGGCCGACGGCGACCTGACGACGGCCGTCAAAGTGCGTTCGCGCAACGAGATGGGGCAGCTGTTGCAGGCTCTGTCGCAGATGCGCGACGGGCTCGTCGACACGGTGTCGAAAGTGCGCGGCAGCACACAGTCGATCACGATCGGCGCGAACGAGATCGCGGCCGGCAACGCGGACCTGTCGAGCCGCACCGAGCAGCAGGCGGCCGCGCTGCAGGAAACGGCGGCGAGCATGGAAGAGCTGTCGGCGACCGTCAAGCAGAACACCGACAACGCGAAGCTTGCGAGCCGTCTCGCGCAAGGCGCGCTGGACACGGTAGTGCGCGGCAGCGACGTGGTGACGCGCGTGACGGAAACGATGGACGGCATCACGGCGTCGTCGCGCAAGGTCGGCGAGATCATCGGCATCATCGAGGGCATTGCGTTTCAGACCAACATCCTCGCGCTGAACGCGGCCGTCGAGGCGGCGCGCGCGGGCGAGCAGGGGCGTGGTTTTGCCGTTGTGGCGTCGGAAGTGCGCGCGCTCGCGCAGCGCTCGGGCGCGGCGGCGAAAGAGATCCGCGAACTGATTGGCGATTCGACCGCGCAGGTCGCGCAGGGCGCGTCGCTCGTGTCCGATGCGCGCAAGACGATGGAGGAAGCGATGAACTCCGTTCAACGCGTGACGGGCATCATGAACGAGATCGAAGGCGCCGCGCGCGAGCAGAGTGACGGCATCGAGCAGATCAACAAGGCGATCGGCCAGATCGACGAGGTGACCCAGCAGAACGCGGCGCTCGTCGAGCAGGCGGCTGCTGCTGCGAAGACACTCGAAGCTCAGGCGGTCGTATTGCGGGAGGCAGTGGCGGTGTTCAGGCTGTAAGCGGCGCACCGTGATTCTCGGACCCAGCAGAGTCAACGACGCTACGGAGATTGGCATTTGAGCGTGACGCGCGACGGAAGTCATGCACGAAACTCGGCGAAGCACGCGTAGGTGACCCGGTGCGATTGGTGGATTCGTGGTTCGTGCACAGGAGGGTGTTGACTATCTGCGACCGGGAAGGTGGCAATCCAGTGAGTCTGACGCGACCAGCGGCGTCCGCATTGGATTTGAGGGCTTCAATATGTCAGTTGGCTAGCAGGTAGCGTCATCGCTGACGCCAGGCGTGCGCCTCTCACCGTCAACAGTCAGGTTGGGCATACGAGGCAAAAAGCATCTCAGGAACCTGTTTCGACAGTTTTTTGACTTTTTTCAGTCGTGCATCTCCGATTCGCCGCGGTGCTCGCGGCGATCGGCGAATAAACGAGCTGCACCGTGTGCCGCGGCACTGTCGATCAGGTCTCGCTGATCGGGATATTCGGACCCGCTTCCGTAATCGGCGCGCTAAACCCGCGTGGCGGGCTCACCACCTTGCGCTGACGTGCGGAACGATTTCCGGACCACTGCGCTGCGGCGATGCTTTGGCTCCCGGCTACGGGAGGCGCGAGTCGACGAGGCTTCGAGCGGTGAAGCGCTGAAAGGCCGCTACGCGTCGCGGGGCCGAGCTCGATAAAAAGTGTTACCGGCGCACCAATGAATCACGCCAGCATCCCCGGATGCCACATGGCGGTGCTTGCGTGTTGGGACGGACTCATTCGGCGGATTGGTCAGAGGCAAAAGCGTTCGGTGGTACGAGTGTCGCAACTTCGGAGCCGGATAGCCGTTTGCCACGATCACGCTGCTTGCAACCATGTTGATGGACTGTAGGCCAGCCATTTCTTTGACTTCGTTGAGCATTCCCGTGAAGACACGAACTTGTCGGGTTGCATGCGCGACCCCGGGCGCGGTCCGTCGATGAACGATTTTTGGTCCGGAATCGATAGCGACATTTTTGCCGACATGTAGCAGCGCGAGTGCGCGAGTGGATCGCGGACGAGTTCAGACAGCGGCAACGAGATGGCGCAAGTACCAGCAATGGATCGTCTGCCAGAATCGCCGATCCAAACTTTGCAGCTCGTAGTTCCGGGAATGCGTGCCCGCGGAACGTCGATTCACGCGCTTCCAGAAAGAGCGGTGGCGATGTGTTTCGTCGATCCGACTCAATTCCCCGCCCGTGCAAGCCTGAACGATCCTGCTGATACAAGTTTGTTGCCGGGAACAACTCCATGTCCCCGCACACATGAAGCCTCGCTACTCACAAGCACTTGTCTGAAAGCGTCTTACCTCTCGGGCGCCGCATCAGCTCACGCGGATCTGGCGGGCGCCAGAGCTTGCCCGGAAGCTCGCAAAGCTTGACGTGACATTCCTCGAGTCCGCGGAAACGATGCAACAGCCTTTCTGCATCGCCACCCCTCTGCGTTACGCCCGGCTACTTCGCATCGACTTGCGTTGTCGAACAGTCGGGCGATCCTTAATGCACATCGTCGTTCGGTTGGCATGCGAGACGATGGTGTTGCGTAAGAAAACGGACTTCACCTATGGAGAGCAGCTGATGATCAAGGATTTCAGAAAGTACTGGTGCATATTCTGGGACGAATGCCTGGATCTCGCCATCGAATGCATACAGCCCCTGCTAGCTGTTGTGCGCTGGCTATGCCGTTTCAGGAACCGTTAAAGGCTGGCGTGCCGCGCTAGTTGTGCTGGCGAGTTGTTGGCGGGAGCAGCGCCTCGTGCAGGTGGACTCCGTCCGTCCTGGATTTCTCTGAGGCAACAGCGTCCCGCGCTTGCCGCGAAGATGTTCACGCAAAGGTTCTCTTAGAGGCGTTAACAAAATGAGTTCTTTAGTTTTCGCCAACAGATGATGCAACAGGCGAGTTTCATGAAGGCTTCGTGGATAAATGCGAGGCGTTCAAAGCGGATGCGCAGTCGTCGGAAGTTGTGAAGCCACGAGATAGTTCGCTCGACGACCCAGCGCGTTTTTCCAAGGCCGCTGCCATGAGGCTGGCCACGTCGGGCGATTTCAGTGGCGATGCCGGCAGCATGTAGCGGGCGCCGGTATTTGTCGTGATCATAGCCTCGGTCACCCTGCACGATGCGGGGCTTCGAAAGCGGCCGGCCGCGCTTGCCGGCAATGGGCGGGATCGCGTCAACCAGCGCGTGAAGCTGGGTGACATCGTGGCGGTTGGCGCCGGTGAGGATTACCGCGAGCGGGATGCCCTGCGCTTCGGTAATGAGGTGGTGCTTTGAACCAGGTCGCGCGCGGTCGGTGGGATTCGGTCCCGTTTTTGACCTGCGCCCACTGCGCGGATTGAGGAGGAATCGACAACGACGCGGGACCAGTCAATCTGTTCGGCCTCACGCAACCTGGCGAGCAAGACTTCGTGCAGCCTGTCCCAGACGCCGGCGGTCTGCCAATCCCGTAGACGGCGCCAGCAGCTCATGCCACTGCCGCAACCCATCTCGCGCGGCAGCAGGTCCCAGCGCAGGCCCGTCTGCAGGATGAACAGGATGCCGGTAAGCATGGCCCGGTCATCCAGTGGTTTGCGTCCGGGATACCGTGAACGGCGAGGTTTGGGTGGGGGCAGCAACGGTTCAATGAGTGCCCACAACTCATCATCGAGTATCGGTTTGGCCATGGTCTCCTCGTCACCGAAACAATGACGAGGTTAACAGCAATCGTTGGAAGTTAACAGACCCAGGAAATCATTTTGTTAAGGGTTCTTAAAGCCGAGCTGGAATAATCTTTGACAAATATAGGATAACTAAGGGAATAAAAATCATGAAGAACAATATTGGGCAATCGTGTCGCAGCTTTATGTATAAGCTCGGGCTGGCAGCAACGCGGGTCTTCAGGCTGATCGACTTCCTGCTACTGCAGATGTTGTGTGCGGCCCTGATCACCGTCTGGTCATATGATCTTTGGGGAGACCTGCTGTCCCATCGCGTTCTGACGGCGAGCAATCGTGGGAGCTTTTTCGTCGTAGGCTATTCACTCGCCGTCCTTGTGTGGCTCAGCTGGAACCGATACGCGACAGGCCGCCGGGTTGGCGCGTTGATCGGTATGACGGCAGTGCTGCATGTATGCATGCCGCCGGATCGTCTGACTGCGATCACGGCAGCAACGGGTGGTATTACGGCTGTCGTGCTCATCGCCTTCCGGAAACGCTTCATGTTAGCGCTGGACGACAATGGCGCTCGCGGACACGGGGAAGGTTCGGCGTCGCAGGAAGCGTCGCAGGCAAGCGAGCATGTGGGTGAAAGGGTGGCTAACCAGTCGCCTGAGCCTGTATACAGTTTCGGAGATCTCGTCACGAAGCCGCGCTTTTCGTTTGCCGATGTGGTGGGCATGGACGACGTCAAGAAACGGCTGCTCGCTGTTGGCCAGGAAATTGTTGATGGAACAGGCAAGCGCAACGGAATTCTGCTCGTTGGTGAGCCGGGTGTCGGCAAGACCCTTCTCGGTGAGGCCCTCGCGGGTGAACTGAACGTGCCTTTTTTTGCACTGGGATATCAGGATGTCGCCTCGCCATGGGTCAACGAAACGCCGCTGAAAATCAAGGCCGCATTCGCGCACGCAAGAAATTTGGGTAAGCCGATGGTGTTCATGCTCGACGAGTTCGACTCGTTTTGCAAGCCGCGCACGTCGGCTGGTAGTCATCACATGGACCGCGACGCCACAAACGCTATGCTTACAGGCGTGGTGAAATTAAGAAGGTATCCTATCATTCTTATTAGTTGTACAAATAGTGTTGAAATGCTGGACCCGGCGATCATCCGCCCCGGACGGTATGACATCAGGGTCGACGTTCCTCTTCCTGATGCGGATGCCCGGAGCGCAATTCTCTCTCGCTCTGTTGCTCGGGCGCTCGGTCCGGGCGCGTTGTCTCCCGCGGTTCTGGCGAGCGCCGTCGAAAAGTGGGAAGGTTTCAATGCGGCGCGCCTGGCCGCGCTCGCCGAGGAACTGGCCGACATGCAGCGCCACGGCCTGATTACGAATGGTCCGTTGTCACTCCAGAGCATGGTCAAGGCAATGCGGAGACTGCAAGGCAGCGGCATTCGGCTGCCAGAAAAGTTGAAGCGAATCGATGAGATCATCATGCCTGAACGCTCACGTCACGAACTGGTCGAACTGGCATATCGCATGAAGCATGCGTTTGAACTGGGTAGACTGGGCGGCCGCCTTCCACGAGGTGTCTTGATGTATGGGCCGCCTGGTACGGGCAAGACCCAGAGTGTACTTGCGCTGGCGGCGGCAACAGGGGCGGCGCTATTTACAGTGAGAGGGTGTGACGTATTACGCGACCCTTCGCTTTGGGACAAGGCAGTGGCAGACGCGCGGGATGCACGACCATCGATTCTGTTCGTCGATGAAGTGGATGACCTTCTGCGCGACCGCCGTGAATCCGGCATCGCTCCCGTCACGAACAAGTTGCTGACAGCGATTGACGGTACCGACGGACGAACACCCGACGTGCTGTTCATCGGCGCGACGAACCATTATGGGTGTCTGGATGACGCCAGCACGAGACGCTTCGAGTGCAAGATTGCGTATGACCTGCCTGATGACGACATCTTGGCCTCGTACGTCCGGACCCAGATCCGTTTGCTCGCAGGCGAGCGATTCGCCATCTCGCGATATGTCATGGACTGTCTCACCGGTGGGCTGAGAGGCCGTTCTATCGCAGATGCCGATGCCGTGATGCAGGCCGTCATCGATGCGGTCGCGTTGCGCCGACTGAGAGACGGGGCCGATACGATCACGACCCTGGACGTCCAGGTCGCGCTTCGTCGGGTGCTTGCCCATCGTTGGTGATGTGTGCAGCTAGGGTGATCTGTCTTTCACCGGGAGCGGAACCGTTGCCGGTAATCGCGCCCGACGTTACGGTAGCGCTGGACGCAAGGCGCATCTCGTACCTTCGCAGGGATGCACTGCTGAGCTGTGATTTCCTGCGGGGGCGTGCACGAAACACGAGTGCGGGCCTCTGTCAGTTAAAAGTAAGCGATAGTTTCTGCCCGCCTAGCGCGTGCGATGTTGGAAGATCAAGCTTGCGTCCGCAATCACTCAACTTGCGGACGCAACATGACCTCAGACGAACTTGATTTCCTTCCCCTTAAAGTCACGCACGTCGACGAAGGCGGTCGGCGCTGCTTTGATCCCGAAGGCAAGCGGCGACTGATTGAGGCGTGTGAGCAGCCCGGCGCGTCGGTGGCCGGGCTGGCGCTCAAGGCTGGCGTGAACGCCAACCAGCTGCGCAAGTGGATCCTGCTGGAGCGCAGGCGGGCGGTGCGCAGCGACTGCGTGGAGTTGCCCGGCACGGGCACGGCGGAATTCGTACCCGTAGTAGAAGTAGCCGATCCGCGCGCGGTGCGCGCGAATTCAAGACCGCCCGCGTCCGGGGCTGTGACGCCCATGCCCGGGGCGCGTGAACCGATGCGTCCGTCGCAACGCCCGCCGTTGCCGTCACGGCTGATGGCGCAGTTGCCTAACGGGGTGAGTCTCGAACTTGAATGTATGCAACAGGACACGGCGCTGCTCACAGCGATGATCGACGCATTGAGGAGCCGGTGATGCTGCGCTTCGCTGACGACCTGCGAGTCTATCTGCATCGCGAGCCGGTCGACTTCCGGTGCGGTATCAATACCCTTGCCGCCGTGGTTGAGAATTCGATGCGACTGGATCCGCTCGCGCGCGCCGTGTACGCGTTTCGCAACCGTAAATGCAACCGGATCAAGCTCCTGCTGTACGAGCGCACCGGCTTCTGGCTGTTATTGCGCCGGCTCGAGGAAGACCGTTTCGTGTGGCCGCGACGCGATCAGGAAGTGATCGAGCTGACGACGCAGCAGCTCCACTGGCTGCTCGACGGCATCGATATCGACGCGCTTCGCCGCCATCCTGCACGCCATTACGAGCACGCCAGCTAGCCCCGTACGTCGCACGTAAACAAAGGAATGCGCACGAAATGCGCACCCGTTACAAATTGACGTAAACCCACGGGGCGTCGCGCTTCGCTATCCTGGAGCGCATGAAGAATGCACCCGACCTCAAGCGCGTACCCCAGGCTGTCCAGGGCTATATCCACGCCCTCGAAGCGCGCGTAGCCGGCGATGCGAAACACATCGACGAACTGAACCGGCGCGTCGGGCAGCTCGAGGAACAGGTCCGACTGCTTACGGCCGAGCGTTACGCGCCGAAAAGTGAAAAACGCAAGGATCGCGTGTTCGACGAAGCTGAGCAGATCGCCCGGACCGAACCATGCGACGGGGACGACGAAGGTATCCAGCCGGCGCTGCCTGACACCGGCTTGCCACCGGCCGGCAAGCCTGAGCGGCGCAAGGTGGGACGCAAGCCGTTGCCGGCGTACCTGAAGCGCGAACGCATCGAGTACGATCTGCCCGAAGACCAGCGGGGTTGCCCGTGTTGTGGCAATCCGATGCATCGTATCGGCGAGGACATCAGCGAACAGCTGCATGTCGAGGTCAAATGGACGGTTCACCAGAACGTGCGTGCAAAGTACGCGTGCCGGCACTGCGAGCGTCACGCCGAACAGACGCCGGTCGTGCTCGCACCGATGCCGGTACAGCCACTTCCGGGCAGCCATGCGGATGCGTCGGTGATCGCGACGGTCGCGACCGCGAAATACGTCGACGGCATGCCGTTGTACCGGATGCAGGCCGCCATGGCCCGCTGGCAGATTCCGGTGAGCCGGGGCACGCTGGCACACTGGGTCATCCGCCCCAGCGAATTGCACTACACCCGCCTGTACGACGCGCTGTACAGGACATTGCTGTCGCAGCCGCTGATCCACGGCGACGAGACCACGCTTCAGGTACTCAAGGAACCCGGCCGGTCTGCGCAGAGTAAAAGCTATGCGTGGGTCTATCGCAGCGCCGAAGACTGCCCCGAACCCGTGGTGCTGTTCGAGTACCAGCCAGGGAGAGGCCAGGAGCATCCGAAGAAATTCCTCGGCGACTACAGCGGCATGTTGGTAAGCGACGGATACAGTGCGTGGCGCACGCTGAAAAAGGCAACGCACTTCGGCTGCATGGCGCACGCGCGCAGGCTGTTCGTCAAGGCGGACAAGGCGGCGCAGAAGAAAGGGGATGACGCAAAGCCGAAGCCGCCGAACGCTCGTGTGGCAAAGGCGCTTGAATACTTCCAGGCCCTGTACCGTGTCGAGGCGCTGGCCAAAGGCGATCTGCCGGCCGGCCAGACACGTGCCGACTACACATACGACCTGCGGCAGAAACACAGCGTGCCGGTGCTCGAGGCGTTCAGGGCGTGGCTTGACGAACTGGCGCCAAAGGTGACGCCCCAGAGCCTGCTCGGTAAGGCAATCGCCTATACGGGTAACCAGTGGGAATATCTGAGCCGCTACGTCACTGACGGGCGAGCCGCAATAGACAACAATATCTGCGAGCGCCTATGGATTCAAATCCATAGGCGTTCTTATCCGCGTACCGGAATTATGCAAGGCAAAGACGGAAGGATTCGAAGCAAGGCTCGTCAATCAAGCGTCCTTCGTGACGAAGTATCCTGCGATTGCTGAACATAATAAAAGGTGTTCTGCTGAGGGCGGCTATCGCCCCGGAGGATACTGCCATGTACGCCGATCATATGGGAGTTCGAACGTGGTACCAGCTTGAGGATAGTGTGCTCGCGCCGATCAGGCAGGCATATATCGACTATCTTCTCGGTCACGGTTACGCGCTTCATACCACTGGGCATTACCTTGCCTGTTTGGCCCACTTCTCACGCTGGCTCACATTTCGTCACGTCGATCTTGATCAGATCAATGAGGAACTGATTCGCCAGTTCATATCAGTTCACCTTCCAGACTGCGATTGTCCCGGACGGAGGGTATGCGCAGTGAATTTCACTCGTGCAGCACTCAGACACCTGCTCAAGATGCTTCGCGCGCAGGGGCTCATCCGCCCCAGGTCATCCTCGTTACCGAACACCGTTGTCGATGAGTTGCGTCTTCTTGACGCCTACCTTTCCGAGACTCGTGGCCTCGCAGCATCTACCCGTCGCAATCACCGCGATCGCATAGGCGAGTTTTTGATCAACCACTTCGGTAGCCGAAGCATCGACATGCGCCGAGTCAAACCGCGGGACATACTACATTTCGTCGTCGAGCGAAGCAAGGGGCTCACCCCGAGGAGTACAGGAGCGCTCGCTGGTAGCCTGCGCACCTATCTCCGTTACCGACAGTTTATGGGCGATCACACCGAATCCTTGATCGCTGCTATCCCCAAGGTGGCAGCGTGGTCAATGGCGCGCATACCGAGACTGTTGACGAAGGAACAGATCTCGCAATTCCTGGATGCCTTTGACACACGGACTCCATCAGGACAGCGCGGTTACGCCATGGCACGTTTGCTGGTGGATCTCGGGTTGCGCGCGGGAGAAGTAGCGGCACTTCAGCTTTCTGACATCGACTGGCGCGAGGGGACGTTGCGCATTCAAGCAGCGAAGTGCAAGCGGGTAGATTTCCTGCCGCTACCCGTGCAAACAGGGCGCGCCGTGTCCGATTACGTGCACCATGGTCGTGGTCGAACTCCCAGTCGCGCACTTTTCGTGCGACATCGCGCCCCATTCGATCGTCCGGTTACCTCAGCCGTCGTGGGCTGTGCAGTCAGGCAAGCCTATGCTCGATGTGGATGGCCGGCTACGTCAATGGGTCCGCACTTGCTGCGGCATTCGCTGGCCAGCCGCATGCTCGGCAACGGGGCGTCGCTCAAGGATATCGCAGACGTATTGCGTCACCGCAGCCTCAATACCACCATGATCTATTCCAAGATTGACTTCAACAGGTTGGTCGCGATCGCGGCGCCCTGGCCGGGGAGCAGATCATGAGCCACTCGCGTACATTAACCGGTCACGTTCAGGACTATCTACGTATCAAGCGGCAACTCGGGTTCGAGTTGCGATATCAGGGGCCACAACTGCTGGCATTTGCGCGCTTCGCCAAGCATTGCCGTCATCAGGGCCCGGTCACGCTGGATCTCATACTGCGCTGGGCGAGCGATGCTCATTCTGAGCGGCCTATCACTGCCGCAAAGCGGGTCGAAGTCCTTCGCCCATTCACACGGTACCTGCAGCAATATGACTCCGGCACGGAAGTTCCACCACCCAGGATGCTGGGCTCGACACATCATCGGCCGGTACCTCATATCTATAGCGATGAGGAGGTCACTGAGCTGCTGGTAGCCGCCAGACACTTGTCCCCGCGAGGAGGACTGCGTCCATCAACCTACGAAACGCTTTTTGGCTTGCTTGCTGCTACAGGTATGCGTATCTCAGAGGCATTGAATCTTGAACGTTCTGACGTGATGCTTGAGCAACGCATGCTGCGAGTACGCAACAGTAAATTCAAGAAGTCCCGCGTGATCCCACTTCATGCAACGACAATCGCAGCTCTTAAACGTTACGAGCGCGTCCGTGACCATTCGCTTCCGCTCGCAACAGATCACCATTTCTTCTTGTCGGACTGTGGGTGCGCACTAAAGATATGGAATGCAGACGATACGTTTTCCACTTTACGCAGACGCTTGGGCTGGGTCGCTCGCGGCGATCATCCGGCACCGCGCATTCATGACTTGAGGCACACCTTCATTTCGAATTGCCTGCTTCGCTGGTACCGGCGGCAGATCAATGTTGACAATGCAATCGCCGCACTTTCCACCTATGTGGGGCATGTCCGGGTAACCGATACATACTGGTATATCAACACGGTTCCCCAGCTCATGGCCATCGTGTCTCAGCGCTTCGAGTGCTATGCACGGGAGATTTCAAATGAACACCCCTGACCCAGCGGCACGTTTCTCGACCCTGCTTCAGCAGTTCTTCGTGGACTATCTGATCGGGCAGCGCAACGTCAGTCCTCGTACCGTAGCCAGCTATCGCGACACCTTCCGCCTGTTTCTCCATTTCGTCGAAGAGCACGTCGGCAGGCCACCCCACAAACTACGGCTGACTGACTTCGACGCGGGTGTGATTCTCGATTTCCTTAAGCACCTGGAGGTCAGTCGACACAACGCGATCCGTAGCCGTAACGCACGCCTTGCCGCGATCCGGTCTTTCGCGCACTATGCAGCATTGCAGGAACCTTCCGCCTTGCCCGTCCTTCAGCGTGTGCTGGCCATCCCCATGAAACGCTTTGACCGCCCAATGGTCGGCTTTCTCAGTCGCGAGGAAATGCAACGCATCCTTGCTGCTCCCAACGCGGATAGCTGGTGCGGGCAACGCGATCAGGCTATGCTGGCTACGCTCTACAATACGGGCGCGCGCGTATCCGAGCTTACATCCATGCGTGTCAAGGACGTCACTTTGGGGCGCGGCTCCTGTGTTCTCCTGCACGGTAAGGGCAGAAAGGAGCGCACACTACCGTTGTGGAATGACACTGCGAAACTGCTGCGCCGGTGGTTACGGCAGATCAATCCTGACCCACAGCAATGGCTCTTTCCCAACCGGTCCGGCGGACAGATGACGCGATCCGGGGTCACCGACCGATTGAAACTGGCTGTGGCAACCGCTTCCGCGCGCTACCCACTGCTCAAAACGCGGCACGTATCTCCGCATGTTGTGAGGCACGCGACGGCGATGCACATGCTTCAGGGTGGCGTAGACCTATCGTTGATTGCTCTGTGGCTCGGTCACGAAAGCCCTGCAACAACTCACATGTACATTGAAGCTGACCTCGCCATGAAACAACGGGCACTCAATGCCATTCAGCCTGTTCAGTTCAGACAGAGGCGGTTTCGTCCGCCGCGCGACCTTCTGGCCTTCCTTGATCGACTATGATTATGCTCGCCTCTTGACATGAAGCTGGTGGGCGTTTTCATCCAGTATCGAGATTTCATGGCGTATCGAGGCGCCGACCGAGAGCAACGTTAGATCATGAATATGGTCGGCACTTGGAAGTCCGCATAATTCCGGTACGCGGATAAGAGCGGGACATCAGGCCGTTCGCCACTTCGAGAAAGTCGTGGCTGTTCAGCGACACGGTCGACGGCGCGAAAGCCAGCGCCACGATTTACAGCCTCGTGCTCACCTGCCGTGCCTGCGGTGTCGAGCCGTACGACTACCTGTTGCACGTGCTCAAGGAGCTGCCGCAACGGCCGCCCGACGCGGATGTGACGGACCTGCTGCCATTCAACTATGCGCGGCAGCAGCAGGCCAAGGCACAGGGCTGCTGACACATTGAGCGCGCCTCGGTGGTGCCCCTACGCACCACCCTCAGTTGCACGATTCTCCGTTCGGTGTGCTAAAGCTGCCGCTTACAGTTAAAACTGTGGTGTACTGGGTCTAGATCTGCCGGAATTTCGCGGGGGGTCCTGACCGTGCGCCGGAGAAATTTCCATGACGATAAAAGCCAAAACATTATTCGAAGGGAAAGCGGTCATCAAGATTGAGACCGATTCAGGTGTGACCGGATACGTTGATAGCGCGGTGCCACCGGGCGCGGCACGGGCATTCCTGGTCAAGCTCGAACGCGCAATGCGCAAAAACCGGGCTGAGAGCCGAAAGCTTGAACGTGCACGGCGCCGCAAACGGACGACCCGCAAGGCCGATGGCGACTGAAGGAAGACTCAGGCCGGGAGACACAGCCCTGTATAACGCAATAACCGCTGCAAGCACGAACTACTTTGATTCAGGTTGCGCTCGGCTCGCATGCCGGGTGCAACCCGTCAGATCAGAAATGGTATGAGGGGGTCTCTTTGACGGGTTTGCGCAGGGCGCCCTCAGCTACCTCGCCAGTATCACTGTGAGACTGGTTCCTGGATGCGGATGCCGGTCTGGCGGGATTTCTTGTCGACAGAGACCATCAATTCTCCTGGAGCCCGTAAGGTTCTGCTTACAAACGATCAGTTGTCGCGATGGTGCCGGAATACACGCGAACGTACGATCTGCTCGACGCCAGAAGGTGCACGCGCCCGTGTTGCTGCACTCATTTGCTTTCCTTCCGTATAGATGGTTCTGCAAACTCTCTGGTGAGGAGAGACCACGAGGAAGTCTGCCCGGCTTTCGCGTCGGGTGATGTTGCAACCCGTATCCCGTCCATTACAGCCGGGCATTCGCTTTTTCCCCAATCCTGTGCCCGCACCGCCATGGGCAGACCTCGCAGCCTGCTGTCCCCGACGGGAGCATACGGGGTTTCCACGTTCCACTTATGGAAGTACGCCGGGTTAGGTGCCTGCTCTGGGCCGGGAGGTATATGGGTCACGAACGCCTAATCGAAAGACACTGTTCCCACCTCCGGTACCGTTTTGGTTCGAGCGTATTAGCCATTTCCGCTCGTTCAACATAACGACCCTATTGCAGATTCAAATGTTTTCACCATACCGACTATCTGGCACTCATCCGGCTTATGGCTGCCAGAAGGGTACGCCTCTCGCGATTGATACCCCGCACCTTGCGGCGCTTCGTTACGTTGTCAGAGCCGCTCTTGATTCAGGCTCCTAGATTCACCGGGTGACACCGGTGGTTCACTCCTTCTATACGGCGAGAAGGACGAACAACTTCTGTAAGCGACTTCGTGTCGCACCTCGACGATATTGTTCAGATACTTGTTCTGCCGGATCCTGATCGGCGTCTGGCGCTCGGTGTTGAGCGTTTCGGGCTCGCCGTTCTGGGCAATCGCCTTCTCGAAATACCGGCGCTCAGCAGCCTTGTCACGATGGACGCGCAACAGGAAATCGACGGTGTTGCCTTCCTTGTCGACGGCCCGATACAAGTATTTCCAGTGGCCTTTGACCTTGACATAGGTCTCATCCATGCGCCAACTCCTGCCGGCCGGGCGCTTGATTCGCCGAAATGCCTTTTCGAACAACGGTACGAGCTTGATGACCCACCGGTGTACACTTGAGTGATCGACCTCAATTCCCCGTTCGGCCATCATTTCTATATGAACGCGTCCCTTTTGCGCAAGTTTTTCGTGTGTTGTGACTAACAGGAGGGGCTGCTGCTCTATATCCGGGCTTGTTGCAGCTCGACATGCCGCGGCCCTCTATGAAATCCGCTGGCCCGCGCCTCATTCCTCAAACGAGCTGGAAGCTCTCGAAATGATTCAGGCTTGGCGGGCCCCGGTCCTACCTGGTTTGTCATCACACCCGATTGCTGCGCAACCTTTCGATGTTCACCCTGTGTTAAACGTTGATCTTCTTTATCGCGCCGGCCGTTCAGGCCGGTTTCACGCTTACGTAGTCCCTCTGATACGGCCGGTCATGGGCCAGCACCGCCCAGATCGTCCGCGCCATCTTGTTGGCCAGCGCCACGACCACCACATTGCGCGGGCGACGCCCGCCGATCTGCTCGGCCCACTGGCCCGGCTCCTTCGCACGAGTCAGTACGCTGCGCGCGCCGTGAATGAGCAGCGTACGCAGATACGTGTCGCCCCTTTTACTGATGCCATGCAGGTTCACCTTGCCACCCGAGCCTGTCTGTCTGGGTACGAGACCCGCCCACGCAGCAAACTCCCGCCCAGAACTGAATGCTTTCGGATCACCCATCATCGCCACTGCCGCCGTTGCCGTGAGCAGTCCCACGCCAGGAATCTCGCTGATCGCATTCACGGCCGGATCTTCCTTCTTCCATTCGCGCATTCGACGCTCGATTTCGGCAATCTGCCCGTCCAGCTTCGCCAACCCGTTCCACTGGTCACGCAGCGTATCAATCAGCACCGCAGGCAACCGCTCCGCAATCCGTTCCAGCAACGCCGGGATCTCCTTGTCGAGCTTTGCGCGGCCCTTGCTCATCACTTCGCCATATTCGGCCAACAGCCCGCGCAGCGCATTGCCCTGCATCGTGCGGAACTTCACCAACTGTGCGCGCATCCGGTGGAGTCCCAGCATCGCCTGCTGCATCTCCGATTTCACTGCGACCGGCTTGCTAGGTTGCTGCACTGCCAGCCAGATGGCCCGAGCATCTGCTGCGTCATTTTTGTTGCCGATGTTGAACGCCTTGACGAACTTCGCAGGCATCAGCTTGACCTGATGGCCCATCTTCATCAGTTGCCGGGCCCAGTGGTGCGCACCGCCGCACGCCTCCATCCCGATGAGACTGGGAGTGCGGTTCGCAAAGAACTCTAGAAACTTTGGCCGCTTGATCGCCTTATTCACGATTTCGCCGCTCTCCGGGTCAATGTAATGCACCTGGAACACCGACTTCGCGATATCTACGCCCACTGCCGTACAATTGGCCACTGGATCCTCCGGTTGCCTGGAAAAACTCTATTCTTCCACGTGGGCACATCGATGCCGTTGGCCCGTGAGGATCCACCTTCCTCTGCGCTTACGTTCACGGGTGGGACGCGTTCATTTCATTCTTCGAGGTGGCGCAGGCTCAGCGAGTACGCCACATACCAGCGAACACACAGCAGAATCACGTCCAGCGGATAGTGCAAGCGCTTGAGAACCTTGTCGATCCCCGCCGGAGACGTCGCACACGATGAATTCTTCGATTTGCCCGTCTCGTTCGTGATCCGTGAGGGAATGCGAATTCTAGCGCACCGCGTTAGCGCGACAGAACCGCGCGCCAACCAAAAGGAGTGAGCAAGGGAACTGAATCGCACTCGCTGCGAATCATCACCCGATCGTCGTTGCGCCTTTCCGTAAAAGGCTCATCAACAAGCTACGCGCTTATGGTCATGTTCCCAGACCCGATTCCGACCCCCGCTTTGGCGCGGTTCCGCTGGATCACGCTTTCGGCATTGACAGCGTCTCATGCGTCCATGCCTTCGAAGAATGGGTGTTATTCGCCCGAGCTACCTACCGGCTCGACGTTCGTTCTCCGATGATGAGACCCAGGACGAGCCCACGGCTCGCCGATCCTTAACCGATACCCCTGAGTAACTAACGGGAGACTCATCATGTCGCTCCAGAACAAGCTCGACGCATTCAAGGCCGATTTCAAGGCGGGCAAGCCGCCATACAACGCGCCGCCCGAAATCCATCCGATCATGGAACGCGCGACAGCCGAACTGATCGAGAGCGGTCAGGCGGCCCGCGCCATCCAGGCTGGGGACCGTGCGCCGCAATTTCGCCTCAATGATCAGGACGGCAACGAAGTGTCATCGGAAGAACTGCTTGCGAAGGGATCCCTCATCGTCACGTTCTACCGCGGCGTCTGGTGTCCGTACTGCAATCTCGAACTCCAGGCCATCAACGAAGTCCTGCCGCAGATCACGGCGCTCGGCGCGAGCGTCGTGGCCATTTCGCCGCAGACGGCCGTCAACAGCCGCAAGTCCGTGCGCACGAACGAGCTTGGCTTTCCGGTGCTGAGCGACGTCAGGAACGATACGGCGGCGGCGTTTGGCCTGCGCTTCAATTTGCCCGACTATCTGATCGAGTTGTACAAAAACCTCAAGAACGATCTGCCGGCGTTTAACGGCGACCCGAGCTGGACGCTGCCGATGCCGGCACGATACGTCATCGGCCAGAATGGTGTCGTGCGGTACGCCGAAGTCAACCCGGATTACACGCATCGCCCCGATCCGTCGGAAATGCTCCTGGTCCTCGAAAAGACGCGCGGCATCTGACGCGTCGCCTGTCGCGCCGCCTCGCGCGGCGCGGCCTTCGTGACTTCGGAGAATTAACATGGCTGCACGCACCTTCCTGATCACGGGCGCGACGAAGGGTATCGGACGAGCGCTCTCCGAGCGTCTCTCGCGAACCGGCCATCAGGTCATCGGCCTCGCGCGCGAGCACGCCGACTTCCCAGGCGAACTCGTGCGGGTGAACCTCGCAGATCGCGAAGCGACAGCGGCCGCGCTCGAGGAGCTGACGCGCCGGCACGCGATCGACGGCGTCGTCAACAACGTCGGTCTCGTCCGCCCCCAGTACATCGGCAACGTCAGTCTTCACGACCTTGACGATGTCTTGTCGCTCAATCTCCATCCAGCCCTGCAGACCGTCCAGGCGCTGCTGCCCGGCATGCGCGAACGTCGCTGGGGACGGGTTGTCAACGTCTCCAGCCTGACCGTCCTTGGCATCGTTCAGCGAACCGCCTACGCAGCCGCGAAGGCCGCGCTCGTGAGCTTCGCGCGATCGTGGGCACTGGAGCTCGCCAATAGTGGCATTACGGTGAACGCCGTAGCGCCGGGCCCGACCGAAACGGAACTGTTTCGCGCTAACAACGCACCGGGCAGCGAGGGCGAACGACGCTACCTCGCCGCAGTCCCGATGGGACGCCTGGGGCAGCCCGACGAAATTGCGGCAGCAATTTCATTCCTGCTTTCGGAAGATGCGGGCTTCATCACGGGTCAGACGCTCTACGTGGACGGAGGCGCGTCGATCGGCAAAGCCCCGTTTTGATCGACGACAGCTTCGGCCCGCGTGAAGTCACACCGCAGCGGGCCGAATACGACGCGAGCGCCAGCGCTCAAGCGCTTGACGTGCCGGGTTGCCCGCTGGCTGATTGAGCGAGCGCCTCCTCGACGAATGCAACGAATGCGCGGGCCCTCGCCGTCACGAGACGTCCCGAAGGAAAGACCGCCCACAGGTCGACGGGTGGCAAGGCCCAGTCGGTCAACACGGCCTGCACCTCGCCCGACGCCAGCTCGGGAGAAAACATCCAGCGCGAAGCGACGGCAAGCCCCATTCCGCCGAGCACCGCTGTTCGCATGCCTTCGGCCGCGCTCACGCGGACGCGTCCGGATACCGTCACATCCGCGTTGCTGCCGTCCTGGGTGAACGTCCATGTCTCGCCGCCGCCGCGCTGCGAATAGACGATCGCCTGATGATGGCTCAGGTCGGCGGGCGTCATCGGTACGCCTGACCGCGAGAAATAGCCGGGAGTGCCGACGACGAGCCGCGGGCTGCGTCCAACGCGCCGTGCCGTCATGGCGGAATCGGCCAGCGAGCCCATCCGCAAGGCGACATCCATTCCCTCCTCCAGAAGATCGATGTTGCGATCATCAAGCACCAGATCGATTTCCAGCTTCGGATGCTGGCTGAGGAAAGTGTTCAGCGAAGGCAGCACGTGAAGACATGCGAACGTCACGGCCGCGCTCACGCGCAGCTTGCCCGACAGGCTGTCGGATGCGTGACGGACGACCTGTTCGGCCTCGTCGGCCTCCCTGATCGCAAGCTTCGCATGCTCGTAGAACCGCTGGCCAGCGTCCGTCATCGTCAGGCCGCGCGTCGAACGCAGGATGAGCCGCGCACCCAGCCGCTCTTCGAGTTGCGCAACGGATTTGGAAATGGCGGGCTGGCCGACGTTCATCCGCTTCGCCGCGGCCGAGAACGAACCCGCCTCAGCAACGCTGACGAAGATTTCCATTGCAGCCAATCGGTCCATACTGCGCTTCTCCCGTTCTCGTCGAGGACGTTATTTCACGGCGGCGGCCATGCGCACGAAGGTTCAGTCGCCGAAGAATTCGATCGCCTGTCCGTTCAGCCGCGGACAATCGACGACTACACCGAGGCAGCGCCCGCGTTCGTAGTCGAATGCGATCACGCCATCCTGGGCCGTGCAATAGAGATGACCGTCGGGTCCGAACCGCAATCCGCGCGGGCGGCGAAACGGCACGCCGGATGGCGCAGAGAATACACGTACCAACATCCCGCTGCGTCCGTCGTATTCTCTAACAGATGCAGCGGCTGCGGGCGAGCCGAGCGGAAACTCGCTTGACACCAGTACGTTGCCCTGTGGCGCGATAACGAGATCCAGCGGACTCATCGCGTCGTCGATCGCAAACCGGTCGTTGATCAGCATGCCGCTCGAGGTCAATTGCAGGATTGCATCTGCGCCCCGCCCATCCGGCCCGACACCCGACGCAACAAATAGATAGCCGCCGTCGACGAACGCAAATCCGCGTGGAAACGGCACGACGCCGGGCGTCAATATCGGAGCCCCTGCGCCGTCGAGATCGGATGGGAATGCGGCGATGGTTCGGTGGGTGCGCAACCCGACGTAATAGCGTCCGTCTGGGCCGAGGTTGCCGGTGCCAGCGTCCAGGCCCGGGATATGGCAACTGTCGAATTGAACTTCGCCCTGCGAGTCGAGCGCGAGAATGCGGTCGTCGCCGCTGTTGACGTACAGCAATTGACCGTCCGCACTCACTCGCAAGCCGTGCGGATCGGTGATCCGAGGGTCGTCGCTGAAGGCGCCCAGCGCAATCCCCTCCATCGAGAAGGCCAGTACCTGGCCATACCCGTTTCCGTTCGCGCCGGACGCGCTCGTCACCAGTATCTTCATGTCGCCGTTCCCGTTCTATTTGATCGTAGAAGGCCACGCGTCACGCACAGCACGCCTGGCGTCGATTGCGAAATACACGTGCCCCATTCGACGACCGATGGCGCGATCATGCCTGCAACCGTGAACTCGCCATAGCCGGGCGCCGGCATAAGAGCCATTCCGCGCAAGCATGGCACTTCGGGCACGCCGATCGAGTCCGCCCCATGTACTGCTCCGGCCGCCGGCGTATGCGACATGCCCGTGTGGAATGACACTTATCGCCGCCAGGCCCCTTCTGCCTGCTCACGCTCGCGCCCATGATTCGCCCATCTTCAACGCTCAACCCGAGGATGAACGAATGAACAAGCTGTTTAGCCGCACCAACGTCGGCCCCTTCGAACTCGAGCACCGCGTCGTGCTCGCCCCGCTCACCCGGATGCGCACCGAGCAAGGCAACGTCCCCGGTGATCTCATGGTCGAGTATTACTCGCAGCGCGCGTCCAAAGGCGGCCTGCTGATTACCGATGCGACGGCCGTGTCGTCGCTTGGCATCGCATACGTCGACGCGCCCGGCATCTACACCGATGCTCAGGTCAAGGGCTGGAAACGCGTGATCGATGCCGTGCACGCGAAGGGCGCGCGAATCTTCCTGCAGATGTGGCACGCGGGCCGCCAGGCACATCCCGTCAACACGGGCGGGACCACTCCCGTGGCACCGTCCGCCCTGCGCTCGCTCGAACATGCAGCCATTCGCGACGAGAGCGGCAACATCACAGAAGCCGAACTCGTCGTGCCACGCGCGCTCGAACTTGCCGAAATTCCGCGCATCGTCGAACAGTTCCGTCGCAGTGCCGTGCTCGCGAAAGAAGCCGGTTTTGACGGTGTCGAACTTCATGGTGCGAATGGCTATCTCTTCGAGCAATTCCTGCTGGATGGCACGAATCATCGCACCGACGCATACGGCGGTTCGATCGAAAGCCGTGCGCGGTTTCTGTTCGATACGCTCGACGCGGTCGTCGCGGTGTGGGGGGCCGGCCGCGTCGCCCTCCGCCTGTCGCCCAGCGGCACGTACGGCACGATGTCCGACAGTGATCCGCATGCCACTTTCGGCTATGTGGCCGAGCGGCTGAACAGCTATGACCTCGCGTATCTGCACGTGATCGAGCCGCGCATTCGCGGGATCGTCGAGCAGGAAACGAGTGCATCCGACGTTACGTCGAAAGACATGCGCCGCATCTACAAGGGCACGCTCATCGCCGCGGGCGGCTTTACAGGGGAAAGCGCCGAACAGATCGTCGTCGACGGCGATGCGGACCTCGTCGCGTTCGGGCGCATGTTCATCTCTAACCCCGATTTGCCGGCGCGTCTGCGCACGGGCAAGCCACTCGCTCACTACGACCGCTCGACGTTCTATGGCGGCGATGCGCGCGGCTATACCGACTACGCCTTCCATCCGCAGATGGACGCGGCATAGTCGAAGTCCTTCGACGTAAAGGCCGAAACGGACGGACCAGCCGTTTCGGCCAGCTTCAACGATGCGCGAAGTGGCATGGGCATGGAATTCCAGAAACGAAAGACGACATCATGAATCGACTTGCAGGCAAAACAGCCGTCATCACGGGCGGCAGCAGCGGCATCGGCCTTGCCACCGCACAACGATTTGTCGACGAAGGCGCGTATGTGTTCATCGTCGGCAGGCGACAAGCAGAACTCGACAGGGCCGTGCAGCAGATCGGCCGCAATGTGTCGGCTGTGCAAGTGGACGTAACGAAGCTCGAAGACCTCGATCGCCTGTATTCCGCTGTCAGGCGGGAACGCGGCAGCATCGACGTTCTTTTTGCCAATGCAGGTTCGATCGAACACCGCACGCTCAACGAGATCACGCCCGAGCACTACGAGGCGACGTTCAATGTCAACGTGCGTGGACTCATTTTCACCGTGCAGAAGGCGTTGCCACTGATGGCTCACGCAGGCACCATCATCCTGACCAGCTCGATCGCTGGCGTCAAAGGCCTGCAAGCGCATGACACCTATAGCGCGGCGAAGGCGGCCGTTCGCTCGCTCGCGCGGACATGGACCGTCGAACTCAAGGACCGTCGTATTCGCGTCAATGCGATCAGTCCGGGCGCCATCGATACGCCGATCATCGACAGCCAGGTCACCACCGCTGCGCAAGCAGACGAACTACGCGCCAGATTCGCCGCCGCAACACCATTGGGACGCATCGGCCGCCCCGAGGAAATCGCGTCCGCGGTGCTGTTTCTCGCATCCGAGGACAGCAGCTTCGTCGCGGGTATCGATCTGTTCGTCGACGGCGGCCTCGCACAGGTATGAACGATCTTTGAAGCCGCGCCTGCGTAGCGAGCGACGTTTCATCGCTCGCTATCTCGCCACGCCATCGACGTCGTGACATTGTCACCAACGGTCGGATGCCGCCGGACCGACGCGACAAGCAACGTCAAACAGGCAGCCAGCAAGGCGACGTCTTTGAGCAGGAACTGCTCGACGAGCGTCGATACGATCGGAAAGCCAGTCGCACTGGTCAGCGTAATGCCTGGCGTGCTGAAGACGAATGACGTCGTCAGCACAAACGTCAGCGCCGCCATTGCGGCCCCTACCGCCGACGCGATGGGAATCACCGATCCCGCAGTCAGTATCGCCGCGGTGAGCAGTTCGCTCGTCTCGATGATTCTCGCTTCGCCGATCACGCCGAACACATTCAACCAGCTGATGAACGGGCTGTGCGAAATCAGCGGCGCAATTGAGTCAGCGGCGTAGGGCGTAAATTTCTGAATGCCGAACCATATGAAAATCGCCACCATCGACCATCGAAGGAAGGCTAGATGATGATTGTTCGTGCCACGTTCGGCCACCCGGAATCGCATGGACATAGTTCGCTCCTCTGTTGTCGCGACGGGATCAGACGGGCGTCGCGTTTTCATCTCGATGGGCGTATCGGGGCGAGCGTTCACGCCCGCCCCGGCTTGCGCGCTATTTCACCGGCGGAAAATCGACGGTGGTGTCGTTGATACGGTTGAACGTGTTGGTGAAAATCGTCATGGCGATCGCCAGCGAGATTTCCGCAAGTTGCGTGTCGCTGTAACCTGCGGCGCGAATGGCTGTGAGTTCACGCTCATCGATCGTGCCGCTCGTCGTCTGCAGGGTCAGCACGAAACGGATGAGCGCATCGCGCCGGGCATCGCCCGTCGCCTGACCCAAGCGAATATTTTTGAGTGCTTCGGGCGACAGGCCGGTCATCTTGCCCAGCATCACGTGCGCGGCAACGCAGTAGTCGCAGCCCGTTTGCTCGCTCACGAGCAGCTTGATCGTTTCTAGATCCTGCTTGCTCAGGCTGCTCGATGCCAGCGCGCCTTCGGCGTCCAGCGCCGCATTCAATGTCGCGGGCGCGAGATGGCCGAGGGCCGCGAACAGATTCGGTACGCTGCCGCCGGCGATTTTGCGAACCCGTCCGTAGACTTCGGCGGTGGCGCCCGTTGCGTTCTGGACAGCGGGGATGGCGATTCGACTCATGGTGGACCTCATTCGGTGGTGGTTAGGAGCCTCCACTTTAGGTGCTGAAGATGAGCTTGTTGAGTCCGTCAATTGTCAATATCATGCTCGAAAGTATCATGTGGAGTCGCGATGTCATTTTCGCAAGATTGGCTGAGCCGTTTGCTCGGCATGATGACCGTGCACGGTCAACTCGAATTGCGCTGCTCGTATGGCGCGCCCTGGGAAGTGATCTATGCCGATTCGGACCCGGGCGAGATGCCGTATCACATCATCCTCAGCGGGTCGGCCATTCTGGAGACGCCGGGTTCCGGCAAGCCGCAGCACCTTTGCGCAGGCGATATCGTGATGCTGGCGCACGGCTCTGCTCACACGCTCCACGACGGTAGCGGCGCGCGGCCAAAGCGGGCGCATGAGCGCGCCGCCCTGAACCTGACCATCAGCGAAAACAAAGGCACCGGGCCGCGTCTCGACATGCTTTGCGGGCGGATTATCCTGGCGCCGCCACACGACCGGTTAATCCACGCGTATCTGCCTGCACGGCTTGTCACGCACACGTCGCCGGAGAAGAGCGGCGGGAGGGACGCCACTGATGGCTCGGCCCACGAGCAACTGAATGGTCTTGTGGCGCTAATGCGAACAGAGGCCAGTGCAGACAATCTGGGCGGCTACGCAATGATGAATGCGCTATCGGCGGCGCTGTTCGCTCTGACGATGCGCGTGGCCAGCGAATCCGACGAAGCACCTGTCGGGCTGCTTGCGCTCGCCGGCAATCCGCGTCTGTCTCCGGCGCTCACGGCGATCTTCAGCGACCCGGCGCGCGCCTGGACGCTGCATGAGTTGGCCAGCCTCTGCAGCATGTCGCGCGCAACATTGATTCGTCACTTTCAGGACAAGCTGGGCCGTTCGCCGAATGACCTTCTGACTGATATCCGGATGGCGCTGGCGGCCAACGAACTGAAAAGACCGGGCATTTCGACCGAGGTCGTGGCTGAGACAGTGGGCTATCAATCCGTCGCCGCATTCCGGCGTGCCTTCAGCCAACGTTTGGGCATGACGCCAGCGGACTGGCGTCGATCGCAACAGGAGAAACAGCATGCGGAACTCGCAACCTGAAGGCTCGAGAGTTCCGCACGACGGTTGCCGTGCAAGCTGCCGCGCAACCGGACTGCGCGTTCAGGCGGCTATCTGCATCGCGAGTTCTTCGGGCTTGATGCTGGCGATCGGTTGAAGGATTGAACTGTCGAATGTACGCGGTTCGTGCCTGTTTGCGAGCAGTTTCGGCAGATCGGGATTCGCCAGCGCGCCGCGTCCGACTGTCACCAGATCCGCACCTGCGGCCAGTGCGTTGTCGATGCGCTCAGCCGTGTGCAAGCCGCCGTTCGCGATGATCGTGACGTCGGGCGCATAGCGGCGTGCCAGCGTGACGAGACTATCTTGCGTGCCTTCGAAGGCTGGCTGCCACGCTTCGAACTCCGCGACGTGAAGGAAGTCGACGCCTGCATCAGCAAGTGCGCCGAAGATTACTTCGGCATCCGCCTCGCCACCCGACCACTTCGAACCGAAATCGTTGACCTTGCCTTGTGAGATCCGGATCCCCACGGGCAAGCATCTCCAATGTCATGCCTGACTGCATTCACAACATCCACGAGCAGTTGCACGCGAGCCTTCGTGTCGCCACCCCAACGGTCCGTCCGATGATTGGTCCCCGCCGTCAGGAACTGGTCGAGGAGATATCCGTTCGCGCCGTGGATTTCCACGCCTTTGAATCCGGCGATATTCACGGCGCGTCGCGCCGCATCGACGAAGCCCTGAATAGCTTCCTGGATCTCAACGCCCGTCATTTCCTTCGGCTCAGCATAGCGTCCTTCGCCGAAGTAGAACTTCATCTGTTCGCCCTTGGGGCGGACGGCCGACGGTCCGACGGTGTCGCTCCGATAAACATTGCCTTGACTCAACGCCCCGGCATGCATGAGTTGCGCGAAAACGGGAGTTCCGTGCTCCTGCATCTCGCGATTGAACGTCGACCATGCCTCGGCCTGCACGTCGTCGGCCAGGCCTGGCTGAAACCGGTATCCTTGCGAGAACGCCTTGTCGGTGTAAATGCCCTCCGTCGTTACCAGCCCGAAGCCACCCTTCGCGAAGCGCGTGTAGGAGTCGAACATGGTCTGGGTCGGATGGCCGTATTCCGTGGCCGTAATACGCGTCCTTTTTGCAGATAGCCGTCAAATTCATCGCCTGCGACTTTCCGCCGAACTTCGGATTCGTCCAGCGCCGTATGCGCAACGATGAAGGTCTGGGCTGTGTGAGGAGCATGTCGCAGCGCGCGGGCGGCCTCGTACCCGTCGTACTCCGGCATCGAAATATCCATGAGCACGATATGCGGCAACCAGGTGGCCCCGACGGTGACGGCATCCCGTGCACCGTACACGGCATGACACTCGATGTCGTGAAGCGACAGGTAGGCGGCCAGCGCGTCGGCCCCGTCCCGGTTATCGTCAACGCCCAGCACGCGCAGCCTGACGCCTCGAAGGGCAACGCGCCGCTCGGTCCACGGAGCGGGTGTTGAATAAAAGCGTAGAGGCGGCATGGCGTTGCTGGTCGAACGGTCCTTTCCCCACGAACGCATAACGGGTGCCCGGCAAGGGGCGGACGCTCGACTACGCCTGTGCCGATTGTACCGCTCACTTACAGCGCGGCAGCCGCACCACAAATACCGTCCCTGTCTGATCGGATCGTACTTCGATCGCGCCATCATGCGCTCTGGCGATCTCGCTCGCTATGTAAAGACCCAGCCCGAGTCCCCCCTTGCCGTGGCTATCATCCCCGTGACGCAAACCACGCTCTAGCGGCTCGAACATACGCTCCAGCGTCACGTCATCAATGGCGGCCCCCCTGTTGCTGACTTCAACAAGGACTTCCGCGTCGGTTTCCGTGACCGCCACGCCGATTGGCGTATCGGCTGCGCCATGCGCGATGGCGTTTGACACGAGGTTGCCGAGCAGCTGCTGCAGGCGCGGGCCATCCCAGATGCCCTTCAGATCGCCCCTGGCTTCCAGTGTAATCTCGCGTCCGGGATGTGCCGCGCGCAACTGGTCAACCAGGTCGGCGAAGACCTCGGCCAGATCGACCGCGCTGGGGTCGATATTGATACCCAGTCCCAACCTGGTCCGACCGAAGTCGCACAGATCATCCAGAAGGTTCTGCATACGCGCGCCGCTTCTTATAAGTCTGGCGGAGGCCTCCGAAACACGCTCCCCGGCATTCAAGGCCGCAAGCGATGACGCCGTCATCTGGATGGTCTGCAGCGGGCTGCGCATGTCATGCCCCAGCATTCCCAGCAACAGGTTGCGGGCCTGTTCGACCTGCTCATTGAAATAGCCGATCGATTCCGCCAGCGCCTGGTCGATGGCTTCGTTAAACCGGATCATGTCATCCAGATCGGGGGCGTCTGGTGAACACCTGTCGATCCACAGGCGCAGCACACTTGCACGCAGCGCGCGGTATTCGGCCGCCAGCTGGTTGATGTTGAAGCCGCGGCGCGCGCGAAGAATGGCATGCGTCTGTGCGGCCGTCTCCGGGGCATCGAGTGCCCGGTGGGCGCGCCCGTGCGATTTTTCGCGTTGTTCATCTTTGGTTTGTGGCGTCGAGATGTCTCTGGCTACCGCCTGCAAAATCTGATGCGCGTGGTCGCGTAACGCGAGTGGATCCATAGGGGCTGCTGCAGGCAGCAAAGTGGCTGCGAACGCTTCCCACTGCGCCAGGATCGGCTCCATGTCCTGCACGATGAACTCGGCTAGTCGCATATCCACTCTCTTCAAACGAAAGGGCAGGCTTCAATAGTACAGGGAACTGATGACGGTCAACGCGCCACGACGATCAGCGTCCGTTCAAAAAGACCGCGAGCGTCGAGGTTCTATTCATGGCAGGTGCGAAGAATAGATCGGACCACCTTGCGCGGCGCGCTTACAATCATCACGTGATCCATCCGAAGGAGACATATATGTACTTTGTTCACCACGGTGTCGCGATCCAGCCATCCGTATCGAGAGCCGGTAACACATTCGTCGCCCGGGTTTCGATCCTCGAAGAGGATGGCGAGATGACCTCTTTGGGCGAACTTGGCCAGTTCGCCGACCGCGAGTCGGCGCTGGCGTTCGCCGTGCGTTGCGGCACCGCATTCGCCGAGAATGAGCCGCTGCCCGAATTGCCCCAATCTCCCGGTGCGATATCTCGCCCGTTGGCGAGCGCTCACGGCCGGGTCGCGACACCGGGCGGACGAAACGACGCGAAAAAGTCCCGCCTGGTCGTATTGTGACGCACCGACGGTCACTACCAGGCGGGGTTGCGAGGGAAAAATCCAGGATAACGGGTTCGGACGCTCATCCGACCGACGGACGCCCCGGCCATTCCATCACACTGCGGCTGCTGCGGACGGCTCCTGTAAGAGGCGGTGACAGCCCACCGACGTAACACTTCCGCCAGGTCTTCCAGCGACGGTGGTTTGACGAGGTAACGGTCAAAGGCGCACTCATTCTTGGTGTGCTCGTCCGGCCTCGCGCAGCATGTGAGCGCGACCAGGCCGGTCGCGCCGTACGCGGCCTGTTGCCGCAGCCGTCGTGCGAGCTCGGTACCGTCCATGCCCGGCATGTGAAGATCGATAAGCGCAACGTCCGGTGCAAATGACTCGATGATGCAAAAGGCTTCCTCGCCGCTGCGCGCGCACTTCAGAAGCCATTAGAATCCGTGGCGCCATGCATTTCAGTGCAGCGCTCGAGTGGCTGCTATGGTTTTGGCTGCGGTCCTTTGGCGCTGGATTTTCTCCCTGACTGGAAGTCGACCAACATCGCTGTTTCAGGCTTGCCTAAAACCCGTACAACTCAGCCGGATTATCGATGAGTATCTTGCGGCGAATCTCGTCGCTTTTCACTAGCCGCATCGCCCAGTCGAGCATGCGGTCGTCATCGGGCACGGGCTTCACGTTGGGGTGCGGCCAATTCGATGCCCACACGCCGCGTTCAGGAAAACGTCTCGATAGCGTGCGCACGAGCCACGACACGTCATCGAAATCAGGCGCGCCGTGGTGCGAACTTTCATAGGGCGCGGACAGCTTGATCCAGCAACGCGGCCCGTCGAGCAGGCGGCACAATGACGCGAACCCTTCGCTTTCCGGCGTGACCGGCGCGAGAAACTTGCCGAGATGATCGATGACGAGCTTCGATGGCAAGCTCAGGAGCATCGCTTCATGATACGGCAGGGTGTGCCCGTCGAGCTGGAGGTTGATGTTCCAGCCCATCGGTGCGATGCGCGCCGACATATCCGTGAGCACATCCCACGGCAGCACGCCGCCCGGAAGCATCATGAATCGCACGCCACGTATGCCCGCATCGTGCAGGCGCTGCAGTTCGCCTTCGCTGACATCGGGCGGCACGACCGCGATGCCACGCGCACCGTCGCCGAGTTGCGCAATGGCCGCGAGCGTGCAACGGTTGTCGAAGCCGTACCCTGTCGGCTGCACGACGATCGCGCGCGAGAAGCCGAGCGCACGCTGCACTTCCCGATATGCCGATGCAGGCGCCGGCGGGGGCGTGAACGTCGCGCTCGCCGCCAGCGGATAGCCTTCTCCGTACACGTGGATGTGGCAATCGCACGCGCCTTCGAAGTCGATCAAAGGGTTCATCGCGAGACCGTCGGCATGGCAAAGCCCGAGAGGCGGAATGCGTGCGCCGCATTCACGGCGCCGACGGGCATCCGGCCCTGAAACAGCGCTTCGGTTTGCGCGATTGTTTCCATCGATTGATGCTCGATGGCGCCCGGCGTCAGCCCGCCGATGTGCGGCGTCGCGATCACGCGCGAATGGGCCGCCAACGAAGGAGAGGGCATCTGATCTGCCGTGCGGCCCACATCGAGCGCGCATCCTGCCAGATGACCACGCTCCAGCGCAGCGAGCAGAGCGGCGTCGTCGACGAGTTCGCCGCGCGCCGCGTTGATGAAGTACGCGCCAGGCTTCATGGCTGCGAAGGCGCGCGCGTCCATCAGGTTCGCGGTCTGCGGCGTGGCGGGCGCGAGGCATACGACGAAGTCGGACTCGGCGAGCAGATCATCCAGGCCGACCTGATGCACGCGCGCATCGTCGATCGTGGCGTAAGGATCGGACACGATGACGCGCATGCCGAATGCCAAAGCGAGATTGCACAGATAGCGCGATATCTGCCCATAACCGATTACGCCGAACGTGCTGCCGCGCAACTCGCGGCCCATCTTCGGAGCGGGTGCTTCGCGGCGGTGATACGCCTTCGCATACGCGGTCGTTCCGCGCGCGAGATCGAGCATCGCGCCGATCACCCACTCCGACACGGACGGCACGAAGCCCGCGCTCGCCTGCGTGATGAGCACGCCCAGTTCGCTCGCGGCATCGACATCGATCGTGCGGATATCCACCGCGCAACGCACGAAGGCGGCCAGCTTCGGCAGCGCTTCGAACAACGCGCGCGGCCCGGGCGTCTGCCGGTAAGCGATGATGACATCCGCATCGCGCGCGGCGTGGGCGAGTTCGGCGGGCGTCAGCTCGCGATCTTCGGTGTTGTACGTGACGTCGGCGAACTTCGCGAGCGCCGCCGCCGCCCGTGCGCCGAAGTAATGATCCAGCATGTGCCGGGGATGACTGACGAATACCTTGTTCATGTCCTTATGCTGCCTTTCCGGATTGCTTCGCTTTCGCCGCAGTTTTGCCCGGGCGCGCGACCGACTCGCGCTCCACGAGCGTGATATCCGTGAAGAGCGCCTGCTCCGATGCGGGCAGGGGTTCGGCGTGCGGGCGCATCGCGCGCTCGACCATCGCGGCGGCCATCGCCGGTACGGGAAGTTGCACGGTCGTAAGCGCGGGATTGGAGATTGCCGCGAGGAAATGCCCGTCCATGCCGACGATCGACACGTCCTCTGGCACGCGCAAGCCACACTCGCGCAGGCCTGCCATGAGGCCGAGGGCCATCAGGTCGTTGACAGCGACGATGCCGGTCGGGCGCGCGTCGTCTGCCGCGAGCAGACGCGCGAGCGCGCGGCCGTTCTCCACGATCATCGAATCGCCGTATTCGTTCACCGGGCCGCTGTCGAGCACACGCGCGTCCTCCGACAGCCCCGCATCCTGCGCTGCCGAGAGAAAGCCGTTGATCTTGTCGCGGCGACTCATCGTCACGCCGGTCAACGTGGCGAAGGCGAGTTGCGTGTGGCCGTGCGCGATCAGATGGCGCGTCGCGATGCGCGCTGCTTCGAAGTTGTCCGGCGTGACGTGTTCAACGCGTGTGGTCTCACCTTCGGTCGCGCGGCGGTCGTAGCTGACGACGACCATGCCGTGTTCGACAGCGGTTTCCAGATGGCGCTCGTTCGCAAGCGACGAGATCACGATCACTCGCCGCACGCCCTGCGACAGCAGATCCTCGAAGAACGACGCTTCCTTCGCCGGATCGCGATACGTATTGCCGATCATCACGCGATAGCCGTAGCGCTCCTGCGCGTACGTTTCGACCTCCCGCGCGATATAGCCGTACATCGGATTGGCGATGGACGGCACCAGCAGCCCGATGAGCGGCGTCTGTCCCGTCTTGAGCTGACGCGCGAGCGTGCTCGGCCGATATTGCAGCGCGCTCATCGCTGCCTGCACGCGCACGAGCGTTTCCTGGCGCATCTGACCGGTGCGGCCGTTGAGCACGTTGGATACCGTGCTCACGGAAACACCGGCCTCGCGGGCGACATCCTGAATGGTGCTCATAAGGTTTTACATCTGCCGGCTACAGGCCGAGCCGGGTCGGCAACCACAACGAAAAAGACGGCACCAGAATCAGCACCACCAGTGCGATGCACAGCACCAGCAGGTATTTGAGCATAGGTCGCGCTACTGCCTTCATTTCCGTGCCGGTGATGGCGCAGGTCGCGAACAGGCCCAGCCCGACCGGCGGCGCGAACAAACCCATGCCCATCGCGACGACGATCACCGTGCCGAAATGCAGCGGGTTGATGCCGACTTGCGTGGCGATCGGAGTGAGGAGGGGCCCAAAGATGATGAGCGCGGGCGCGCCTTCCAGCACCGCGCCGAACACGATCATGATCAGCACGGACAGCAGCAGGAACATCGTCGGTCCGTATTGATGCGCGAAGGCGATCATCGAATCGGAAACGAGCGCGGGAATCTGCTCGACGGTCAGCGCGAACGATACGCTGGAGGCCGCCGCGACGATGAACAGAATGCTGCTCGCCATCGATGCCGAACGCACGAACACGCGTGCGACCGATTTCGGCGTGAGTTCGCGAAACGCCAGCCAGCCGACGATAAGCGCATAGACGACGGCGAACGCGGACACTTCCGTCGACGTCGCGATGCCCGACGTCACGCCCTTGCCGATCATGGTGATCATGACGAGCGCGACCAGCGCGCCGCCGAGCAGCGGCACCCATGCGCGCGGATTGGTGAGCGCATCGGCGAGATTTATGCGGCGCCCGAAAACCACCGCGACGATCGCCAGCGCCGCGGCAAGGACGGCGGCGGGCACGACGCCCGCGAGGAACAGCCCCGCGATCGAAATGTTCGCGACGAAGCCCATGATGATCATGTTCACGCACGGAGGAATGGTTTCCGCCATCACCGCGCTGCAGGCGAGCAACGCTGCGGCTTCGTTCGGATCTTCCTTGCTCTGGCGCACAGCCGGCATCACGACACCGCCAACGGCCGCGATATCCGCAAGCTTTGAACCAGACACGCCCGAGAAGAACGCCGTCGCCATGATCGTGATGAGGCCGAGGCCGCCGCGCACGCGCCCGAAAATCCTCAGCAGCAGTTCGATCAGGCGGGACGACATGCCGTTGGTTTCCATCAGCAGTCCGGCGAGCACGAAGAACGGAATCGCGAGCAGCACGAAGTGGTCGGTGCCCGCCATCACTTGCTGCGAGTAGACGAGCATCGGCAGGGACGGTTCCGCGAGGAAGTACAGCAGCGCCGAGAACGCGAGCACGAAGCCGACCGGCACGCCGAGCACGAGTCCGCCGATGAATCCGGCCATCAGCAGGATGCCGGGCTTGATCGCGTGACCGGGCACGAACGCGTTCCACCCGAACACGGTCGCCGCGAGCAGCACGCAGCCGATCAATGTGCCGAGCACTGTCCTGCGGGCGCCGTTGAGCGCGTTGGCGAGCGCGAACACTGCCGTGAACACGCTGCCGATGACGAGCGGATACACTTTGATCCACGCGGGGAGGCCGTTCGGTGTCATCTGGCCGTAGGAATCGACTAGCAGCAGGCACGACGACACGCACAGATTCCCCGCGACGCCCGCGATGACCCAGTGTCCCAGATGAACGAGCGCGGGCTGCCAGCGCCTGGGCAGCATGCCGCGAAACAGGTCGACGCCGACGTGCTGGCTGCGCGCAAGCACCGTGGCGGCGCCGAAGAACACCAGTACGACCATCAGCGCTCCGGCGACTTCCTCGGCCCAGTCGAATGGATCGTGCAGGAAATAGCGGTAGATCACGGAGAGGAATACCACGAGCACATCGGCCGCGAGCACGGCTGCACACAGGTATTCGATCCAGTGCATGAGGCGCACGAGGCCCCGCGCGAGCACGGTCTCATGGCCGAAGCCGGGGGCGACGAGTTGCGCCTCTGATCCGGGCGTCGCGGAGAAAGTGGTCATGGTGTGGCTGCCTCGTTAGCCGCGCACTGCGGCGATGACGGTGAAGAGCGGCGCGGTCGCGGGATACTGCTTCGAGAAGTTCGCGTACAACTGCGACTGCATCTCGCCGCGCGCGGTGTCGCGGTCGGCTTTCGACATCGGATAAAACGTCATGCCGCGCTTCTTCAACTCCTGCTCGGCGCTGGCAGCCGTCTGGATGGCTGCGACGCGCTGACTCGCGGTCGCGTCTTGCGCCGCTTTCTGAAACGCGGGACGTAGATTTTCTGGAATCTTCGCCAGGGCGCGGCGGCCCATGACGACGACGAGCGGGCTGAAGACGTGCTGAGTTTGCCAGCACGACTTCACGACTTCGTCGTACTTGCTTGCGAGCACGGTCGCGCAGTCGTGCTCGAAGCCATCGACGACACCTGTCTGCGCGGCCATGTACAACTCGCCGATGGGAATGGGCGTCGGTACGGCGCCCATCAGCCTGAAGGTTTCCATGAAGGCGGGCGTGGGCAGCACGCGCAGCTTCACGCCCTTGATATCGGCGAGCGATTGCGTGGGCTTCTTCGTGAACACGTTGCGCGCGCCGAAGGAATAGCCCCACGTGACGACCGAGCAGCCCGCACGCTGTTGCAGCATGGTGTCAAAGGATTTGCCGACGGTGCCGTCCATGGCGCGCCCGACATGGTCGAAGCTGTCGAACACATAGCCCAGATCGAGCATGCCGAGCTCCGGCAGCACGGTCGCCCAGATCGACGAGCCGGTGACCATCATGTCGACCGCACCGACCTTCACCTGCTGCACGACGTCGCTCTCCTTACCGAGCTGGCTGTTTGGGAAATAGTCGATTCGAATCTGGTCGCCGACGCTCGCCTTCAGATTCGCAGCGAGCTTCTGATACCACACGTAATGCGCGGCGTTTTCGTTCGCGGGCATCGATGATGACAGCCGCAACGTGGCCGCCGGCTGGGCGCGCACGATCGCGGGAAAGCCCACGCCCGCCGCGAGGGAGGCCACAGAGGCCGTTTGAAGGAACCGTCGCCGGGAAGTGGAATGCATGGTCTTGTCTCCTGAATGCCGCTCTATGCGCGGGCTAGTGTGTTCAACGCAACACGACAGCAGCGGCGCGACTGTATCGATTTAGTGTATCGATACAGTAAATCGTTGAGTAGCGCGATCAAATGGGCGTTAACCCGCGTTCGTGTCAGCAGCCCGTGACGCCGAGTGTGTCCACGGACCGCATAAAGACACTACGACGCAGCCCATGAGACGGCGGTGGGGGCGTCCGCGCTGCCCCGGCAGCAGTGTCATTTGCGCAGGTAGGAGCCGTGGTGTGCGTAGCCGTGTACGCGGGATGGAAGATTGCTGTCCGACTGATGGGATGGGGGCGGCTCCGGCAATCAAAAATTCGTCAGAAGTGGCCGAACTACTGTCTCCGACAAGTCGGCCTAGATGATCGGATGACTCTGCTGACGGCCTCTCAGTGCTTGCTCGTGCGGCCGGCGGAAGACGGTCGATATATGCATGTCGCATGGTGGGGCGGGTCCGAGATGAGCGGCGTCCTCGTTGTCGGGCTCTGTGCGGCCATGAAGCGACGTTCACATGCGCCATCGGCTGGACGTCCAGGTGTCGGAGCCGCTCCGTAACCGGCCATCCGATTCTCAACTGCAAATGCTCCTTTGGGCGAGGTGCTGCCGCAAAGGAGCGCAGTCGCAACATCCGCCGCCTGCGACGTTGGCCTCGGTCCATCGTGCGACACGTACGCTGGTGCATGGCCGGGTGCCCAGCTCGGCTGGCTCATTGAACGAAGTGGCGACCAGCATACGGGCGACGACGCGGCGGCCGAGCAACGATCGTGGCACACGTGACTCAGCTTGTCGCTGCCGAAATTGAGCCTTATCGAAGTGGACTTGACGCTGACCGGCACGCGCATCGCCGCATGGGTGCAGGCCGATGCCCGGAGCGCCGCGCGACTCGCGGCCAAGGCGGCGCGCTCCGTCGATCGCTAAAGGCGGCCGGCCTCGAACTGAGCGGATTGTCGATCCTCCTGGTGGCCGCCGACGGCGCGCCACGTCGGTGTACGCCGCGACCAGTGATGCCGCTATCGTCTCGGCAATCAACATGATCAACTGACGAGTATTGCCGTCAATGCACCTCTTGCTTTCGTCTCTGCAAGTTGTCGCGCACGCGGCGGGCCACGAAGACCCACAGATGGTCCAGGATTCGTGCGCCTTCGCTGTACTCGCTCGATCACGTTTTAGGTGCAAACGGGCGAAGGAGGACGGAACAACGATGATCCTTCTGGCACTTATGCCCGTCTGACCAACGGACACGCCCGGTCGACCGCCGCCCGACCACAGCCGCCGTTGACTTAAGTCAATCGACCCCGGACGTTGGGTGTTTGAATGGCAGTACAACGCCTCGGAGGCGCAGCAACGAAGCATCGCGGGGCATGAAAGCCGGTGCTAAGGTTGGCGGACTTTGCGCTCTGCACGCGGCATCAGGGACCCGACGCCAGCGTCGCACTTCCTGGTGCGTTTTGGCTTTTCCCGGAGACCAGTCATGCGCGACCAGCCGTTGCCGCACCGCAGCTTCTCCCTCCCCATTCTCGACTGGGTTCGCCACTATGAGAAGTCGTGGGTCAAGCCCGACATCATTGCGGGCGTCACGGCTGCCGCTGTCGTGTTGCCGAAGGCGATGGCTTACGCCACTGTTGCAGGGCTTCCCGTGCAGGTGGGTCTCTACACAGCCTTCGTGCCCATGGTGGTCTATGCGCTGCTCGGCACGTCAAGGCCACTCAGCGTCAGCACGAGTGCAACTCTAGCCATTCTAACGGCAGCCGCACTCGGGCAGGTCGCTCCGGGAGGCGGCGCGGCTCAACTGGCCATTGCAACTGCGACCCTCACGGTACTGGTCGGTGGCATCCTCATTCTGGCCGCGCTGCTCAGATTTGGATTCGTCGCAAATTTCATTTCCGAGCCGGTGCTAACGGGCTTCAAGGGAGGCATTGCAATCGTCATTGTCCTCGACCAGTTGCCCAAGCTGATCGGTCTGCATGTTGTGAAGGGTTCCTTCTTTCATAACGTGTATGCGTTAGTCACCGGGCTTCCACACCTTTCGACGGCGACGATCGCTGTCGGACTTGTGACGATTGCGGTGCTGGTCGCGCTTGAACACCTCTATCCAAAGTCACCGGCCCCGCTCATCGCGGTGGCGCTGGGGATTGCCGGTGTCGGCCTCTTAGGGCTGGAAAAGTATGGAGTCTCGGTCGTCGGCCACATTCCGACGGGGCTGCCGTCGCTCGTGATGCCGGACCTCGCGCTCGTCGAGGCGCTCTGGCCGGCGGCGGCAGGTATCGCGCTGATGAGCTTCACCGAAACGATCGCCTCGGGGCGCGCGTTCGCCCAGAGCGGTGAACCCGTTCCGCAGCCGAACCGTGAACTGCTGGCGACGGGGCTCGGCAACGCAGCGGGCGCGCTGCTGGGCGCCATGCCCGCGGGCGGCGGCACGACCCAGACGGCGGTCAACCGGCTGGTGGGCGCGCATTCGCAGCTGGCGGAATTGGTGACCGCCGCCGTAACCGTCGCCACGATGGTCCTGCTCGCGCCGCTGATCGGCCTCATGCCGCATGCGACGCTCGCCGGGGTTGTGATCGTCTATTCTGTAGGCCTTTTCAAGCCAGCGGACTTCCGGGCGATTCTCTCCGTCAGGCGCACTGAGTTCGTCTGGGCCGTCGTGGCGCTCGCCGGCGTCGTGCTGCTCGGTACGTTACAAGGCATTCTGATTGCAATCCTCGTTTCGCTGGTGGCGCTAGCGCACCAAGTGTCCGATCCTCCGATTTACGTCCTGCGTCGCAAGCGCGGCACGAACGTGTTCCGTCCGGTATCCGCCCAGCACCCCGACGATGAGGAATTCCCAGGGCTCCTGCTTTTGCGGCCCGAGGGGCGGATCTTTTTCGTTAATGCTTCCAACCTTGGTCATAAGATCGCGCCGCTGGTCGAAAGGGCTCGGCCTCAAGTGGTCGCGCTGGATATGCGGGCGGTATTCGATCTCGAATATACCGCCCTGAAGATGTGGACCGAGGCTGAAAAGAAATTCCGCGAGCACGGGATTGCCGTATGGCTCGTTGGCTTGAACCCCGATGTGTTCGCCGTCGTCGAGAAGGCGCCACTCGGAAAGACGCTTGGACACGAGCGGATGTTTCTCAATCTCGAGCAGGCGCTTGCTGCATGGCATGCCTTGCAAGACAAGCAGAACGCATCGCCGGGCCTCGTGCGGTGAGCAGGGTGGCGCCGCGCGATGAGCCAGCGGTGGATTTGACGGCACCCGCTACTTGACGGGCAGGTGCCAGTTGCCGCGAGCGGTTCGACTCGGAGTAAGGTTATGGACAAGGTCGTTTCACACAACGTCACTCACCTTAAACAGGCAAGTGCAGCCTTCCGCACGCCGGATGAGAGAGCGGCGGTAGGGCGGGCCATCCGAACTAAGGTGCCACGTTCATCGCAGGCCGGCTGGATACCACCGAAGAATCGGCGCGACCCCATCGAGCTTTTAAACGAATCTAATAAAGGCCGCATTCCGAGCTTGGTTCCAATCCGCTTCGGCCGAATGTCGGAGTCACCATTCGCGTTCTATCGTGGCGCGGCTGTAGTGATGGCGGCTGACTTGGCCTCGACCCCGACGAGCGGGTTGAGGGTGCAGGCTTGTGGGGACGCTCACCTGATGAATTTCGGCGGCTTCGCAACACCAGAACGCAATGTGATTTTCGACATCAACGATCTCGACGAAACCCTCCCGGCACCGTTTGAGTGGGATCTCAAGCGGCTCGCAGCGAGTGTGGTGATTGCCGCACAGCATCTAGCGCTGCCTGCGAGCGACGCCGCGCGCGTCGCAACGGACCTCGTCCGTGAATACCGGGAGCGGATGCACGATTACGCTGGGATGCGCGCGCTCGATGTCTGGTACGACAGGATCGATCTGAAAAAATATGAAGACCGTTCGGGCGATCCGGCTGTCGTCGCTGCGATTCGCAAGCGGATGGCAGAGCGGATCGAGGTGGAACAGCGCAAGCAGGTGCCCGAGTACATGTATCCAAAACTTGTTTCGCAGGAGGGGGCGCAACCCAGAATCAAGGATGAGCCACCACTTATTGTCCACCCGACCGAAGAAACCGCGCCGGGCCTTGAATCTGGCTACGCCGAAGCCCTCGCGTCATACCGCGAAAGCCTGGCCGAACATGTCCGCGTTCTGTTTGACAGGTTCCACCTCGTCGATCTGGCCCAGAAAGTGGTCGGCGTGGGCAGCGTCGGGACGCTGTGCGGCGTTGGCCTGCTCATGGCGTCTGACAATGACCCGCTTTTCCTCCAGATTAAAGAAGCGAGAGCTTCAGTGCTCGAGCCTTATGCGGGCAAGAGCCTGCATTCGAATCACGGCCAGCGGGTGATCGCAGGCCAGCGCCTGATGCAGGCCGCGAGCGACGTGTTTCTTGGCTGGACGCGGGGAAAGAACGGCCGCGACTTCTTTGTTCGCCAGTTGCGGGACATGAAGATGTCTGCCGTTATCGAGGACTGGGACACGGCGCTGCTGCGCCAGTATGGGCGCATGTGTGCGCATGCCCTTGCCCGGGCACACGCCCGCTCAGGCGATGCGGCAATGATGGCGGCGTACATGGGGTCCGGCCAAACTTTCGATGACGCGATCACTGAGTTCGCGACTGAATACAGTTGCCAGAATCGCCAGGACCATCGCGATTTCATCCAGGCCATTCGCGAAGGCCGGATTCCCGCCAAAACAGAATGAGTAGCGAGGGAGCCGTCAGCCCGTCGGTGCCCGGTCGGCGGCACCGCTTTGACGGCAGAGGACGTCGAGGCCGATCCGCGTCGGGAGGCGCATCGATGGGAACCGCAAAAGGTAGTGGCCGTCTACGGCTACCGAGTCAGTGCTTTTTCGCAGACCGACTGTGGGCCTGCTTGACGATATGTGCGACCCTCGGGGGCTGCACATCGCTCGGCCCTACGACCATCGTGGCGGACCGTTTTGACTACAGCGCGGCGATCGCCGACTCATGGAAACAGCAAACGCTTCTCAACATTGTCAAATTGCGCTATATGGATCTCCCTGTATTCGTAGACGTGGCGTCTGTTGTCAGCGGCTACTCACTGCAAACAGGCGTAACGTTGAACGGCACTGTCTCGACCGAGCGGGCAGTGCAAGGGAATTTCCTTGGGGCCGCCGTGCAGGGCGTCTATACCGACCGCCCCACCATCACCTATACGCCGACCACCGGACAAAATTTCGTGCACGGATTGATGGAGCCGATTGATCCCAAGAACATCTTTTTCATGCTTCAAAGTGGCTATGCTGCGGATCTCCTGCTTGGCATGGCGGTGGAATCGCTTAACGGCGTGCGCAACCGCTCGACGGCAGCCGGGTTGATGCGCGAGGCTGACCCGGAATTCTTGCGGGCAATTGCGCTGATGCGCGAGGTTCAGGCTGCTGGTGGGTTCACGATGCGTGTGGAAGAGGACAAGGTTAAAGGCCCCACGGCTGTGATTCTCTTGAGGCGCGACGGCATATCTTCCGACGTTCTGGACAAGATGACTGAGATTCGGCGATTGTTAAGGATGCCGCCAACTCCTCAGCGGTTCACTCTCGTTTATTCGCCCGTGCACGGTGCCGATGACGAACTCACCGTCAACAGCCGCTCCATGCTGCAGATCATGGGCGCCTTTTCCAGCTATATGGACGTGCCGGAGGAGCACTTGAGGGACCATAGTGCCCTGCCTGCCGTCGCGCAATCCAACGGCGAAGCGCCAGGACCAATGCTTCACATCTACAGTGGACGGGACAGGCCAGGCGATGCATATGTGTCCGTGCGCTATCGCGGTTACTGGTTCTGGATTGAGCAAGGTGATCTGCGAACCAAGCGGAACCTGTCCGCATTTTTGTGGGCGAGGCGGTTAAAGGAATCGTTACCCGCGCGCCTGCGTGAATCGATCACCAAACAGGATAGCAAACTGGTTCATGGCCGACTTCCAGTCGAAGGCAGCGCGAACAGATTTTGCCAGGACATTGCGTAGCGCCAGCCAGAGCAGCTTGATGGCAGCCTCGTCGTTCGGGAAGTGGCCGCGGGTCTTGATGATCTTGCGTAGCTGCATGTTCAGACTCTCAATGGCGTTCGTTGTGTACACAACGCGCCGGATCTCCGGTGGAAACGCGAAGAACGGCGTAACGTGCTCCCACGCGCGCTGCCACGACTGCACGATCATCGGGTATCTGAGGCCCCAGGGACCATCAGCAAACGCCTGCAGCGCCTGCTGCGCGGCCTGCTCGCTGGCGGCGCAGTAGACCGGTCGCAGTGCCGCCGCAAGGGCCTTGCGGTCCTTGTAGCTGGCGTAATCCAGGCTGTTGCGGATCAGGTGCACGATGCAGGTCTGCACGGCCGTGCGGGGGTAAGCGGTGCCGATTGCGTCGGCCAGTCCCTTCAGGCCGTCAACCACCGCAATCAGGATGTCCTGGCAGCCCCGGGCCTTCAGTTCGTTGAACACCTTGAGCCAGAACTTCGCGCCTTCGGTCTGCTCGATCCACAGGCCCAGTACATCGCGCTGGCCATCGGCCTGAATGCCCAGTGCCAGATAGACCGCCTTGTTGCTGACCATGCCGTCGTCGCGGATCTTGACGCGCAAGGCGTCGAAGAACACCACCGGGTACATCACCTCGAGCGGACGGTTCTGCCAGGCCAGCGTTTCGGCCATCACCTCGTCGGTGACCGAGCTGATGAAATCAGGCGACACCTCGGTGCCGTAGCTTTCGGCCAGAAAGGCCTGAATCTCGCGCACGCTCATACCGCGCGCGTACATCGCGATAATGCGTTCGTCGAATCCGGTGAAGCGGCGTTCGTGTTTGGGGATCAGGATGGGTTCGAAGCTGCCGTCACGGTCGCGAGGCACCTCGACGCGCACCGGGCCGCGATCGGTGATGACTGTCTTGCCACTGGCGCCGTTGCGCTCGTTGGCTTGCCCGGCCGGTTTGGACTGACCCGGCGGGTAGCCCAGATGCAGGTTCATCTCTGCACCCATTGCCCGCTCGATAACTGCCTTGTTGAGCGCCAGCATCAGGTCCTGCACCTCGGCTGGCGTCATCGGCCCCTTGACCAGCTCGTCCAGCAGCGCCTTGGGCAGTTCAGGCAGCGGCCCTCGGGCCGCTGCCTGAGACGCCACCGTACGTTTCTTCTTCATCGGCATATCCATGATTTTTACCTCTCATGATATGCCCCACCCACAAAATGCCGGACAGGTCCACCAAGCGGGCTCTCAACGCCGTCATGCTGTTCTTCACACTTGCAAATACGGGCAGCAAGGAGCCGCTGCCGTTGATCACGATCCCTGCACAGTAGCAAGCCGCCGGTACGAGCGTCGATGCCTGGATTGCAGCGGCCCCTGTCGCCGACCTCGCGAGCGTCAAAGCCAGACTGCGTTCGGTACCCGGCAGCCAGATGCCGAGACCGCAATCGCCAACTTCGGCAGCAAGCACATAAAGAGCATGCCGACGCTGCCCCTGCCTGCGGAACCGGGAATCGTGCTCTCACAACGGCCACGTTGACTAACCTAGCATTGCGCGGCGATTACCTGGAGGATGGCAACGAATTCGTTCATCGCCTGCGAAGCAGCTTCGTCTTTCCGTGTAATGACACTGTAGTTCGACAATGTCCGCCGTATCGGCACGTCCAGATAGCCTAGAAGGCCATGCGTGACGTACTTGTCCATCGCTGCTCTCGGTTGAAGGGACATCATGTCGGTTGCCTGCAGCAACTCTAACGTCGTAAAAATCGATGGCGTTTCCACGATGCCCATCGGCGCAATCCTGCCAGCCGCCGCGAACGTTTCTTCGAACAGCTGCCGCATGGCGGTGCCTTGTGGATACAAGATCCACGGCCACTCGCCCAGGTCGGCGATCTCTATGCGTCGTTGCTTCAGCAACGGATGATGCTTCCCGACGACCGCGCGCGCCGGCTCCGCCAATAAATCGACCACATCGAAAAGCGCCTCGTGTCGTGGCTCGGTCGGGCGCCCAATCATCACATCGAGCTGCCTTGCCTCAAGCCACGTCGCGAGTTGATCACTGCTTTGCTCGACCAGTTTGATGATGAGTCTTGGGCGCCGGCGCTGGATCTCCTTGATAGCCGTGGTGACGAGTTGCGCGGCGGAAGCCGGAATGAAGCCGACCGTGAGATGACCATAGCCGCCATCTTTCAGTGTCGCGAACTCGCTCGAAAACTTGCCCAGATTGGACAGTGTCGTGCTGGCGTAGCGCAGCGACAGCGTACCGAGATCCGTCGGCCGCATTTCGCGCGGCAGCCGTTCGAACAACGGCGCGCCTAACATCGCCTCCAGGTCGCTCAGGATCTTCGTGGCGGCCGGCTGAGTGATGTGCATCTGCTCAGCCGCGATACGAAGGTTGCGGGTACGACCGAGCAGTTCAAGCAACTGGAGATGCCTGAAACGCAGCTTGGTCAGCACTTGCGTGATGGAGAGGCTGGAATCTTGCGACATAGGGTAAACACGGGCCTATTTATAACCAAATGGAATTGATTTTACTCAATTCGCGATTGGACGGTTATCGCAAGCTCGAACGACAATTCAAAGCGCGTCGGGCATTGCCGCTCCGACTGTCTTCGAACAATCTTCCTCACTGACGCCCACCCATGAATACACAAATCCGATACTCCGCCGATGAACTGCAAGCCTTCGCACGGCGTCTACTGGTCAGGGTTGGAATGGAGGACGTCAAAGCGCTCGCGATCGCTCGCACGCTCGTCGACGGCGACCTGATGGGACACAACACGCACGGCCTCGCGTTGCTGCCCGCCTATATCGGTGAGATCGAAAACGGCGCGATGACCTGCTCCGGCGAGCCGGAGGTCGTATCAGACCGGGGCGGCAGCGTGTTGTGGGATGGTCGGCGTCTTCCTGGCCCCTGGCTGGTTCTCAGCGGGATCGAAACACTGGCACCGCGCGCGAAGAAGTACGGCACGGCGACATTGGTGATTCGGCGCAGCCACCACATCGCCTGCCTTGCCAGTTATCTCGAAAGAGCTACTGCGGACGGATTCATGATCTTGCTCAGCAGTTCCGACCCGGCGGGGCAAAGCGTGGCCCCTCACGGCGGCACGCGGTCCGTATTTACACCGAATCCGATCGCGGCGGGCATTCCGACCTCGGGAACACCGTTTTTGATCGATATCTCTTCATCGATGGTGACGCTGGGGATGACCGCGCGCCGACACAAAGCGGGACAACACTTCGACGAAGCATGCTTCCTCGATGCGGATGGGCAGCCCAGCGGCGATCCCGGTGTGCTCTGCACGGATCCCCCGGGATCCATCCTGCCGATCGGAGGCATGACGGGGGGACATAAAGGCTTCGGGCTGGCGTTGCTGATCGAGGCGTTGACGGGGGGCTGGCAGGCCACGGCCGGGCCGATCCCGCCGATGGATGGGGCGCTACAGTGTTTCTTTCGCTCTACGATCCGGCGGCTTTTGGCGGTCTCGCGGCGTTCGCGCGGCAGATGGACTGGCTCGGCGATGCATGCCGCGATAATCCGCCGCGCCCAGGAACCGCGGGCGTGCGCATGCCGGGCGATCGCGGACTGAACCTCAAGCGCGAGCAACTGCGCGATGGAGTGGCTCTGCACTCGACAATCGCGCCGGCACTTGAAGCCTGCGCGCGGCGCTATGACATCCCGCTGCCTTCCGCACTACCCGGCTGACAGCAGGAGCGAGAGCCCATACTCTCGTCGAGGCAGCATTGTTTTGCTGTTACACGTCGCGAGTGAGCGCGACCGGCGGAATCGGGCCGCGCACGAGCAACCAGTAGCCGATCACCGCGACGGCGGCAACGGCCGCTCCGACGAACAGCGCGGGCTCGAACGAGTGGGTCTGCTGCACGATGAAGCCCGTGACCACCGGTGCCAGCGCGCCGCCGAAGTAGCCGCCGAAATTCTGCATGGCGCCGATGGAAGCGGTGCAATTGGCGGGCGCGGCAACGGACGCGGTCGCCCAGGCCGCACTGCTCGAAACATACAGCAGCAACATCGAGATCGAAATGAAGACGACCGCCAGCGTCACATTGTGCGTGAGGCCGGTCAGTACCGTGAACACGGCGACCCCGAAAAGCGAAGCCGCCATCGGATACTTCCGGCTGTTGATCGCCGACACGCCTCGCCGTGCGAGCACGTCGCAAATCTTTCCGCCAGAGAGACTGCCCACCACGCCAAAGAGATAGGGAACCGCGGCCACCCATCCCGACTTCGCAATAGTCAGGTGAAGTTCCATTTGCAGGTAAGACGGCAACCACGCGTTGTAAAGCCACAAGACGTAGATCGTGCCGAAGAATCCGAGCAGCATGCCCCACGTGGTGCTGAACTCGAACAGACGGCGCCACTCGCGCCATGTCGGACGGCTCTGCGCCTCCCCATCGACGTCCGACAGATACGCGCGCTCCCGTTGCGTCAACTCGACCTGATGCGGGTCGCGATGCAGGATAAAAAAGCCGAGCGCCACGAGGAGGCCGGCGATTCCCATGACGCCAAACATCCATCGCCATCCCACAGTCAACATTAAGACCGTCAGCAAAGGCGCTGATATTGCAGTACCAAGCGTCGACGAACTGTTCCAGATGCCGGTCGCGGCGCCGCGCTCTTTTTTGCCGAACCAATCGCGAACGACTTTGGCGGCCGTCGGAAACTGCGGCGCCTCGCCTATTCCCAGCACCATGCGAGCAGCGAAGAACTGGCCGAAGTTGCTCACCACACCGCCGAACGCTTGGGCCACCGACCACGTCGCCAGGCTGACGGACAGCATGACGCGCGCGCCGAAGCGATCGACCAACGCGCCCGCGGGCAATTGCGCGAATGCGTAAGCCCATAGAAACGCCGACAGCAACAGGCCCATTTCCGCGACGGAGAGTCCGAGATCGTGCCGGATCAGCGGATTCGCGATAGACAACGTCGCGCGGTCGATGTAATTGATGACCCCGCTCAGGAGAAGTAGAGCAAGCGCGGTCCGCTGAATTCGCCGCACCCGTGGGGAAGCCTGGTCGTTGGAAGCGATGTTCTGAGCGTTACTGCTGCCCGACTCCGGCACACGCGGCACCGTAGAGGATTGCTCCATGGGTAAGTCTCCTGGATATTTTGTTCTATCGGCGAGGGCCAGTTTCCGATGCAAACGTGCGCATTACAGCATTGGATTGAGCGACGATATGCCCGCGTCCGTTGGAAATCCAATCAATATTCCTCGCAAAGCAATTCCATTTGTTTATGGCGAGGTAGGGGCAAACCCGAGCGAAACCATCGACGGACGGATGAGATCGAAACCAGAATCCAGGTTCTCCATGAACGCCATAAGTAACTGCACGGCTGTCAGTGCTTTAAGGCGACGATTCGGCTGGTAGGGCAAGCGATCGACAAGGAGACGGCTATATCTCAGCAAAAAAACGAAGCTATCGAGTAGCGCCAACGGCGTCGCTGACTTCCCCTTCGAGAGGACAAAGGCGAGATGTGTCGACCACCTTCTCCCGGTGCGGCGGCCCCTCTGTGGCGAGCAGCGGCCCAACGACCGATCTCGACTTCGGTCAGACGACCACCACCGAAGCCGTCAGTCGGTCGAACGCGGGGGTTGATAGCTGGAGCCGCTCAAAGCGGCCGTTGCCGACCTCACGCAATCGGCCAGGAAGGGACATTCGACATCGGCACCTAGATTGAACAATGTCGACGATAGGATCGGCGTCCGCAAGGAAGGTGCATCAATGTCCACGCAGCACCCATCTATTGGGGGGAAATGCCAGCAGTCGGGGGCGGGCCGTCGCCCGAGCAATGGAGCCGGATGAGCAGGCCAGCGAAGATACTCTATTGGGTATTGGTAGGTGCAGCCGTTTTGTTTATGGGGTACTTGTTCGCCCGCAAGTTGCTGGGTTGAGCTGATAAAGGTAGGGAGCCGCTGTCGCAAACCGTCTGTTATCGAAAAGTCCGACGGACTGATTTGGGTCCGATCTGAGCCATTGGCCTTGATGATCCACACGCAGCGTAAGCTGTCGTGGATGCAAAAGCTAACAGGCTGTTGATGCCAGCATCACTCATCGCATGAAACCAATCAGCTACCTCAAAAGCGAAGCGGCACAAATCGTCAAGGACCTCGCAGAGTCCGGTGAGCCTCTCATCATTACGCAGAACGGCGAACCGATGCTCGTCGGCCGGGACGTGCGCACCTACGAATCGACACAGCAGACAATCGCGCTACTGAAGATTCTCGCTATCGGCCAGAAGCAGATCGGGCGCAGGGATCACACCGACGGCGACGAATTCTTTGCGGAGCTCAACGAGTTGGACCATCAGGAAAAACTCCGCCGACGGTAGCGCTGCGGCATGGGTATCGCTGGTATCAGTAGTTTATGAGAAACTACTGATACCAGCGCGCGCAGGACAGAGTATCATTATCAGTAATTTATAAAAAACTACTGAGAAAGACATGGTTATCTCGTCGACCGGACCCCTCTACACCCTTCACGAGACCGCGTTACACGCGATGTACGCCGACCTCGAACGCGTCGCGCAGACACAGGATATGGTTTTCATCGGTGCGCCCGGGACCATCGTCCAGCACCGCAAAGGCAACGCTGAGTACTACGCGCGTCAGTATCTCGATGGAGACGGCCGGCAACGGCAGGCGTATCTCGCGGGACCTGTCGGCTCGCCTGATGCGGACGCGCTGAAACAGTCGGTGCAGAACCGTATCGACGAGGTCAAGGCCGTGATCAAGACGGTGCGCGAACTCGCCAAGCTTAACTTCGCCGTGGCCGACGCGAAGACCTATGCGACTGTTGGCGCACTGTTCAACCACGGCGTGTTTGCCGCGGGCGGAACGCTGGTCGGTTCCCACGCGTACGGCGTGATCCTGAACCGGCTCGGCATCCGCGCGGCAAGCTATCACACCGAAGACATCGACATTGCGCGACGCGAGCAGCTCGCGCTCTCCGATATTCCGGCCGGCGGCCTTCTCGACATCCTCCAGCAGACGGGCATCCGGTTTGTCGAAGTGCCAGGGCTCGACCGGTCGGCGCCAGCAACGTCCTTCAAGGAAGCGGGAGCGTCGCGTTTTCACGTTGACCTGCTTGTGCCGTCGGCCGACCATAATTTTACAATCCGGCCAGTACCCGAACTCAAGGCGCACGCCACCGGCCTCCCCTACCTCGCCTACGTCCTTGGAACCTCGCAGAACGGCGTGCTGCTCTCGCGCCACGGCGCAGTGCCGGTACGCGTGCCTGACGCCAACCGGTTTGCCGTACACAAGCTGCTCGTCTCCCAGTTGCGCACGAACGACAGCACGAAATCCCTCAAGGATCTGCAGCAGGCAGCCGTTGTCATCGGCTTTCTCGGTGAGCATCATCCCGGCAGTATCGAGGATGCGTGCGAAGCGCTCCCTACCAGTGCACGCAGTCGCGTCAAGCGTGCGGTTGCGCCGCTCCAGAGGCTGCTTGAAGCGCATCCGGCAGCCCTTGACGAAGTGCGAGAGGCGCTCGCGGACTAGCGCGGCGTCGATGTCGCGTCGTGTCAAAGCCAGATTGAAATGTCGAACCGAGCAACCGTGGGCTCTCGACGGCACTGTCAAGTTGGCGAGCGTAGGCTACGCCTCTGGCGTAAGAGTAGTTCCACTGATAGCACACTGCGTGTTTCGATTTGTTTGCCCGGCAGTCTGTTCGAACGCCGGCACCGCACGACGGTCTTCCTTGCCGATGCTCTGCGGCCCTGCTGGGAACGCGTCGATCGCATGCTCCGTGCATGGGGCGATGCGATGCGAGCCGCCATCCGACGCGCGACGTTGTTGATGCGCGGCCGCTAGTGGTCGGGCAAGGCATGCGTCAAAATTTCACCACGCAGGCGGATACGCAGTTGCCGCATGCTCGCATAGCCGTCGGGCGAAAGCGGCTTGAACCACTTGATGGCGGGTGATCCGATGAAGCCGGTAAAAACCGAACAGCGCAACGGATACGACATTCGTATCAGAACGCTCTCCGTGCACGACATGCGCAATGCGCCCGGCGCGGCGGCCCCTATGGCAGTGGGCCATGCGGCGTTCGTGCAGATAGCCCGCGATGGTGAAATCTACGTGGACTGGCATCTGCCGCGGAATTACAAAGGCAGCGCCAGCCGCGACGAGGCCGAAGCGCAGGCGCTGGACTACGCAGTCAGGCTGGTGGAGCGTCGCCCATTTGACGGGCCCGTCCCGAAGTTTCCGGAGGTGGTCCGAGCGGCCAGGCAAGGTGAGTAGAGGAAATCAACTACGTAACCCCGCACAGTCTGCACATAGTTACGATCTGTACATAGGGGTCGGGAGTACGCACTGCCGACTGGCCGCATTGAGGAAGCGAAATACCAATGACAGTACGGCGATGAGTTCGAAGCGCGGATGGACTCAGCCCGACCGAAGTGGACCGCCGATATGCTGAGACGGATGACCGCAAAGCTCTCAGTACCGGTCACTCCAAGCCGATCAAAAGAAACGATGGCTTGGATCGACGCCTCGACGTTGCGAGATGCGTGCTGAAACAACATCTTCGAGCGCAGTACACGCCGCACGGATGTTGTCGGGCCGAAGATTCGTTACACTCAAAAGTAGGCCGTTCCTTGCGAGCTCTGTCCGCAGGTACCACGCAGACAGCGCTGACGGTGCAAGATTTTGCTTGCGCGCGGAATGAACGATTTCCAGGTCATCGACGCCATCAGGCAACTTGACAATCAGCCCCAATCCCGATTCCACGACCTCCGTAAATCGCTTCCTGAGCAGTTCAACAGCGAGATGGCGGCGCTCAGCGTAGACCTTCTTCATGTGTCGGAGGTGGCGCATGAAGTGTCCGTCTGCGAGAAACTCCGTTAGTGCCAGCTGTGTCGTCCTATTCGGAGCAGGTGCCATTACTGAAACTGTTTCGACAACGCGTTCGGTCAGTGCGCGCGGCACGACGACGAAGCCGAGGCCCAGCGCGGGGCTGATTGTCTTACTGAATGCGCCGATGTGGATCACGCGTTGCGCGCCATCACCCGCAGCCAGGGCGGGCGCCGCCCGTCCAACCAACTGTAGTTCACCCAGGTAGTCATCTTCGATGATCCAGGCATCTTTCGCTTCAGCCCATTCGAGCAGGGTACGCCTTCTCACCGGCGAGAGAGCGACGCCCAGCGGCGCATGTTGGCCTGGCGTAACCAGCGCTAACACGGCATGCGGAGCACGAGCGATGCCTTCCTCGACACGTAATCCCTCCACATCGACGGAGATGGGGGCAACCGTAAGCCCCGCCAGCTCCAGAGCTTTCCTTCCGAGCGGATAGCCCGGTTCTTCGATCCACGCGGTGCGACCGTGAGCTCTGAGCGCGATGAGCGTGAGCATCAGTCCCTGACGGTATCCACTGGTCACAATAACTTGATCGGGATGGCATTGAATCTGTCGGCTGATGGCCAAGTGACTGGCAATCTGTGCGCGCAAGTCGCGCTCGCCGCGAGGGTCGGCGTAGGTCGTGTATCCGGTGGCGTCCGCACGGACAGCCCGCGCTCGCATTCGCGCCCAGACCTTGACGGGGAATGCATCGTGAGCCGGTACGCCCATCTGGAACGGTAGTGGCGCGCTCGAATACGGTCGTGTAAAGGCATCCAGTGGCCCATCGAACGGAATTTCGGTCGCGGTTGGCGCTGGAGGAAGTTGCGCGCAGACGCGTGTGCCGGCGGAGCCTGCGCCGACCACTAGCTTCGCGGAAGCCAGCCGCTCGTAGGCCACCAGAATCGTTCCGCGCGCGACGCCGAGCTGCGCAGCGAGATCCCTGCCAGAGGGTAACCGTCTTCCGGGTTGAAGACGGCCGTCGACAATCGCTTGCCTGAGGCTCGCGTAGATCTGCTCGCCAACGGGCGCCGCCGCAGTACGGTCTATCTCAATCGCAAGCGTGGGCATAGTCTTTGGCTCAGTCATTTCGCCATTTCTTGGGCCTGTTGTCCGTAATCTCGGGCTAGTAACGTCGCGTTCTGTCATGAGTCACGTGCGAAGGGGAAGTAACCAACCCGCGCCCGTGACGCTAGAGACGTTATTTTATGGCCAAACGGCAAAGGACGAAGATGACACGCTTGAACTGGAGCGAGATCGCACCGGACGGTGCAAAAGCGCTTTTCGGTGTCCATCACTATGTGACCAAAAGCACCAACCTGCCCGAGGAACTCATTCATCTCGTGTTCCTCCGTGTTTCACAGATTAACGGATGTGCCCATTGCATCGACATGCACAGTCGCGATCTTAGAAAGACCATGTCCATCGAAAAGGTGACGCTGGTGCCCGTGTGGGACGAAGTCCCGCACCTGTTCTCCGCTCAGGAGCGCGCCGCCTTGGCTTGGGCCGAAGAGGTGACTCTCGTCAGCGAAACGCATGCTTCAGATGAAGCCTATGCGGCGGCTTCGGCGGCGTTCTCGCCGAAGGGTCTTGTCGACCTCACGATAACGATTGCCGCGATGAACGCCTTCAACCGTCTCGGCGCCCCATTCCGACTCCCGGTCGCCGCCAGGATGTGAGATCACCGAGGCATCGGACGCCGACACGTCCGACAAAATCAGCGCTGTGTCGTCAAGCCAATGGAGACAGTCAATTGCCGCAGCGGCTACTGAAGATGCATCAGCCAGTTGCGAGTTGATGTAGAAGGGCGAGGCAGATACCGGAGGTCGTATGCACCAGCCGTGTCCACAGGCTCGGTCCATAGCGTCCGAGTCCAATAGAATCTGACCGGCGGTTATCCGTCAGGAAATGGTCACTCTCCTTGCGGTCTTATGCGCACTTATGCGGCCGCTTCTGGCAGTTTGTGTGAGCTCGCCAACGGGCGCTTTAAGGTGCTCCATTTCGCAAAACCGTGATTCGACTGACTGACCGCTTTGGAGGGGGGGCGTCTGACCGTACAGGATCGTTCGCGGTCCGGCGGACGACTCCGCGCCGGTAAGTTCATGCGCGAAGGGTCGGCCGGCAAGCTCCGGGCAGATGCGCACATCGCGCGATGACTCGCGAAGCCGTAAAGGAGCTTATGAAGAAGGACCGCCAACGCATTCTTCAGACAGGCGTCCGAGCCCTTATCGGCCCAGGTAGAAATCCATGGGGATAAGCTCGACAGCCCATCCACCTTCTTCGCCCAGCATGGCGGCCGGGTGCATGAACGCGATGCGCAACGCCTCTTCACGGCTATCCGCTTCGATGATGAACAGGCCCCCACGACTTCCTTCGACTCGGTGTAAGGTCCATCGGTGACGTGCGTCTTGCCATTGCGCGGGCGAATCGTCTTCCAGTTCTCCACATCGCCAAGCGACGCGGAAACCAGAACCTTGCCGGTAGCGCGCATCTTCTCGTCCAATGCAGGGCATTGGCTCACCAATTCCTTGACATCGTCTGACGCCATCGCGGCGAATTTTTCGGGATTGAAGTAGGCCAGGCCGAGGTATTTCATGGGACGTCCTTTGAGTCTTTGAGTGGAGATGTACTGACGACGAAGATGATGATCGAAAATCGACAATGTGCTGGAAAAGTTTTCAATGGGTCTCGCCAGCCTGTCCGCTTTCGGTCGAGTTATGCCTCGCGCATGAGGTGCGTGCCCGATACGATCGCCGTGCACGACCGCGGGGCAAGGTCAGAAGCAGCCTTTCACAGCTCGTGCTGTCACCTCATTTGGACGACTGCTCCTGTCAGTGAGCGGACATGTTCAAGGCGCACTCGGAGGAAGCCGGATGCCATTGCGTTCACTCAGGCGGCCGCGGCTGTTATGCAGCAAGGCTTCTCTTCTATAACGGTCCCAGGACAAGGACCGGCCATAATCTCTGAGGTTGACCCGGTTCGACGGACGGATTTGCAGCCAGCGATTTGATGCGATCTAACCTCCGTTGAGTGTTGAGTCGCGGGTTGTCCACGGGCGGGCGGCGGGTCGCCTCTCACGACCATGACGCTGCCCGCCGGTGGGCAACCCGCAAGGCGATACGGTTTGCCTTTTTACGTTGAGGTTTTCGAATTCAAGCGGCGAACAATAGCCGATGCTGCTATGCAGGCGGCGTACGTTGTACCAGCCTTCAAGGAACGAGAACAGGCGCCGCCGTGCCTGTTCGTGGGTCGCGAAGTGTTCGCGCGAGAGCAATTCTGCTTCGAGCGTGCCGAAGAACGATTCGCACATCGCGTTGTCGTAGGCGTCGCCGGCCGTCCCCATCGACGGTTGCACACCGGCTTCGCGGCAGCGCCGCCCGAACGCAATGGACGTGTATTGGCACCCCTGATCCGAGTGCAGGATGACACCCTCGTGGCGTCGCTGATGCAACGCCATGTCCAGCGCGCGCAACATGAGTTCGGTATACAGATGGTTCGACATCGCCCAGCCGACGATGCGGCGGCTGAATACGTCAAGCACCACGGCGAGATACAGAAACCCCTCGCCGGTCGGGATGTAGGTCGCATCGGCCACCCACAGTATGTTCGGGGCTTCAGCACTGAAGTGCCGGCGCACCAGGTCCGGCGCACGCCGTGCCCCCGCGCGTTGTCGCGTGGTACGTGGCCAGCGCCGCCGGCTTGCGCCACAAAGCCCTGCCATGCGCATCAGGCGCGCCACCCGCTTGCGTCCCACGTGCACGCCTTCACGCGCGAGTTGCGCATGGACACGTGGTGCGCCATACGTGCCGCGCGAGCTCGTGTGCAGCGTACGGATGCGCGCCAGCAGTTGCGCATCACTGCATGCATGGCGCGATGGTTCGCGTGCCAGCCACGCGTAGAAGCCGCTCGTGGAAACACCGAGCAGCCGCGCCATCGTGGCAACGGGCCAGCAGGCCCGGTTCGCTCTCATGAATCCATACCGCCCTTCGGCGGAACGGCTCCCGTCTCCCGCGCGAACCAGGCCGCCGCCTGCGAGAGAATGTCCCGTTCCATCTTCAGCTGCCGGTTCTCACGACGCAACCGCGTGAGCTCCTGCCGTTCGGCCGTGGTCAGTCCGTCATGACGCACACCGACGTCACGATCGGCCTGCGCGACCCAGTTGATGATCGTCTGTGCGGTCGGTTCGAACTCGCGCGCGAGGTCCTCAGGCGTACGTCCGGACTTCACCAGTTCGACTATCTGGGCCCGGAAGTCCGCTGGGTATGGCATACGATGTCTGCCCATTTCGACACCTCCTTCTCATCAAAAGAATAGGTGTCCGTTTTCGCGGGTCAACCTCACTCGCCCATTGGTGTAGGTGTGGATTTGCTAGTCGCCAAGGTTATACATTGACAGGAAATTTGACAGGCTACTGATGCACAGCAGAGCAATCGCGATGAGTAACCTAGATCTGAATTTGCTTCGTGTGTTTGACGCGATCATGCGCGAACGGAACGTTCTTCGTGCAAGCGAGGCGATCAATCTAAGCCCGTCCGCAGTCAGCCACGCGCTGTCCCGTCTCCGAGCGTTTCTTAACGATGATCTGTTTGTGCGAACGGCGACCGGAATGGAACCCACGGCCCGTGCGCTGGAGATGGCGCCACTTGTACGGGATGCGCTTGTGATAATTGAGCGCGCAATCGGGCCGAAGCAGTTCGACCCTGCCAGCACGCAGCGGCAATTCTGCATCGCGGCAACCGATTACATCACCGCAGTCGTGTTACCCAAATTTCTTCAAGCAACGTCGCTCGCTGCGCCCAACGCGGGCATCACGCTACTGCCTGCAAGTAGGATCGACTTGACTACCCAGATCGATGTCGGCCGGGTCGAAATCGCACTTGGATCGTTTTCGAACGTGCCAGCCCGAATTCACCAAAAGGTTTTGTTCGAAGAACGGGACATGATGGTTATCGCCTCCAATCACCCGCTCGCTGGACGAGAAATCAGCCTGAAAGACTTCGCCGGTCTTCCGCTTCTGGTGGTTTCTACCGGAGGTTCCGAGGATGGCTTCCTGTCTGAGCGCGGACTGACGAGAAGGACGGAGATGTTCGACCGCACCGCGCTGCTGGCGGCCTTCGAATCGGTCGGCAAACGGCCGGAGTTCAGGATCGTCCAACCTCATTTCCTGGCTATCCCGAGCTTGCTGGCAGGGACGCGAACGGCAGCGATCGTGCCGGCGTCGCTCGCCAGGTTTTTCGCGCGCTCGGGCATGGTCTACGCAACGGAATTGCCATGGGAGCCGACGACGCGCGCGCTGCAGATGATTTGGCACGAACGGCACACAGAGGATCGTGGCCATGCCTGGCTGCGCGCCGCTTTAGCAGACGCCGCCTTGACGGCGGCCGCGACCAGTGCCGCGTAGAGCGGGCGGGCAGGCGCTCGCATGCATGTCATGCATTTAGCTCTTCAGAAAAATGCACTTCTTGGAATCGGGCCAGCCGTGTAGCCTGCAAGCAGGCATTCATTGAAGGGCTATCTCTATGTTGACCGAAGTTATCGAAACAGCGCATGAATTGACCGAACTCGAAAGAATCATGATGAGTCGCTTTGCCAACCGGTTCTATTTGAATCGTGAGGTTGACCCGGCAGTCGTGAAGGGAATTCTCAATTCCGCGCGGTACGCCGCTACCGGTGCGAATGTGCAGCCCTGGCGCGTCCATGTCACGGCAGGGGACGCAAAAATGCGTCTGATTGATGCGATCAATGCTGCGCACGAAGCATTCCCAGGCGATCACTCGTCCGAGTATCGCTACCTTCCAGAGGCTTTACCTGAACCGTTCGCGTCGCGTCTACGTGAGTTTGGCACGGTCTTTTTCGGGTCTCTGGGTATAGGCCGGGAAGACGTTGCAGCCCGCGCAGCGAATACCGCGCGGAATTGCCGATTCTTTGACGCGCCAGTCGCCCTGATCTTTACGATCGACCGGCGTCTCGAGAAAGGCAGTTGGCTGGACCTTGGCATGTTCATCCAGAACATCATGCTCGCGGCAAAGGCACGGGGGCTGGACACGTGTACCCAGGAGTTTCTTTCGCGTTATCACGCAGTCATTCGAGAAGAGCTGACTCTCGGCCCCGAGGAACTGGTAGTCTGCACGATGGCAATGGGTTACGGCGATCCTGAATGGGCAAAGCGACGCCCTCAGATGCCGAAGGTACCCGTTGACGAGTTCGCATCGTTTTACGGGCTCTAACCGGGCAACGATGTTTTGGGTTTGGATATCGCTGGTTCCGAACACGATCGGCTCATCGCAACGTGTTCGAGACGACGCCTGCGGAAGGCGACGGGGGAATTTCCGGACCAAACGTGTACGTAGATTGTTGCTTGCCAGGCGGTCGGCGGCTGGCTTCAATCGAGGGGCGTCGACCTTATGCCATGCCCGCGTCAGTGGTCCTTCAGTGAACCTTCAGCCTGACGTCGTATGCGTCGCCAATCGCGATGTCGATGCGATGTTCAGCCGCGCGCCCGTGCCGGACCATCCCGTGGCGAGCTGCCGCTGTACCAGGGCGCGCGGATTGTCAGATCTTCGCGCGAGTGCACCGCAATCGGCATGTCAACCCGTTGGGTGACCCGAGCGTTTTACTATATGGGCATCAAACCGTGACATCGCAGTGAAGCGAGCCACATCAATGCGGTGGCACTCCGACCCGTACCCCGGGCGTATGAATGTCGACGACGAACTACGCACGCGGAAGTCGCGGACCAGGTCGCCGTCTTCAAGGCATCGCGACTACCGCACCGCGAGGCGTTGGTTGAACAGAAGCTGCCGCCACGAGATCGACCTCTCCCGCAGAGCCGATCAGCGCATAGCTCAATTCCGACCGCCGCCACGTAACGACGTTCATGTCGTCGATCCTCTGCTGCGCGATCGACTGGTCCCGGCTTCGCATCCTTCACGACGCGCAGCGCAACGGGGCCGCCCGATTTCGGTAGATAGACGATCTGCCTTTCACCACAAACCGGTCGTGCTCGGCCGTCGCCACCACCCACGGCGACGCGGACTGCGCCGATGCAACCGTCGACGTCACGCTTCCTGACAGCACACCCGGTGTCAGACGCAACGCAACACCGCAGCAGAACACACCTGCAACGAACGCGACAGCGAGCCAGACGCAGAAAAGCGCATGCGCGAGCGGATCGGCGCGGACGGTGGCACGCCTGCCACGCCAGCCTTAGGCGGCGCGCGCCGGCGTGGTTCGCGGCGGGTCCGGGTGGCACAGTCGACGTCGAGCTCGCATGCGTGCGAGCCAGTTCGGCGATCTTGCGCGTCAGCGACTCGGGCATGGGCGGCAGCTTCTGCTGCGCGAACGCGTCGTGGAACGGCAGGCTCGACGCGCGGAACAGTTCGATACGCTCCGCGAGTTCCGGCGAATGATCGAGTTCGCGCTCGATCTCGCGGCGCTCCTCGATATCGAGTTCGCCGTCGACGTAGGCCATCAGCGTGATGTCGTCTACTTTCATGACGCCGAGTCCTTGCCGAATGCCGCCATTTTCAGCGGCTGGGCCGCTTTGCCCGCAAACAGCGCGCCGATGGCCTGACGCGCACGCGACAGCCGGCTCATCACGGTGCCGATGGGCACTTTGAGCGTCTCCGCCGTTTCGCTGTAGCTGAGGCCTTCGACGGCGACGAGCAGCATCACGACGCGCTGCGCCTCGGGCAGACGCTGCACGGCCTCGATGATCTGCGCGTTCATCGTGATCTGTTCAGGCGTGCGCGCCGACGGGTCTTCAACCGTTTCGAGAAAGTCGTCGTCCCACTCCATGCTCGAACGGCTGCGCACCGAACGCGCACGCAGTTCGTTGATCCACGTGGAGTGAACGATCGAAAACATCCAGCTGAGCGGGGCCGTGTCCGCCTGCAACTGATGCGCGCGTTCCAGCCCGCGCACGCACGCGCGCTGCACGAGATCTTCGGCGTCGTGCTGATCGCCGGAAATACGCAATGCGAAAGCCCATAACCTCGGAAGCATGTCGGCGAGCATGCTGGACAAGTCTGCGCCTGTCATGGAAGTCGTTCCTTGCTACGGACTACGAACTCGGTGATTTGCCTTTGAAGAAGGCAGTGAAGCGGTGCACGCCATCTGGCAGGACGCACGCGATAAACGCAGAGAATTTAGCGGGCAATTGCAACTTCGATATGGGCAGATTGCTGACGGGCGGTTTGCGCTTCAGATTTACAGTGTGCGGTCCGCGATGACCGCATCCGCGATGGGTTGGACCTTGCACGCGACTGGATAACGACCGCATAGCGACCCGTTCGCTTCCGGATAAGATACGCGGCCGCCAGTCATTTTCCGTCGGATCGGACTGAGCATCCTGTGAGGGAAAGCATCGCGCTACTGCCGTGCACGACGGCTGCGTCCAGAGGGCGGGCAAGCAGGGCTGGTTCGTTGAGTACGCCTATATGCACGAAGTCCTCGACATTCCTGACGCGTCATGTCGGAAGCCTTAACGTACTTACTCGTGCCCCGCCTATCCATAGTACTTGAAGGATGATTGCATGCAACCGCCCGGCCAGGCCACGTCGAGTCACGTTGCGAGGCGCTTCACTGCTCCATGACGGCCTGAGGCGTGTTCCGGAAGCTGATCGCCATACGGTTATAGGTATTCATCAGACTGATGGCGATGGTCAGGTCAACCAGTTCGCGTTCATTGAACGCGGCGCGGGCAGCCTCGTAGGCCGCGTCCGGCACGCCGGTCTGCGCCACCAGCGTGACCGATTCGGCCCACGCGAGTGCTGCGCGCTCGCGAACGTCGAACATATGGCCCGTTTCCCTCCATGCCTGCACGAGCGCAAGCTTTTCGACCTTCACACCTTTTTTCAGCAGGTCGCGTGTATGCATGTCCAGGCAATAGGCGCAGTTGTTGATCTGCGAGACGCGGAGGTAGACCAGGTCGACGAGAACCGGCGACAGGTCGCTCTGCATGACGTAGCCGTAGACGCCGCCAAGGGCTTTGACGCCCGCCGGCGCAATCTGAACGTAGTCGAGACGCTTGCTCATGAGGTGACTCCTTAAGGTGGTGGATTACTTGATGGGCGTGGTCAGCGCTTTGTCGTTGCTGTCCACGACGAACACGGCGAGTAGCTTTGCAGGCTCTGTTTCGCTCGCGTTGCGGCTCATGCGGTGAACGGCGCCGGGCTCCTCGAAGAAGCTTTCGCCGGCATGGTAGACACGCTTCGGACCGTCATCGACCTGTGACTCGATCTCGCCCGATACGACATAGGCATAGATGAAGGCCGAGCCCGCATGCCTGTGCGCTGAAGACGCGGCACCCGGTGCGTAATCGACGACGACGGCGGTCAACGACTTGCCCGGAATGTTGGGAATGGCATGCTGAAAGTTAGGTGTGACGGTTTCAGCCGCACCATGCGCCGCGGCGGGCACGGCGATGCCGAAGGCCATGGCTGTACAGGCGGCTCTTGCGATGGATTGAATGTTCATGGATGTCGTGCTCCTTTGTGCTTTCGCATTGTCGTGTGACATGCGGGCACGCAAAAGCACCAGGAATGAACATTTTCGATGTACCAAGAGGCGATCGGGGACCCCGCGCCGCTGGTTCTTCAGTGGCGTCCTAGAACGAGTTCCAGCAGGCGTGAACAGTTGCCCGCCAGGCGCTTGTCATTGAGATTCGTCACGCCGAGCAGTAGCCCCTGCTGCCCCGGATCGCGCGTATACCAGGGCGAGAGAGGAACCGGGGCCAGCCCGAAGGCTCGCGCTCGCGCAGCGACATCGACATCCGATACGGACTGGGGAAGCGCGACTACGACGGTCATGCCGGCGGCGGCCCGCACTTTGATTGAATCCGAGCCCAGTTCCTTCAGACAACGAACCAGGGCTTCCTGTCGTGCAGCGTAAAGACGCTTCATTCGGCGCAGATGGCGAAGATAGTGTCCCTCGTGCATGAACTCAGTCACGGCGTGCTGCTCCGATGCAGCCGGGGCGGGCGTAAGGCACGCCGCGACGTCGCCGAAGTGCCGTGCCATGGCTGGCGGAACAACGAGAAACCCCAGGCGCAGTGCGGGGCTGATCGTCTTGCTGAAGGTCCCGATGTGCAGCACCCGTCCGTCCTGATCAAGCGAAGCCAGTGCCGGTGCGGCCCGTCCTTTCAGCTGCAACTCGCCGAGATAATCGTCTTCGACGATCCAGGCGTCGTGTTGTCTGGCCCAGCCGAGCAGTGAAATCCGTCGAGCGAGGGACATCGTCATCCCGAGCGGCGCCTGCTGGCCCGGTGTCACCACCGCGAGGGCGGCTTCGGGCGCGATCCGAAGGCCTGCGTCGATATCGAGCCCGTCCGTGTCCACCGGCACGCCTGCCACGGTCATGCCCGCCAGCCCGAGCGCCGTACGCGTGAGCGGAAAGCCGGGGTCTTCCAACCAGGCTTGTCTGCCCTCCACGCGCAGGGCGCGAATCGCGAGATTGAGCGCGCCGGAGAAACCTGTCGTGACGAAGACTTGGGAGGGACTACATCGAAGCCCGCGCGAGACACCAAGATACGCCGCGATCTCCTGTCGCAAGTCCGGTTCGCCGCGTGGATCGGGGTAGCCGACAGGAGCCGCTGCCGCCCGGCGCGCCGCGCGCGCCTGAATGCGTGACCAGAGCTTGAACGGAAAGGCGTCCTGGGAGGGCACACCCATTTGAAACGCCAAAGGCGCCGCATTGAAGTCGTAGAACAGATCGGGCAGCGGCGGCGCCTCGGGCGACCATCCGGTCGTCGCGGGCGAGGGCCGCGCGGTTACCCGGGTGCCGGCCGCGCCCAGACCGATCGCGAACTGCTCGTCGATCAGACGTTCATAGGCGGCCCGCACGGTGCCCCGGGATACGCCGAGCTGCGCGGCCAGATCCGACCAGGAGGGCAGCCTTGCGCCAGCGGCAAGCTGGCCCGACTCGATCGCATCTCGAATCGAGCCGTAGATTTGCGCTGATAGAGAGATGCGTCCGGAGCGATCGAGGCCGATAGAAAGCTTTGTCATGGACGCGATAGTACATTCGGATTGTTCGATCTTGGGTCTTTTCCATGACTCAAGGGAAGCGTAACTTTCCCGGTGTAGCGCCGCCAGACAATGCCCATGCGGGATCAGCGGACCACGCGGCGCGGTCCGGAAGTCAAGCGTGTCGCGGAAACCGCACGCTATCTCCAGCTCGAGGAACCAAATGAAGCAGGATAAAACAGCGCCGGCGAACGACATGCCTGGCGTCGTCATTCCCGACAGCCAACTGGCGCGGGAGGTCGCGCAGCTCATTCGCGACACCGAAAGCGAACTGTTGTTTAACCACTCGACACGGGTCTACCTATGGGGCGCGCTGCTGGGAAAACAAAAGCGTGTCGCCTTCGATCCGGAGCTGCTCTACGTTGCGGCTATGTTCCACGATATCGGGTTGACGTCGGCCTACCGGGAGAGCGAACTGCGTTTTGAAGTGGACGGCGCCAACGCCGCGCGCGATTTTCTGCGCAGTCATCATGTTGACGAAGCTGACGTAGCGAAAGTGTGGACCGCTGTGGCGCTCCATACGACGCCGGGCATTCCCGAGCACATGCATGGTGAAATCGCGCTGGTGCAGGCCGGAGCTGGAATGGATGTGGCGGGGCGGGGCTTCGATACGCTTTCAGAGGAGCAGCGCACGGCGGTGATCGCAGCCTACCCGCGCGGCACCGATTTCGGCGGCAAGATGATCGACGCCTTTTATGAAGGCATGAAGCATCGTCCAGCCACCACATTCGGCACATTTAACGACGATTTTCTGGCGCACAAGGACTCAGGCTTCGAGCGCGTGAACTTGTGCACCATCATTTTGAATTCCCGTTGGGGCTAGCGTTCTTGCAGACTATACGGGCCAACTCTCTTATGCTGTTCAGGATTTTCCGATGTTCAAACGTACATTCTTGGTAACGGGTGCCAGCAAGGGTATCGGGCGTGCTTTGTCGAACCGGCTCGCCGCCGACGGACACCAGGTTGTCGGTCTCGCACGCGGCGCCGACGATTCAAGTTTTCCCGGCACACTGGTTTCAGTCGATCTGACGGATCGACATGCGACCGCGCGTGCGCTCGAGGGGCTGGCCGAGCGCTATGCCTTCGATGGCGTCGTCAATAACGCGGGGTTCGTCCGGCTGGCCGGTGTTGAAGCGATCGATCTCGACGATCTCGAAGCGTCCTTCCGTCATAACCTCACTTCTGCCGTGCAGACCGTACAAGCCCTGCTGCCCGGCATGCGGAACCGAGGGTGGGGGCGAATCGTCAATCTCTCCAGCCTTGTCGTTCTTGGCGTGGCGAACCGCACGGCTTACGCTGCGGCGAAAGCCGCGATGATGAGCTTTACGCGCACGTGGGCGCTTGAGCTTGCGCAGACGGGCGTCACTGTCAATTCCGTCGCGCCTGGGCCCACCGAAACCGAACTATTCCGGCAGAACACGCCCGCGGGCAGCGAAGCGGAGCAGCGCTTTCTTTCGCTCGTGCCGATGAAGCGGTTCGGTAAACCTGAGGAATTGGCCGCGGCTTTAGCATTCTTTCTGTCCGAGGATGCGGGCTTTATCACTGGACAAACGTTATTCGTTGACGGTGGCGCGTCGGTGGGAAAGGCTGCGTTCTGACAAGCGCGTTCGTAGCTGGATCTACAACTCTCTCTCCGGTTCGCCAACCGCTCTCGGCACAATGACGAACTTCTACGCCGCTCCAGCAATGGGGTGGCTCTTCTATACCGCCAGCGAACGACTGTTGCACTCCATCAAGGGACGCCCATGGCAGCGAGTGCTGACTGGCCGAAGCGGGTGTGCGCCGTGAAAAGGTGGCGCTTTCCAGCGGGTGCAAGCCCCGCCCGGCAACCGCTCCAGCCGGAAGCAACCGGAGCAGCTATGGAGGCAACGAAGTGGCTGAAGCCTTCGGTGATGCGTGTCACAAATTGGTGACAGCGCGAGTGTGCAGGCCGTAACGCGAGTGAACGCCGAGCAAACCTCGAAAAGGTCGATGCGCAGGCCGACCCGACAACCCTATCGGGGAAGGTTGATACGGCTGGGTGAATGAGCACGCTGGACGCCCAGTCGCTGCGCCGGGGTAGTGGCGACAGCATGTACACAAGGAAAGCGTACGCAACACGGGAAGTCCCTTGGCGTGGTCAGGGATGACCAACCGGACGCCCGCGAGGGACAGGCCGGGCGCCTTGGGATGACGGAGAGGCCCGTATTACCGATGAAGCCGGTGTAATGCTGGTGGAGGGAAGGGGCCTCAGTTCAGGACAGACGCAATACGTGGTGAGGACGTGGAGATTGGGCAACCTATCAACTCCGATTCGTGTTCAGAAGCTGCAGATGGCGTTACACGCGAAAGCGAAGGCAGAAGCCGGGTACCGCTTCTACGCGCTGTACGACAAGATCTATCGCGAGGATGTGCTGGCGCATGCGTACGCCCAGTGTCGCTCGAACAGGGGCGCGCCGGGTGTCGATCGGCAGGACTTCGCAGAGGACGAAGCGTACGGGGTGCAGAAGTGGCTCGGCGAACTGGCGCTTGCGCTCAGGCAGGAGACTTACCGGCCGGACCCTATCAGAAGAGTGTTTATCCCGAAGGCCAATGGCAAGCTGAGGCCGCTGGGCATCTCAACCCTGCGGGATCGGGTGTGCATGACAGCAGCGATGCTGGTGCTCGAACCGATCTTCGAAGCGGACCTTCCGCCAGAGCAGTACGCTTACCGCCCGGGGCGAAATGCCCAGCAAGCGGTAATCGAGGTGGAGGAGCGGCTGCATCGAGGGCAAACGGATGTCGTTGACGCCGACCTCGCGGACTACTTCGGAAGTATTCCCCACGCCGAATTGATGTTGTCGCTCGCGCGGCGCATCGTTGATCGGCGTGTGCTGCATCTGATCAGGATGTGGCTGGAATGCCCCGTTGAAGAAACCGATACCCGAGGCCGGAAGACACGCACGACGGAGGCCAGAGATAGCAGGCACGGCATTCCGCAGGGGTCTCCCATCTCACCACTGCTGGCGAATATCTACATGCGTCGGTTTGTGCTGGCATGGAAGAAGCTCGGACTTCCGCGCAGTCTTGGCAGTCGCATCGTGACCTATGCGGATGATCTTGTGATCCTGTGCAAACAAGGCAAGGCCGAAGAGGCGTTGCTGAAACTGCGCGAGATCATGGGCAAACTGAAGCTGACGGTCAACGAGGAGAAGACACGCATCTGCAAGGTGCCGGAAGGCACATTCGACTTCCTGGGTTACACGTTTGGGCGGCTGTACTCGGCCACGACTGGGCAGGCCCGCATGGGCATGCGTCCGTCGAAGAAGAGTATCCGTCGCATGGTCGAGAAGATTCATGCGATGACTGCCCTCAAGATGGTATGGCAGTAGACCACGGAGCTGGTGGGCAAGTTGAACCGCACGCTGCGCGGCTGGGCGAACTACTTCAGTGTAGGCACGGACAGACGCGCGTATCGGGCGCTCGACAACTACACCGCTGCGCGGTTGCGTCGGTGGTTATGCAACAAGTACAAAGCCAGGCGAAGCAGGCGCGGGGGCTATCCACGCCCGCACCTCTACAAGCACTTCGGTCTTGTGCGTCTGACGGGGCCTTGGGTGTAACGTGCCGTGTACGAAGGCGTGATGTCTTGTCCGAGAGCCGGATGCGGGAGATCTGCATGCCCGGTTCGATGAGCGGGGTGTGGAAACTGGGTTAAGGCGAGGTTACTCGGGCACCGCCAGACGAAAGGGGCGGCAACAGACAAACCGAACCTACCGCTACCGCGCCACATCTCGACTCTACCGTACACGGTTCGACGGGCGACGCTCCACCGGGGAGCTTGCGCGCGACGGGACGACCGGCAAGCCGCGGCCAGGAAGATACCTTCGTCAGATGCGTCGCTAGGACATTGAGACGGTAGCTCGACTCAGCAACGGGTCATTCGATTGTCTAGCGCTTGGCGACGCCGCTGCTTCCACCGCCGTCACTACAGCCGGCGAGCAATGCAACAATCAGCGCCGCGCAAATGCGGCGTGGGCAGTCATGGGCCTCATGGGTCATCCCCACAATCATTGATGCCAGGACTCTTTCCGTTGACGCGACGGTTGTATCTTCCAGGCCACGCACAGGCAGACAAGCGTCGGATGCCTGCAGTGATGTAGCCCGACTCTTCTTGCGAGGTTGCTACATAAATTGAAAGCCCGATGCCGGATTGGATGTGGCCGCAATCGTCGCGACGATTGTCGATGATCGCAATGCCACGGTGACCTGTCGCACAGGGAGAGCCCACTCTTCCACCGGAGTTTACTTACTTGGCGGCCAGTCGATGGCGTAGTGTAAATGTACAGACCACGGTCGTAATAACCGCCGGAAAAACCGTCATCATGCACCCGGTGACGTGCACCGTCACAAAGCCCGATTACGCCCACACACCCAACATTCACTAAACGTCGTTTGGGAAAGCGCATGGAGAGATAGTTGGGAGGATTCAATCCTCAAGCAGAAATCCATTCCTCGAAACTCTGCCGGGTCTGCTTCGCGATTTCGAACTGCATCGGTCGTTGAGTCAAGTCTCGTTCGAATCGCCGAGATTTCACGAAGCTTCAATGTCAACCTACTTTCCAACGGTCGGCAGGACCGTGTGTGCGGGGCGAGTTCGAGGGCAGAATTCTTCGGATGGCATTCGCGGCAAATCAGTCAGGCACGCAGATGAGCCGGGCATGCCGGCGGTTTCTGTCGCGTCAGAGTGTCATAACCCGGGGCGTCCCGGTCGACCGGGAAGCCCTATCGACGAAAGTACGTCTCGGGCCTGCGAGAAGCCTCTCTCGGGATAGCGCTCAAAAATGCGGTTGAACTCTGCGATGAGTCGTCGCGCCCGCTCTGGCATCGGAGCGTCGGAATCCACCGTCAACGCGGTCTGTCCGAACCTCACCGGTCCGGCTTTGAGCATGGCGATCAACGCGGCCTTCGCGCCGCCGCCCTGAAACAGTTCGACGCCGTACGAACGGATCAGGGCACGCACGATTGCTTCGGCAGCGGGCGTAAGTGGCGGCATGGCCTCAACGAGACGCAGTTGCGGTGAACGTGCGTCCGACGCGGTGAAGCGCCCGATATTGTCGACATCGGCTTTCAGGCGCTGCACCGGCAAATTTACGCTGAAGAGCAGGAACTTGATGCGTTCATAAAGCTCGGTTTCCAGCGGGGCGATGATTCCAATGTCTGTCATTTCTTTTTCCCTCGTGCTGACGTGAGCCAGGATGCAGTGCAATTCGACGCTGCATGCTGGCCGCCGCTAGATCCGCCGGACGTACCGTTCGGACACGACTGAACGTTGCTGAATCCATGCAATAGCGAGTTCCAGCGCTTCATTGCGCGCCTCCTGCGCGTAGCAGAAATCTCCATCGACGCCGAGCGTACGTGTCTCGCCGGCCCGGTCGGTGACAACGGCCGCGGCTGCATAGCGTCCGGTCGGGCCAAGGATTACGACTGGCCGTACCTCACACCCGTGATACTCCAGAACTTTCTCCGTGTGCATACAACACCTCCGGCAAGGTATGGCGCCGCGACCGGAGCTCGCGTGCGACGCCTGACTGGCGGGGCAGTCCTGTGTTGCGATCGCGCGACCACTCATCCCGTTCGTCCCGGCATTACGATGCCCGTTGTGCGCGCGCCCGGCGCACGCGTCGTCTTCGGGCGTTTCCGACTTTCGTTGCCGTGCCGACCTCCGGACGTGTCGTCCGGGTGCAGCGCGTCGAGGAACGTTCTGCCCTTTCCGGTCAGGTGCGCGCGGCGCGCGCCCGAGGGGCAATGTTCCAGCATGACCAGCTGGCGTTCGAGCAGCGCGTCAAGCTCGGCGCGATGCATGTCGAGCTGGTCCGGCGCCTGACGGACCAGCATAAGGGTCGCAAATTCGTGCGGAGTGAGCATTTCCGTCTCCCGTAGAACAGGGCCCGGATAACACGGGCGCGGTACAGAAAAAGGACGCATAGTGTAGGCCGTACAAGGGCCGTGCCGTCGGGCAGCGTGGCGCTTTCGTGCGAGCAGGTGCCCGGGCGAAGCCAGGTCCTCGAGCCAAGTGGTCACTGCCGGGGCGATTGCCTGGCCCGGCGAAAACGCCGTGCTGCCGACACTGTCGTCGGCGTTATCGATGTGGGGGCGGGTGGAGGAGGCGCTGCGCGTCTCGCCTAGGCCCCGCGGTGGCACGCCAAGACATTGGCTTTTCGACCGTGCAGGCGATCGAAGTCGCTGCGCAGGTCGGTGCTAAATAAAAGGTCATGACTGGCTCCCTCAAGCCACTGAGGCTACTTAAGCCGGGGTCTCTCACGACGACGAACCGGACCACGCGCTCCAGTCCGCCCGTCGGTAGAGAAGCTCCGCCGGCAAACAGATCGAAACACGCAGCGCTTATCGCGACTGCCTGAGCGATGCATAAAATAGCGCAAGCAACGGAAAATTCAAGAGGCTCTGCAACATGTCTCACGGGAGGCTTTATGGACCTTTTCGCTACGCTTCATGACCAGATCAAGAGCGTGCGCCTGCCGCTCTTTGCCGTCACAGTCACGGTGGCGGCTCGGGTGAATACGCCACTCGTTGCAATACTTCACTGGCACGGTTTCCGGCGCGCGACTCCGCTCGTACTGCCTGGCGTCGACATACCGCCAAGGCCGGTTCCCGGCTCGGCGCTCCAGCTTGACACGTCGTGGCGGAGCTTCGAGACCGTAGATGCCATCCTGCTCGACGCCGCATGGCAATTCGGCGCCTGGGACCTTGAACGCGTCGAGCGGCGTGGCTGCGACGTGATTGGCGCAAGCGCAAGCGAAGCGCTCGCATGCCGTCAGGCGTTTGGTGACTATGGAGAAGATGTGGCGCGTGGCCCGCAGCTCCTTGCCGACGACACCGACCGCTTCGAACTGATGCGGCTTGCTGCCCGCAAAGGCTACCTTCGCTGGCTGTTCAGGCCGATCAAGGGCGGCCTGTGGAGCGCCCTCGAGGAACCGGACGACACGCTCGAGGCCGACGGCGGACGCCGGCCACCGTGCCCCGTGCCGGCTGCGCCGCGTCGCGGTGACGGACACGGGCGGACTGTTTATCGCCTTGGTGCCGTCAATCACATCATCCTGTCACGCTGAAACTTTTTGTTACAAACTGTGCAGTTTTCGCCCTCTTGAAGAGCGTGTCGGCCGCCTCTATTTCGCTTTCCGCCAGTCACTGGCACGGCTGCCCTGCGGCGCTTCGCGCGGCGTCGCCTGGTAGCCGGATTCCCTTATTGGTGATCCTTTATCGCTCAGGAGATGGAAATGCAGATTCGTCCCCTCTACGACCGGGTTATCGTCAAGCGAATCGAGACGCAGCGGACGACAGCCTCGGGCATCGTGATTCCGGACTCAGCCGCCGAGAAACCCGAACAGGGTGAAGTCGTTGCGGTCGGCAGCGGCCGCCTGTTGCAGGATGGAACGCTGCGCGCGCTACAGCTGAAAGTCGGGGACCAGGTTTTATTCGGCAAATACGCAGGCCAGACTGTCAAGGTCGATGGCGAAGAACTGCTTGTCATGCGTGAGGAAGACGTCATGGGCGTCCTCGAAGCCGATACGGTCGCCCGCAAGGCGGCCTGAAAGCTTGGTCCGTAGCGGACACAGTCCGCTACACCTTAACGACTTTTATCTGGAGCAGCAAAATGAGTGCAAAAGACGTCAGGTTCCATGACAGCGCCCGCACCCGTATCGTCAAGGGCGTGAATGTCCTCGCAGACGCCGTGAAAGTCACGCTCGGACCGAAAGGCCGCAATGTTCTGCTTGAGCGCAGCTTCGGCGCGCCGACCATTACCAAAGATGGTGTCTCGGTTGCGAAGGAAATCGAGCTGAAGGACCGCTTCGAAAACATGGGCGCACAGATCGTGAAGCAGGTCGCATCGAAGACTGCAGACGTGGCGGGCGATGGTACGACCACTGCAACTGTGCTCGCACAGGCGATCGTGCAGGAAGGGATGAAGCATGTGGCCGCTGGGCTCAATCCGATGGATCTGAAGCGCGGTATCGACAAGGCGGTAAGCGCCGTACTGGATGAACTGCGCAAGCAGTCGAAGAAGATTTCGACGAATCGGGAGATTGCGCAGGTAGGTTCTATTTCGGCCAACTCCGATGAGGCGATCGGCAAGATCATCGCCGACGCAATGGAGAAGGTCGGCAAGGAAGGCGTCATCACGGTCGAGGACGGCAAGTCGCTTGAGAACGAACTCGATGTGGTTGAGGGCATGCAGTTCGATCGCGGCTACATCAGCCCGTATTTCATCAACGATCCCGACAGGCAGGCCGCGTATCTCGACGACGCCCTGATCCTGCTGCACGACAAGAAGATCTCGAACATCCGTGATCTGCTTCCCGTGCTCGAAGCGACATCCAAGGCGGGCAAGCCCCTGCTGATCGTAGCAGAAGATATCGACGGCGAGGCGCTGGCCACGCTCGTGGTGAACGCGATGCGCGGCATCCTCAAGGTCGCCGCCGTCAAGGCACCGGGCTTCGGCGACAGGCGCAAGGCGATACTGGAAGATATTGCCATCCTGACTGGCGGCGCCGTCATTTCGGAAGAAACGGGCAAACAGCTCGAGAAGGCAACGCTCGAAGATCTCGGTCGCGCAAAGCGCGTCGAAGTGCGCAAGGACGACACGATCATCATCGATGGCGCGGGCGACGCAAAGCGCATTGAAGCACGCGTGAAATCGATCCGCGTGCAGATCGACGAGGCGACGAGCGACTATGACCGTGAGAGGCTGCAGGAACGCGTGGCCAAGCTGGCGGGCGGCGTGGCCGTTATCAAGGTCGGCGCAGCAACCGAAGTCGAGATGAAGGAGAAAAAGGACCGTGTTGACGACGCGCTGCATGCCACGCGCGCGGCGGTCGAGGAAGGCATCGTGCCCGGCGGTGGCGTGGCGCTGCTGCGTGCGCGAGCGGCGGTGAGCAGCCTGCAGGGCGCCAACAGCGATCAGGATGCGGGCATCCAGATCGTGCTGCGCGCGCTCGAAGCGCCATTGCGAGTCATCGCATCAAACGCTGGCGACGAACCCTCGGTGGTGATTGCGAAGGTGCTCGAAGGCAAGGGCAATTTTGGCTACAACGCGGCCACGGGCGAATACGGCGATCTTGTCGAGGCGGGCGTGGTCGACCCCACGAAGGTCGCGCGCACGGCGCTTCAGAACGCCGCGTCGATAGCCGGGCTGATCCTGACGACGGATGCAACCGTCGCTGACGCCCCGAAGGACGAAAAGCCTGCGCCTGCCGCACCGGAGCTCGAGTATTGATGAAGTCGTAAGGTACTACTGCGAGCGCCTGTCGGGCAGCCGCCGCGACGGGCGCACTCCCTTTCGGCGCTGCCACCGTCTCCGTCATGCGGCGCCGCTTTTCCCTCGGGCCGGATATGAAGCTGCAACTTCTGATTGACTCGAAGCCGCTGGACATTGAGATCGACGACGTCGTCGCGGGACTGCTTGCCGTGCGGCTTGACCTGCCCGCCAACGCGGACCAGCAGGCTGCGCTCGCCCGTTACCTGAGCGAAAAGGGCGCGCCATGGATCCTCGACGAGGATCATATGCGCAGGCGCATTCTTCGCCGCCTCATTCTGGACATCGCCGATCCGGCGCTGATCATCCGCCATCTGATGACTGAAGAATGAACGGCGGCGACGCGCAGTGGCGCGGTGTTATCAGGTGTGCATGTCACGACCAACGTCCTGCTGACCCGCAAAACAGATATCAGGATGTCCCGCGCTTCCCGCTCGCCCTGCTCGCCAAAAACGCTTCCTGCCGGCGTGCTCGGTAGGGACTACCTCAAGTATTCGCAACTCTCGATTCCCGATGAGCTTCTCGCCAGGGCGTTCCTCGACGACGCAGCGTTGGAGGAAGCAATGGCCGCCATCCGTCGCGGGTCAATGCGCGGAGAGCGGCCGGCGATGAAGGTCTTCTTTGATGGCTGCAAGTTCTGGCTCGCCAGTCACTTTCACCGCTACGACGTCGCCCGCAAGCTCGGCGCCCGTCATCAGGAATTCTGGTGTGAAATCCAACCAGGCTCGAAGGGGACGCTTTGCAGTATGTGTCGACGAGCGCCGCTAGTGGCATGCGGTCGCGTTGCGACCACTCCTGCCCGGCTGGGTGACTGGCTCCGATGGCGGAGCCATGGTATCGGGAGACTTCGCCCTGTCATGCCCGCCTGTCCTGTCCTTGCGCACGAATCTGAACGGGTTCGACTTTTGCAGATCGATATCCATGGTTTTCTCCGTTCCAGGACCCGACCTGTTTTGTGCAAGCCCTCCGCTGTCGCCAGCGCACGTGCGGACGGAGCGCCAAAAACGCCACGATCGACGAGTTTCACGACGTACTCGAACGCAGCCCGCCGTGCTTCATCCGCGCTCGACCGGCGCTCGCCGAAGCGCGGTAGATGTCAGTCGGCCAGTACAGTACCTCCCGTTTCGACGCGCCCGACGGCGACCTGGCCGTCGGGCGATGATGTGCTCGACACGATGTGCCGCACAGGGACCGTGCAGATAAGGACCTCAAACCCTTTCCCACGAATGGCATGTTTCTTCAGACATCGAACCTCCCATTTCAGGCTGGTGTGGTGGCCGCGCCAGGCTGCCACCACCCAAAACCGTTCGGCCGCTGGCATATCAGCCGGTTTTGACTTCGATGCGCCGTGGGCGCGCGTCCTCGCGACGCGGGATCGTCAACTTCAGAACGCCGTCCTGCAGGCTCGCCTCGATCTTCGACGTGTCGAAGTCGGGTACCAGCGTGAAAGTGCGGGCGAAGCGCGGTTCGCGCACTTCGGCATGCTGCAGGCGCAAATTGGCGGGCGTCGGCACGACTGCTTCAGCCTCGATCGAGAGGCTGCCGTCGTGCACCCGCACATCCAGCTTGTCTCTGGTGACGCCGGGCAAATCGGCCCATAGCGTGACGCCCTGGCCATCCTCAAAGATGTCGACGGCCGGCGTAATCGTCATGCGACGGGTGGACTGTTCGCCGTCCCGGCGCGCGGGCGCGGACAGGTCGCGTCGCGTGACTTCGGTAGTGTCGTTCATGACGGGCTCCCGTGGTTACCGGACGGAAATGGCGCGTGGCTTGGACGATTCGCGCTTGCCGACAGTGATCATCAGGCAACCGTTTTCATAACGGGCCTGCACCTTGTCGGGGTCCGCCGTCTGCGGCAGTTCGATGACGCGCCGGAAGGCACCGGTGAAGCGCTCCTGCGCATAGACGCGGGTGTCATCGCTTAAGTCCTGCCGGGACGGTTTGCGCTCGCCGCTGATGCTCAGCACGCCCTTGTCGATTGACACGTCGAGCCCGGCGGCGTCGACGCCCGGCGCGAAGGCAACGATCTCGATGGAGTCGTCGGTCGCACCGATATTGATGGCTGGGAAGGTGCCAAAGCGGCTCGCGCGGAGGCTGGACGGGAAGGTGTTGAACAGACCGGCCATCTGCCGCTGCAGCCGGTCGAATTCGCTGAAAAGGTCGGTGCCGGAATTGAGATCGCTCATGATGTTTTCCTCCTCGAATCACGCATGGAGGCGAACGGGCCTACGCGCTCCAGTTCGCCTGCCAGCGTCGGCAAACAAATCGAAACACGCAGCGCGCGGCGTCTAGGACAACCAGGGGCCGCGCGTCTGCCTGAGCGAAACCTAAGATAGGTCCTCCAACGAATTTTGCAAGGGGCTCGAGCTTGAAAATTTCTGAGCCGCTCCTATCATCGCCGACGAGGCATTTGAGGAAAGGAGGACGATCATGGAATTCGATACAGACTGGTTGACGCTGGGCCCGCACCGCGTGCGGCTGCGCTCCACCAAGGGCTTTCCCACGGAGGCCATGCGCAAGGCGGTGGAGATCGTGCGTATCGCAGTCGACAACAACATGAGCGCCCGTGCGCGCCTGGTCGAAGTGGTCTGCCGGCAGGAAAAGATCTACGAGGCCACGATCGGCACCACCGTTCCAAAGGACAAGATCTGTGCGCCGCAACTCGAAACTTACATTGCGGGCGTGCTGGGTCTGCCATCGGACCACATCAACCTGATCGTCACGACGGTGGAACAGTCCGAGGTGGATCTCCACTTTGGCGTGTATGAAAGAATGCTGGCCGAGAAACTGGGCACGGCGCCGCCGATTCAGTGACACGGGACGCCTCCAGAGTGCCGTGCGGCCGACATACTGGACGGTGGCATCCATGAATCTGAAGGTGTCCAATGTGCCTTGAAATTTTTAATCAGTGAAGCTAAGTTATATCCAGCTCAGGCAGTGTGCCCAATGATCCACTGATAGCACACTGCGTGTTTCGATTTGTTTGCCCGGCAGCATGGCAGGCGAACTGGAGCGCGCAAGCCCGTTCTCTTCCCTGCTGCCTACAAAGGAGAAGACGATGAGCAACCTTCATTCACGTCCGGACTCCCCTCTGTTCGAACGCCGGCACCGCACGACAGTCTTCGTTGCCGATGCTCTGCGGCCCTGCTGGGAACGCGCCGATCGCATGCTCCGTGCATGGGGCGATGCGATGCGAGCCGCCATCCGACGGGCGACGTTGTTTATGCGCGGCCGCTAGTGGTCGGGCAAGGCATGCGTCAAAATTTCACCACGCTGGCGGATACGCAGTTGCCGCATGCTCGCATAGCCGTCGGGCGAAAGCGGCTTGAACCACTTGATGGCGGGTGATCCGATGAAGCCGGTAAAAACCGAACAGCGCAACGGATACGACATTCGTATCAGAACGCTCCCCGTGCACGACATGCGCAATGCGCCCGGCGCGGCGGCCCCTATGGCAGTGGGCCATGCGGCGTTCGTGCAGATAGCCCGCGATGGTGAAATCTACGTGGACTGGCATCTGCCGCGGAATTACAAAGGCAGCGCCAGCCGCGACGAGGCCGAAGCGCAGGCGCTGGACTACGCAGTCAGGCTGGTGGAGCGTCGCCCGTTTGACGGGCCCGTCCCGAAGTTTCCGGAGGTGGTCCGGGCGGCCAGGCAAGGTGAGTAGAGGTGCGCAGCTGCAAAGGAGGTCACGATGGAACTTCACCTGAGGCGACGCGATAGTCGGCACCCGCCCTGACGACAGCGCCGCGGCAGCGCGGAAACATGGGCTATGCGGACGTGCAGTCCAAGAAAGGCAACAGCGATGGTTGGACTCGATCACGGGCATCCGGCCGACCGGAGCAGGCTGATCAAGCGATTGATGCCGGGTTCAGTGATGAAGAAAGGGTAGGTAACGGTATTCTGCCCACGGGCATGCCGGCAGGGCGCGCGCCTCCGCCTGACTCCCGTGGAAAAAGGCGATGGTATGAGGTTCTTTGCCATGAACAGACGGTCATTCGCAGTACTCGCGGCGCTAGCAACGATCGCGAGCTCAGGCTTTGAGGGCGCGTCGGCGGCCAGCCAACCGCTGCTGACACTTCCACTGGAGCGCGATATCTGGCTCACGGGGACGATCCAGCGCGGCAACGGCACACTTGCGCAAGGGGACTATACGACCATCATGCTGGACCGGACGTCGACGTCGCCCTGCGACGACAGGGCAGTGACCAACATCCTGCTCGGCGAAAGGGGCACGCCGGCGCCTACGCTGCTGCTGCCGTATCTGAACCAGCGGGTCGCCGTCCGGGGCCGCGTCATCTGTCCCGGCTCGGGTATCCAGTTTGCACCGCAACCCGACGACGTGTTTCCGGTCTGGTGAGGCGCGAGTCGTTCCCGCATCGGGCAAGGGATGAATGCACGACCGAAGTAGGGGAAGCGCATGGCGAAGAACTTCCGATGTGGGAAAACGTGAACACCTGCGCTGTCTGCCGGAGACTGGCCGGCCAGTCTTGCGAGACAGCGACGGATGATGTCGGCGGCGCCGTCTGTCCGACACCTCGCGATGTGGCTCGTGGACGTGCGTGCTGAGAGCAGGCAGGGGCGAAGTCGCGGCTTCAGCGAAAGTGAGCATGTCCGGTTTTCCTGCGAGACTGCAGCGGAGAATGTGATGAACAACGACCTGAAAAAGTGGAATCCATTCAAGTTCCTGCGTGGAGCGGGTCGCCAGTCCGACATCGGCAGCGCTGAAGGCCCGTTGGCTAGCGACCAGTGGCGCATGCCGTTGCGTGCAGTTGAAGAGTTCTTGCACGATCCGTTTGCTGGGTGTGGTGTGGTCGAACGATGGTTTGGCGACTTCAGTTCATCGCGCTTCCGGCCGCGCATCGACGTGGTAGATGAGGGGCCGGTGCTGCGTGTAACCGCCGAGCTGCCAGGAATGGAGCGGGAGGATTTGAACGTTACTGTGGAGGACGGAGCGCTCGTATTACGGGGCAAGAAAACGCAGGACGTGCGCAGCGGGGAGAACGGCTGTTATCGGCTTGAACGCGACCATGGAAGCTTCGTACGCACCATCCCGATGCCAGACGACACCGACCCCGACCGCGCCCTGGCGAAGTTCGACAACGGCGTGCTTACGTTGACCGTACCGAAATTGGATGCGTTGCGAACCACGGGTCGCAGGATTGATATCTGCTAGACGCTGCAAGGGCCGCCGGCAGCGGATAGGCATTGGGTAGCCCGGGTCGTTAGCTCAGCTGGTAGAGCAGCGGACTTTTAATCCGTTGGTCACTGGTTCGAATCCAGTACGGCCTACCACGCCCAGCGCCGGAGGTGAAGGAATAGGCAGATGTTGAATAGTTGCAATACGGGCGATGCGGTGCCCACTACGCCCCATGCGCGCGGTGAGCGGAGCCGGCGCGTTACTGGTGGCCGCAGAGACCGTCGCGATTACTGCGGCGGACCGGGCTGCGATGAAATGCTCGGACCACGTGCGCCGTTGCGCTACTCGATTTGTCCTTGAGTGATATAACGAAATGACCGTTCCACTCAAATATCTGCCCTTCCGACCTCGACGGCGCGACCGTCTGAACGGGTCGACTTCGGTCTGCCATCGTCCAGACACAACGGGACTGCCGTGATAAAGGCATTTGCTAACTTAGCAAAAAGTGATGGGAATTGGCCGCCAGTGCGCTCGCGTCAGTTAGCACCGTCGACAGCGGTAGGGCGGCCCATGACTCTCTTGAAGCCTTCGGTCAGGTAAGCCGCGGATCGCCCGGCGGCTCAACACCTTATTCAGATGCGGATGTCAAGAGGCCATCCCCACTGCGAATTCACGGTATGTGTGCAGCGGGCGGCCCAGGATCTCCGTGAGACGCGTGACATCGCCGGCCTCGGGGACCATGCCGTCGCTGACATAACGCTCGGCCATCAGGCGCATCTCATACGCCATCCAGTTGGGCAGGAAGGTCGCCAGGTTCTGCTCGAAGCCTGATGGATCGTCGCCGCCGTAGATGATGGGACGGCCCAGGACCTCGGACCAGATCGCGGCCAGCCCCGATCCCGTCAGCGTGTCAGGGCCGACGAGGTTGATGGTGTGGTTTGGCAGATTGGCCGCCGCCTCATTGCGGCGGATCAGTTCGATCGCCGCGACTTCCGCAATGTCGCGCACGTCGACCATCGCCACCCCCTTGCTGCCGATCGGCATCGGGTAGACGCCATGGTTGACAATCACATCCTTGACCATGAGTTCATTGTCCATGAAGTACGCAGGCCGCAGGATCGTGGCGCTGAAGCCCATCTCTCCGATCATCCGCTCGGCACCCGACTTCACCGAGAAGTGCGGCACATTCACGAAGCGCTCCGCGTGCATGACCGACAGATAGACCACGCGCTGTATGCCGGATTCACGCGCAACGTTCAGCGCGATGAGCGCTTTGGTGTATTCGTCCGCAGCGACGGCATTAAGCAGGAAAAGCGTGCGGACTCCGGCGAATGCGTTCCGAAGCGAATCGATGTCGAGCATATCTCCCTGGGCGACGCTTACGCCTGCCGGGAAAGTCGCCTTCGCGGGGTCGCGAACGAGCACGCGCATGTCGGCGCCGCGGTTGACGAGCTGATTGACGACCTGACGGCCGATTCGGCCGTTAGCGCCAGTAACGAGAATAGTCATGATGTTCACTCCTTCAGTGAGTTGCGTTGCCTCCAAGGTAAGTGATCCATTTGCGGGCCGGAAGATGCTATAAAGAGACATGGTGTCTCTCTGGTGGAACACATGGACCTGTTAGCTCTCGCAGACTTCAACCTCGTCGCCCGTTTTGGAAGCTTCGGGGAGGCCGCCCGTGCGACGGAGCGTCCCAAGGCGACGCTTTCCCGGCGGATCACGGAATTGGAGAACAGCCTTCGTCTGCGGCTGTTCGAGCGCGGACCGCGCGGCCTGAAACTCACGCAGGAGGGCCGAGCCCTTTATGAGCGGACAGGTGCGCTGCTTGCCGAGCTTGCCGACAGCGCTGCGGCCATCACATCGGGCGGCGAACAGCCGCGTGGACGGCTGCGCATCAGCGCGCCGGTGCTCTTTTCCCACGTTGCGATGGGCAAACTCGCCGCCACGTTTGCCCTGAAACATCCGGAAGTGAGACTGGAGATCACCACTGAGGATCGCCCTGTCGATATGGTCGAGGAAGGATATGACCTCGTGATTCGCGTCAACCCCGATCCCGATGAAAACCTGGTCGGGCGGGTCTTTTTGCGTGACCGGATGGTGGTTGCGGCTGCGCCCGTTCTGACGCGACGGAAGGAAGAACCGGCTGTTTCCGCTGTCCTGCGCAGGGGAGACGAGCGAACTGCCTGCTGGGATGTTTCAGGTCCGGAAGGGACATCGCGACTATCAATCCGGCCGGTGGCTCATCTTTCGTCGCTGATCATGGTGCGCGACATGGTTCGTCTCGGCGTGGGCGCAGCTTGTCTGCCGCTGTCGCTTGTCAGCCATGATGTCGCAACGGGCAGACTCGCGAATTGGGGCGACGTTGAAGGCCCTGAGATTGCACTTTGGACGCTGTATCCCTCGAGACGGTTGCTAAGCGCTCGCGTCTCGGCTTTTCTTGATCATCTTAAGGACGCGTTTCCATTGGGAACGCCGGAAGAGCTGGCGGCATACGCCGGATCGGACCTGTGACGGTGGCGCCGGGCAGCTGGCCATTGCTGTGATGCTCTCGCCGGGACGACCCGGCAAGACGATCACCGGATCGAGCCGGCCCTGGGCTCCGGTGACCTGTTGCCTGGAACGACCGACCGGACGAGAAGCCCGATCCGTTCAGCGCGCGCGCCGGGCCTGATGCGGCCGGCGCATTCGAGTTCGGCGAGTCCATGGAGCGCGTACCAGTACGTCTCGGTCATTGCCTCGGCATCGACATCGGCACAGTAGGGCGCAACCGCTGCTGCCAGCGTGTCGAACGCAGCCCTCAATTGGGGCTGCGTTTCCGCTTCAGCGAAACGCAGATCTGTCGGCAGGACGAACATGGCTTCGTAAAGAGCAGGGTTGGTGATCGCGAAGTTGACATAGGCAATGGCGACATTCTCCACGACCGTTCGATGTCGCGTCGGTGATGTGACACGCTCAACTTCGGGCGGCCGCCGTCGAGCTCGCCGCAGGCAGCCTCGTCGACCCACGACAGCCGGCGGGCGATTTCGACGCGAACCGGGTCGCGCAGGGTCGGCCGCAGCCGGTCGCATCGGGTAGCGGTCAGGCAAGTTGGGGCGCCGCTCCGGGCTGCGTGAACCAGAATACGCCGCAGAAGCTAGCGATCAATCGACCGCTCACTCATCGCTCGTCAGCTCTTCCAATGCTCTGTCCGGGGACACCGGACCCTTGTAGAGCGGGCCACACGGTGTGTGCGCGAGTTTTAGCGATAGTTTGATGAGGTCAGTCATCTTGTCGTCGGCACGATACCCTTCGGCGAGATATGCGAACTGCGCCATGATGCCGACAACGCTGCGATTCTGCGTCCTGGCGTACTTGACGACCTGCATCTGGGACACTTCGGACTCGATGAATGAATGCGAAACCCCGTGAGCGGCCAGTATCTCGGCCAGCGCCTCAGGCAACCTGGTTACAAGGCTGGTCGCCGGAGCCAAAGGCAGGAGTACGGGCAGCAGCGTTCGCTCATTCACTAGCATTGCAATCTGCCGCCTCCATGGCAAAACAGTTGCGTACCAACTGCCGAGTTTTGTGGTACTGCTTCCGACCTCGACCACCTCGGGTTTCAGACGATTGAGCAGCTTCTGCGTACAGTGAAGATAGAGCATGGAGTGTTCTGGGAATCGTGTACATACGCAATAGGAAGGCAAACTGCGAGCGTATGATCGCTTCGGGCCGATGTGATTGTCGCTTTTGGGTCCGACATGAGGGCATCCAAGACGGTCGCGGCTTCGCGCGGGACTTCCTGCGTCGATCAGGTCGAAAAACCATCCGTCCGATGGCGCGTTCGCGCCACGACGAGTCTTGCTTAAGATCACGCGGCGGTGACGTCGATCATCGATTGACGGCAGACGGAAGCGCCGCAATGGCATGCGTACTGTGTCCGAACGTCGTCGGTGACCTCGCCATCAACGACAAGACCGTAGTCGATAAACAGTTCATCGCCGACGTTGATCGCAGTAAGCGCGTGGATGAACACACGGTCGCCCGTCTCGATTGCCTCGCAATTGGGTTCGCACGCGTGATTCAGAAACCGCGCACTGTTGCCGCCCCGGCTGCCATCGATGACGCGTCCATCCGAAAGACCGAAGACGAAGGTATGTCCGGCACCCGACCGCTGACGCGCGGCGGCCCGTCGCCAACTGGTGACTTCGCCCTTGTATTCAAGGAGGCGCTCGCCCGCCTTGAGAGGCTGCAGCGCAAACAGCCCGGTGCCGTGCACGGGCGAGTGTCGTGCCGAGAGGCGTCGTGGTCGGCGCATGATGTCGTTTCCTTTCGTCGTGACCGGGCAGAAGGGCGGCGGAGCCGAATCATACATTGCATCTAGCCGCGCTCCTTCTGTCAATGCGCAACTAACTGTCCGAGCCTCAAAAGCACTTGCGCCGGCTTCGTCAAAAAAATAGCTCGCATGAAAGGGGCGCAGGGTCCTGATGCGTCGGCGAGTCGCCGTCAAATCCGGCCTGCCGACGTCGATCGATGTGCGGTAAGGTGTGCGCTCCGGCCCGATACGTGGCCACCAATGAAAGGAACTGAAGGCATGAACAAGCAGGAGCTTATCGAGGTAGTCGCTGCCAGCACCGGGGAAAGCAAGGCTAGTACGGGCGAGGCCATCGACGCGATTCTCGAAGCCGTTACGTCCGCCGTTACGCGGGGTGAAACGGTACAGTTGATCGGCTTCGGATCGTTCTCGACGGGCGCCCGCGCCGAGCGCGCAGGACGCAATCCCGCGACCGGCGAGACCATTACCATCCCGGCCGCGAAAACCGTCAGGTTCACCGCCGGCAAGTCGTTCAAGGACGCCGTCAACGCTGCATAGTGTGGGCGGACGGACGCGCGAAGTGCGGGTCCTTCCCGGATAGTCATTTCCATGCGGTGAGCAGTCACGGCTCAGGGCGTGCGAAGTCCGCTGGTGTCAGTTCAAGTCTTGCGACCGGGCGGGCGCGCAGCCTGCGTTCGGCGATGGCACGGATGCGCCGGGATCCGTCGTTGAACGTCCTGAGCATCCGCTCATCGCTGGCTCGCGGTTCCAGCCAGAAGTACGCTTCGAGCGCAGCGGTCGTAACGACGCATTCGACAGTGACACCGTGGTGCACGAGGGTGAAGGCCACACCGCGGCGATTTGCCGCCCACCTGCGGTTCAGATTCGATGGTTTCCATGGCTGAAAAGACGGCGTGTTCGGGACGTCATCAGAATTCTTGCACATGCTCGGGATTTACGGATCGCGACAGGGGGCACCAACGGACGAGCGTCGCCATCACAGAAAAACCGGGCCTGTTCACCCCAGTCAATGCGATGTCCTAACGGGGCGTGCGCGTGGCACCGTCAGCGCAACGCGAAATACGCCGACCCGTTCAACTCACGTCCAAAATGTGGCGCTCGTCGGGCCTGTGCATTGATCTTTTGATCCCTATAAAGCGCGACGCTCGTGATCGCCGCGCCATGAGCGTCGCGAAAGCGCTTAGCGACTTCCGTAGAGCCGCTCTGCCTACGAGATCAGAGAACACCGTTCGATAGCACCCCTCGGAGCTCGTGGCGAAATGCCGTTGCATCGAGTATGGCTTGGAGGCGCAGGCGAGCGTCGGGTTAACGCATGGCCTGTACAGTACGGACAGACGGCGCGTGATCAATAGTGAATCGTCAGCGGCTCTGGGTAATGCTGCGTGAGGGATAGGAGCTCTCAGGATTCCATGCTTCCAGCGTCTCTGTCTGCGATGCGCATCGGCCGTTGATAAGGAAGGGTTTGAATGTCGTCTGCACTCCATAAGTATCACCCGCGATGTACAGAGTGGCGTCCACTCCCTGCCGAACGATCTGGGATGGTCGCAACTGCGCTGTAGCGCTTGTGACGAGTGGGCCGCCGCTGCAGTCTGGCGTTACATATGCGGCAAAGTCTCCCGCCCATTGAAACTGTGACGCAGAATGTTGGCTGCCGTTAATGATGCAGCCCCATGCGAAAGCCACTACTAGCCGGTTTCTTAGCCTGTGCGTCGGGCGCGCACTGCTCGTGACGCCTCGTCAGATAGCGGCTTGCTCGTCGTGCTGGAAATGCGGCACGCCCGAGCGTCTTGGTGTGTTCTAAAAGCATCACAAGCACGAAGTAACGTAAGCGTCAATCCGAGGCCGTTTTGACGCTGAGAACTTGACTTCCGAGAGCTGCTGATTCGCGAGTACGAGATCGAAAGCGGCGGGATCGAAACTGCAGCCGGACCGCTCAAGGAAGTGGTCGTGCTCTTTGTACCTCGGATCTGCGATCGCTTCGAGGAAGTCGGCATATCCAGGCACTTCACCGACGTCTTCCGGTGGACGCGCCTTCTGCTGCCCGTACAGGCTTAACGGCCGGCGCATATCCGGATCAGGCACGAGTGCCTTCTCGACTTTGATCCGATGCCGCCAGTTGTCACCGCAGTCGTAGATGTTGTAGGTGAATGACTTTAGCCCGCCCAGCGCCTTCGCGAGCGTGCCCCGTGCTTCTTTGAGCATCGGTGGCCGCTAGTCACTCGCTGGGCTGTCGGTTGTCTACCGAAACACGACGCCGGCGATCATCGTCCACATGGGGATGACGGCCCGTCGTAGAAAGCGAGGCGTGACCGAGTTTGTCGCGAACCAGCCGCAGATCTACCTGCCGGTGCGCCATGTTCCAACCGCAATCAGTGCGCCGAGGCCTTTTCGAGCAGGTCGGCGCGCGACGCGAACGCTTCAGCACGCGCGTAATGCCCTGAGGCGATGATGCGCATCACCTAATCCTAATCGTAGGTCAGGTACAGCCGACCGCAACGGGCAGAAGTCGGCTGGACGGCTGTTCCCACGTCCGGCGATATGCCTCAAGCGGAAACAGTTCGTCTCGAAACGCAAGGCGATTAGAAGCACACTCATCGCCGCATGCGCGATAGCCGACGTCATGGCCCGCGCCTCCCCGTACTCACAAGAGGGCGGCGACGGCTTTCCACGCGCCTTGCCAAAAATGCGCTGCTTCGCGTCTTTTTAGACTTGTGATCAACTCGTCAATTCCCCGCTGCGCACCACGTTAGACAGATGGTATGAACGCCACCCTCCCTTCGCGGTAGTTCCGGCGTCAAGCAGCACGGCCGGTCAACGACAACTATTTTGGCCGCCGGCCACGATAATTGTCGCCGCCCACCACGTAGACGCTAGCCTCCTCGCCGCTCATCAACTGGCCGATAACTTCGTCGATGAGTCCCCTTCCTCACGAAGCGGGGCGAGCCGCTCGGGTCTTTTCATAAAGACTGCCAACTGCCGCCCGTGGGATCGCATTCGACACGCGCTGATGGTGAATTGCCCGCTGAGGCATGCGCGATCAAGAAGCCGATGAGTAGGGGGATAATGCTGTCGATCGCATGCTTGTTGCGTCGGAGACGGATGGAGGCATTGCGGTTTAAGGGGGCGGTGATGGACGGGGACGAGATGAGGCAAACCTCCTGCCAGCGGCTAGAGGCAACGCCGCCGCATTTCCGGGGCGCCACTTGGCCCGGTGGACAGTGGCCAACCGGAAGTTGTCTATCGATCGCAGAAAATCAAGTGGCCGGTAAGCGAAGGCCGATCCAACCGCCACTCGACTCAGATCGGAGCCGGTTCCCCATTCAGCGGTTACGCGAGGCACCCGGCTGGGCATTCGAGGGCCGCTTCAGAATGGCTGCCGCCAGCGATTCCCCTTCAATACCGCTTTTTCGGCGGCAACGAACGTTTGATCTGCTTGCGAAGGCGTGCCACTGCAGCAGCCTTTTTGCGCTTTCGCTCTGCGGTAGGTTTTTCGTAGGCTGTCCGGGTACGAAGATCCGGAATCAAGCCGGTGCGCTCGATCGCGCGACGGAAACGTCGTATTGCAACATCAACGGGCTCGTCGGGTTTCAGAATTACGGTAGTCAATTCTTTCCTTGGTTGAGCGCGCTCGCGGGGTAACTGTCGGCGCCCGATGGAGACATCTCCTGCACGTCCAATCTTTCCATCGATCGTGCCACCATGTGTCGCGGCTATTGAGCAGCGCTCGTGGCACCGCAAGATCACTGACGCTTCGAAGCCTCCTTTTTCAGCTTCTTCGCGTCCCTCTTTTCCTTCTGCGTTCTCGTGGCGACTTTCTTTTCCGCCTTCTTGGCGTCATGCGCTTTGCTCACGATGGCCTCCTTTTATGTTGAGTTGCACAGTGTACGACGCGCTGCCCTTCGGCAGCATGGGTTGATTAAAAAAACCTTGGCGCTCACATTTTGCGTCGCGAGCCTGCCGCACGGTTTCCCGGCCGGTCGACACAAAGCGTGACTGAAATCAGCGCGAGAGTGTACAGGGGTTAGCCGGATCGACGCGCGGTTCGATTACGATGCGTCAGTGTAATCGCAGCCCGGCTCGTCAATCAGGAGTTGGCGGCTTGCACGAGCAACAGTCGCCTCGCTCGGGAAGAAACAGCCGCTCGGGCTCGTCACCATCGCATCCTTCGGACGTATGCAGTCGTATCGCCGTCAGCAGCAATGAGAATCCACAAGGTAAGCCAACCGGGTAGGAGAATTTCACGTGCATAGATGCTGCACTCACGTTTCCTCGCGCATGGGACTGATTCGCCGTTCGCTCATAATGGCACACAGACTGCCCGTCAACGTCGATATCGATCATGCGCTTCGCACCGTCGCTGGATGCCCTGTGCGCCTCGGCATCGCCAAACGGCGCACGATGTGGGATCCGAAATATCCAGCTGGCCGTCAGTGAGTCGTCGGTGCCGCGCAAACAGCTCGCCGCAGTTTCGCCGCTTTGCATCTTCTCGCTGAAACCACCCGAGATCCCGTCCGTTTTCGGAACAAGCGTGTGTCTTCCGCGCTATTGCGCACCAAACAACTTAACGTGACAGCGCCGTCCCGACCGATGCACGGCCTCGATAGCTGCGAGTCGCGATCGCCATGATGAACGGGATGGTGTCATCGAGATCGTGACGCAGTACAAAAAAGAACCCCCAAGCGCAGTCGGGGAGGCGAGAAGACCACAGGGCACCGGTACGCGGCCACCGCCACCATAGGCCTGGACCGACTGTTACCAAGCGAAGTCTGTCAACACGGCACCGTATGCCGGTGGTGCGGCAGTTTACAGTCGCGGCGATGCTCGGCGTCAAAAAGGTCATGCGCGGTGGTGACCGCCACAGAGTCGATGACGATGCGAACTTCACTCCGGACGCATCAGTTAGAAATACCAATTAGGAGGCTTATTTCCCGATTCCAGTCGCTCAAGTCATCATCAATATCGCGCCTAACCGACAATAGGACTACACTTGGATATGGCCCGGAGCACGATCATATCGAAGCGACGCTCCACTCCAATTGCCGCGGCCTCTCATTGACCGCAGGGCAGGACGCAACAGTTCGCCACTAACCACAAAAAGGCGGAAAACGCCGCAGGTCTGCGGAACGCCTGAACCCGACTCGATGCTATCCGACATGGTGACAACTCCGGGCGACGAAGACGAAGCATCCAGCGAAGTTTTCAGTGACCGCAGTTCCGCTATGGAGCGGGCCACAGCGTCTTCCGATAAGTGGATGGAGCCCGTGAAGGCAAGCGGGGAACGTCAGCCCGCCATAGAGGCAGAGGCAACGAAACACCCAGAGTGACCGGCCGATTGGCCCGTTGCATGAGCACACCCACCCTTTTCCGGAACCCGCATGCAAAAGCAATCAAAGGCCTACCAGGTCTCACCCGCAAAGCAAAACGACTACGCTACCCAGCAGAGAGCACGCGTCGCCGCGCAACAGCAGGCTGAAAGCGATCGCGAGCAGAAGCGTCGTGAGATGGACGCGCGCCTCGATGTCCATGCCGGCAAGTGGCGCTATATGTGTAGCGGCAAATAAATGGGAAAGGCCAAGGCGGCACCCAACTTTCCAAATCCGACCCGTGTCCACGACGCGTCGAAACGCTGCTTGTGCTCCTGGGGTTATGACAATGCCCGCGAGATCGTTTTCCAGATCGACGATGTGGCGCTTGCCAGACTGGGCTCCGGCAAGGATTGTGACGAACCGTCGCTGCTCGCTGCATCTGGACTGAAACCGCGACGGGATTGTCGCGATTGCGAGAACGGTGTACAAAGGCGGCCCGAACAACAGATACACCGTCTTCTGAGCAATTGCGCGAAGCAACTACATACACATGATGTGTCATTGACACGAACACGGTGTTGCACAACGACGCGCAGGCTGCATCAAGCCAGGCAGGCAACGTGTTGTCGTTGCGCGGCTTGTTGCGCGCCGCGCTGCCTAAGGTGCATCGCAAGTTTTGAAATGACGGCGACACCGCTTAACCGCGGGTGTCGACCCAGTGCGTGCACTGGATGGGCGTAAGAAGCTGGAACATCATCCGAAGCATACACCCAGCCAGTCCTGTGCCCAGCTCTTTGCATGAGCGATCGCCTCTTCGCGCACGACGAAACCGGCAAGATCTCCGCTCAGGTGAATGTCATACTCACTGCCGTCCCCGCGCCTTGTGCTGATCCGGGCATGCGCCACGTATTCGCTGTCGGCTCGACGCGGTGTGGGATCGATGATGAAGCGTGTGGAGTTGAAACGCATCTGTCTAGCTCCCGAGAGGTTGCCGCAACCGTCCGGAGGCAGCTACATACTGATATAAGAGGTCCATCATGCGTTCAGAAGCGCCATTATCTGGCCCGCCTCCCCGTCAGACTCGCAGCTTGCCATGCCGTCTTCGCGCAGCAGTGCCCGGATGGACATGAACATCATCCATGCCTCCGCATTCACCTCTTGGCGGCCGTCACGAATGACGCTTTCCAGTTCAGCACATGCGTTGATCGGTAAGAATCGCTCAACGATGCCAGAGCCATCGAGCCTGATACGGTCCAGCAGGTCATTTCTGCTCATCACAATCCTCCTGTTCGATCGACAGCCGACGCAGCAAAGCGTGTCCGCCGGCGCGAAACGTGTGCCCTGAGTCAAGACGTGAAATCGAAGACGTTTGTGCCCTGCGGGCACGTTTCGATAAGGTGTTCCGCATAGTCAGTTGATGCGCGCCGCGCATCGCCTGCGTTCCGGAACGGCGTACGTACAGCAATCCTGAATGTACGGCTGCGCGACGCCTGCCCGGTGCCATCCGGCTCCTGAATACGTACGGCAGCATCGAACCCTCCGTCGTAGTTGCGTGCACGCCCCGGCTGGGTGGCGCGATGCGGAAACACCAGCGGATAAATTTCCAACCCGCGATAGAGGCGAAAAGCCGTTGACATGGATACCTTTAAGGCCGCGCATACGCGGCAGAACATGGAAAAGAGAGGTGCGAGCATCTGAAGCGTGTCTCGCAAGAGTGGAGCATTCGGGCGCGACGTACACGAGCAACGCGCTTTGAATGCCAGAGCTGATCCTGCATACGCATTGAAGCAGCCGGTATTACAATCAACGTCCCCCATGCTACGCCCTTCGCTCGATTTGTACAGCGAAAGATCCTTCTTATACCGGACACATCCAATGTTACCGACAGCGTCGGGTGGAAAGAAGCAGAAGGACCAAGGCATCTTGCGCGGGCGTTATTCGTCGCGCTCACATCGCAAACGTATCGGTCAATACGACAGAATGCGCCGGACTGCGCTCGATACATGAGCACGTCCGGTAACGGCTGGTGAGGCCGCTCTTCTAGCGGTTTGAAGAAGCTGGCTGATCCCGTTAGTACCGACCAGCGCTGCGGGATTGTTGGAAATCGGGTCGACCTGGCTTCGAATACACCACGAATATCCGTAACTGCGTCTAACAGACACCGTTAATGTGCGTATAGTGGAACGCTGTGTCGATAGCGGCGTGAACAGGGAATAAAGATGGAAATCCAAACATGCCCGCCCTATCGGGGCTTCAGCATCGATCTGACGGTGCGCGAACAAGACTTAGACTCCATCGATACGGCGAACGTCTATGCGAGAGGCGATTCCGAACTCGTGGCGGGCCGCAGAATCGCCGCGCAGCGCGATTATCGGGTTTTCTCCACCAAATAAGTCCATCAGGCGCACGCCGGCGCCAGGGAGCAAGTGATCGCGACGCCAGACGTTGCACCATGAGTGCGAGAAGCCGTCGAACCTACGTTGTTATCGTGTCATCAGCCGGATCGTTGGAGTGCCTGTCGATAAATCGATGCGCTTGCCGCTCTGCATATAAAAACGCGGCGTCTGGCGAGAGAAAGGTGACGCTTTCAGGAAGACTGGCCACTGCGGTCGACAACGGCGCCGAGCCAAGGACAACCCACGAGACTGAGTACCGGCTGCGTAGGCCAGCTAGTGTCGGCGACCTTTTGACTCTGACGTCAATCGTGAATCCACGATACGGCAAGCAGGATTGGCTCTCCATGATGGTTCCGAATTCAGGTCGATCAAAGAATGAGGTAGATATGTACAGCGCACCAGGCACGCTGTTGTTGAAGCGAGCGCAAATAGCCTGAAGGACGTTGCGTGGCAAGTCGCAAGCAATCTTGCAGAGGTGCATAAAAGACATCCGGAAGACCGAGCGTGCTGAACATCAGATGCTTCTTCTCAGTCAACTTGCGGTCCCATCAGGACATCGACTGCGGCTTGCCCAGCGATTTCCGCGACCAGATAAGCCCAACGCGCCGTGAAAGGACCATGGCGAACTTTGATGAGCGCGCCGTCCGCATTATTAGCACTGACGTTGTGCCCCGTTATCTGAAACGTGACGCTGTAGAGGTCGCGCTCAACCGGCGTCAATGTTATGTGGATCTCGAATCCGCGATATGGGATTACTCGAAACATGAGCGCCTCCGCGCACGACCTGTCGGGGTAGAGGATGAGGGTTTCGAGACTGCGACCTATTCACCGCGGCCGGCCGCGAAACAGTCGTCAATGAATTTCCTCGCCGTCTGCTCGGCATACGTCAATGCGGCGTCACGCGTGAGAAACCTGGATTGCGCCGTCAGGCTCTCGATTGGCCTTACCAGTACGTCTGGTGGAAAGATAACCCAGGAAGCAGCGTACCGAAGACGACCCTCGGTCCAATCGGACTCGCTGGGTTTGACCAAGAGGTCGATCGTGTATCCACGATATGACGTGGAGATCTGCTTTTCCATGAGCGCTCCTTTTTCACGCCTGGAGCGGCATGTGAAATCACTATACGCGCAATAGCTGATATGCGTCGCGTCTTTTACAAACGCCTGCATGGGAGTCGTTTTACGAGTGCAAGCTCGTCATCGAGCGTTTCGGGGCCGCTCGACCGAAGCTGATCACTTCTCCTCTCACAAGTGGTGATTTGTCAGAGGTGTGGAATGGACTTTAGACTCTCGAAAACCGTCTTGTGCTTCTCGACGTGAGGTCGACAGAAGGGATGCTGAAAACGCTGGTTGTTTTGGTTGTTTCAACTTTCTGGTCGCGGGGACGGCAGCACCCAATACGTCCGGTCTCGGTGATCAGGCATTGGATATCACGCTGCGACCGTCGCACTGGCGCCTGTTGTGGAAAGAGTGCGCCACCAGGATGGTGTAACCCCGGATGGGTCGGCGTAATGCCGCGGACTATCAGCCGGTTCAGCCGCGCCGGGGCCAATGACCAGCGAGGCGACTCGCACGGCTGACATTCGCCCCATGTCTGGCGAACGGTTCACGAGGGAATATGGCGGCAAGACGGTGCATGCCGCAGCAGGTGATCCTATGCCTGATCTCCTGGCAAGGGGCAGCCTGTGTGATCGAAAGGTCAATTGAGTGACGTGGTATTTGGTCAAGCACTGACCAATCGCAAAATTACAGGGTGACGCAAGGGTGCTGGTCTGTGGCCAACGACGCGCGCGCCCCATAGCACCGGGGGAAGGCGCGGTGCATCGAACGACAGGCTTTGCAAGGGCCATCCGTCAAGTCGGGAACCGACACTCACTCACGCCGGCTGCCAATATTGACAAGTTTCCATGCAGCAGCCGTATGGCTCGCATGGGCGGGCGCCTGGCCGTGCAAGATGCAGCAATGCAGCGGGCAACATGCAGGCACGTGCGTCCGGCTGCACCGGATAACAAGGCTCGCGTCAATCTGGCCAGACGTTCTGGGCGACGCGGCGTTCGCAACGCCGCATCGCCGGCCTGCTATCGCCGCATCCAGCCAGACGGCCGCGGCCTGGCACTACGTTCCTGTGCGCCCGTACTGGTCGTCGAAGCGCACGATGTCATCCTCGCCGAGATAGCCGCCCGATTGCACCTCGATGATCTCGAGCGGCGTCTTGCCGGGATTCTCCAGCCGGTGAAGCGTGCCAAGCGGGATATAGGTCGACTGGTTCTCGGTGAGCAGGAACGATTCATCGCCGCGCGTCACGCGCGCCGTGCCGCGCACGACGATCCAGTGCTCCGCGCGATGATGATGCATCTGCAGCGACAGCCGGCCGCCCGGCTTCACGACGATCCGCTTGACCTGAAAGCGCTCGCCGTGATCGAGCGAGTCGTAGCAGCCCCACGGCCGCTCCACTTTCCGATGCACCTTCGCTTCCGTGTCCTTTGCCGCGTTCAGCCGGTTGACGATCGCCTTGACGTCCTGCACGCGGTCTTTTGCGGCAACGAGCACGGCATCGGCGGTTTCGACCACTACGACGCCCGTCACGCCGACGCACGCGACGAGCCGTCCTTCGGAATGCGCATAGGTGTCTTTCGCGCCTTCGAGCAGCACACGCCCGCGCGTGACGTTGCCCTCCGTGTCCTTCGCGCTCACGTCCCACACGGCGTCCCACGCGCCGACATCGGACCAGCCGGCCGTCAGCGGCACGATGACGCCCGTGAGCCGCGGATCGTCGCCGATATGCTCCATGACCGCGTAATCGATCGACTCGCCGGGGCAGCCCGCGAACGCGGCAGGGTCAATGTGCAGCGTGCCGTCGCCGTCGACCTTCGCCTGTTCGTACGACGCCTGGCACGCTACGGCGATATGCGGCCGGCACGCTGCAATCGCCGCAAGCCAGACGGATGCACGCATCACGAAGATGCCGCTATTCCACCAGTACTCGCCCGATGCGACATACTGCTCCGCTGTTTCCTGCGCCGGCTTTTCGACGAACCGTTCGATGGTTCTCGCGCCACGGCCGTCGGCGGGGAACCCCGTCTTGATGTAGCCGTAGCCTGTTTCCGCGCGCTCGGGCGGCACGCCGAGGGTGACAATCGCATCGTGCAGCGCGTGCTGGATGGCCTGCTGCAAGGTGGCAACGAAGGCGTCTGTATCAGCGATCAGATGATCGGCGGGCATCACGACAAGTACGGGGTCTTCACCCTGTGGCGCAGCCGCGCGCGCGGCGAGCGCAGCGACCGTCAGAGCGGGGGCGGTGTTGCGCGGCGCCGGCTCCAGCAGGACACGGGAATCACTCGTGCAGCGCTCGAGGCGCTCTTTCGTGGGCAGGCGCAGTTCCTGACTGCAGACGACGAGCGTCGGCTGCGTCCTGACGACATGCGGCGCGGGATGATCCGGCGTCGGCGCACGCAGACGCAGGGTTCTGCGTAACGTCGCTTCGAGCAGCGATTCCTCGCCTGTCAGGCCGATCAGCTGTTTCGGGCACTGCTCGCGCGACAGGGGCCACAGGCGTGTGCCCGAGCCGCCCGCCAGCACGACAGGTTGAACGACGCAGGCAGGCCGTGAGTCGTCCGCGAGCACATCCGCTGTGATTGCTTCTGCAATGACGTTCATTTTTCCTCCGGTGGCGCGCGCTCGAAAGGCGTGACGCAGCGCCGTTAGGTCCGGCTATTGAACCAGTCATCACGCGGAATTTCTGTGCGTCGAGGCACAAAGATCCAACGGGCAGGCTGCTACGCCAGACCTGGCCTTGAAGAGGTTGCTTTCTTCGGAGCGTTGCGTGACGACGTCATCGGCCTGCCACGGATGGTTCTCGCCTCTCACAGGTGATGGCGCGGCAATGACGGCGAGAGTCTGCGCGGCGGCCGGGTGCCTCGCGTGCCCGCCCAGCCGTTGCGCTTCTGCCCGTGATGACAAAATGCCCTCGTCTCGACGGAGGGCAGGGCGACCAGGCTGCACGGCCGTTCAGCGGCAGCAGCCCTCCGCGCGTCGACCGGCAGCCCGGACTAAGCGCCTCTGTGCAGCGCCAATCTGATCGCCCGCTGGGCGGATTGAGCCGTCGAATACGCCATGGCCTTGGCTCGATCGCGCACTGCGCTGCGTCCAGGCGGACAGGGATTGAGTCCGAGCTTCCTGAGGTAATAGTTGGCGCGATAGATATCCTTTCGCATCGAGTCGACAAATTGGAAGTTGACGCTGAGTGTCACCGAGATATTGTTATCGTTCTTCAACCAGTGCGGGCAGTTGACAGGAACGTGCACGCCATTTCCCGGCGCCAGCCTGTACAACTGCGCGCGGTCCTGCAGCTCGGGTCGATAGTTCGGCGCGTTATTGTCCTTCGTCCAGAACCGCTCGATTTCCACCTCCGGGAGAACCTGCCGGTCTTCCCGGTCGAACAGATACAAATCCTTTTCCCCGTGGATCTGGAGAATGAAATTGCACTCGCGATCGATGTGATAGGCCGTCACCCGCCTGGGCGACGTGATGAAAATAATGATCTCTTCGTTCCTGATCTTCGAATCGATGTCGCCGCCGATCATATCCTTGACCTCGGCGATCGCATGCCGGTAAAGCTCGGTGTAAGCGGGATCTTTTTGCGCGTCCCGGAGGATGAACCAGGCGTTTGAATCTTCCAGCTGGCTCAATGCATCCATCGGCGAGAACGCATGGTTGGTATCTTTCCATTTCTGTCCGGGAACGACGTCACCCATGTCGTAATAGAGATCGGATGGGCGCGTCCTCAAGGTTCGCTCTGTCAGATCCATCAAATCAGGGAGCTGGAAGCGAGGATGAGATGCCAGGTGGTGGGCGACCTCGAAGCTCTTGCGCTCGAAACAGGTTCGAAACACTGCAGCATCGGCATCGATCCACCTGTCTGGCAATGTCGCTTCACGAAGGACGGAATCCGGGGAGATGTCCATGCGATCGCTCCTTACACTCAGGTAGCCGTGGGAAAACGAGATCCGTTAGCGCCAGAATCGAACACGACTCAATGGGTGGAATTTGCAGAAATCGTACACCTGGGGCAAAGGCGATCACACTTCGGATTTCGCGCGTTCGGTGCGCTAGCACACCCTCTGGTGAATGCAGTGGTGCCGACATGACCCTTTCCATACGACACGGCTACACGGGGTGTCTCGAACGTTGAACCTGTCACGCGGCTGCCGTCGCATGCATGAAACGACGGCGCTATGTGACGACGATTCGTCATTGACGGTCTGCGTGTCGAGGTCACACGTTCGCCGCGAAACGAATCGACGGGCGAGAACCGTGCGACTGCCGGAAGCAGGCGGCCATCGGCCCGCGCTCGCAGTACCCATCTACCTTAGCGCGCACGATAAGGCGCCTCGCTGCTCGCGGGCGCATTGACGAGTCGCTTGACGTTGATCAGACGGCGCATGGCGCGCTGCAACGGCTTGTCGATGTATCGATAGACGGCGCAACCGAACGTCGAGGCCACCACGATCGCCAGGATCACTCCCGCTGGCGAGCGCACGTCGAAACCATGCGCGACTCTCGGAACGAGCTTGCGCATCCCCTCGACGACGAACGGATGGCTGAGGTAGATCGCGTAGCTCGCGTCGCCGAGATACAGCAATCCGCGCGTGAGCGCACTCTCTGTCACGAGGCCTTCGAGACTCAACGTACTCAGCAGCAGCAGGCAGGTCGGCAGGCCATTTCCCACAAGCGGGGAGACAGCGGGCCATGCCTGTTCGATCCAGGTCATCAGCAGGTACATGCCGACGGCGCCGGGCGCCGCCAGCACGACGGGAATGCGCAACCCTTTCTTCCATACGTACCATACGGCGAACCCTAACGGGAACTCGAGCATCCGGTCGTAAGCGAGGACCGCGACGACCGCCTGGTCTGAGTGCACGAGATTCGCGACGAAGAACAGCCCGGCGAGCAGCAGCGTGATCGCCGCGAGTACGAACGGCAGGCGCCGCCGGAACCACCACAGCGCGAGCGCCGAAGCCGCGTAGAACAGCATCTCGTAGTTCAGCGTCCAGCCGACGAACAGCATCGGGAACACGTGGCCGCTCTCTTTCCTGTACGGAATGAAAAAGAGTGACTTCAATAATCCAGGGATGTTGGCGGTGGTTGAATTGAAAAGATCAGGCCTGAGCAAGGCGCCGAAAAACACCAGCAGAGTCGCGAGCCAATAGAGCGGGACGATCCGCACGACGCGGCTGACGACGAAGTCGCGTACGCTGACCGTGCTGGCTTCGAGCGCAAGTGCAATCACGAAGCCGCTCAGTACGAAGAATACGTCGACGCGAAATTGGCCGAACACCTGACCGTCCTGTATCAGGACATGGTGCACGACGACAGTCGTCGCTGTCACCGCGCGAAGGATCCGTATCGAATTCAGCCGGCGCATGGCTCACCCATTGATCAGTCACTCCCGACGCTCTGTGCCTGGCGTGATGAGGCATGCGATACCGTCGCGGCAGTCACAAAAACGCTGAGGGTGTCGCATCTCTAACGGTCTACTTACGAAGTCGTGCATCGCCGCTTCCGCATGGCCCCGTCACCGGGGCTTCGGATTCCGTCCTGCGATCGTGATATTGAAAAGGTACGAACGCAGAACGTCTTAAGGTCGAAACGGCGCCGGATTCCCGACAGCGGAAGGGCAAGCAGCACACGAAGGACGCCGCATGGCGGTCCGCTCGCGGATGGTAGTATTTACGCGGAACTGCTACCGTTCGGTGCCGTACAGACGCCCGGCCGGCAAATTCGCCCGATGCGAAATAGTGCGCTCCAGCGGACAGATAACTGCTTACGCAACTAATGTGATGAATGGGCGTCGGCAGCGGATCGAAAGCCCGGCGAACCGCGGCGCAGTGAAAATGGCGGACAACGGAAGCGGCCGGCTACGACTATCGGCCTTGTCGTGCGACGGGAACGAGAGCATTCGCTGCACAGCGCGCAGCGTCGGCTCGACGGGATGGATGCGCGATGCACGTCGATCAACGTCGCGTGTGAATCACTGATGAACGGCTTACCCGATCGCGTCTGCGTCCGACAGACCGGCGCCGCGCGCATTCGGACGGGCGGGCAACATACCGTTGCTACGAAGCGCCGAAATCACCTCTTCGACGGTTGCATCTTCAAGCAAACGCCTGCCTGCCGCCCTGCGCCGCATGTTGGTGGCATCGATGCCGTGTTGAAGAGCGGAGGTCTGTGCTGCAATGTAGACGGCCATCCCGTACCCGAAACTGCGGGCGAGATCGCTGTTATAGAAATTTCTCATGGTTCCATCTTCCGGCGTCCACCGGCCAGGTTTTACCTTGTCGAGCAACTCGATAGCGAATAGCCGTACATTCCAACGCCGTCCATTACCTCATGGCGCGCAAATGTCGGTCATATCCCGCTTCTCGGCAACTGCGCGAGAAACTTGAGGCAAGGCGAGGCGAGGGGAACTGGCAGGCAGCGGCAAGGCGGGGTTTCGCTACCAGTGGGCAGCGATCGCACTGTGTGCTGTCAGCGGGTTGGTGCGATGGCGGCAGATGCCGTTTCTGTCGCGCCCGTTATCGCTGCCGGCATTGTGTGATGTCGTGCGGCTTTATCCGCTGATGGTCTGGCGACCCGGCATTGGGCCGGATAGCGGGTGGAAAGCAGGTGGAAGGCGGGTTTGCGACGGCCGCGTACGCGGCCGTGAAACGGTCCGGCAATCCGTCGCCGTGAGGGGTGCCCTCGACAGTCGATGCCGTCGCAGCGACGCTCGCCTCACGTTCATCCCGGCCGGTTATTCGAATCCGCGCGGATTCTGCGCCTGCCACCGCCAATGGTCCGCACACATGCGCTCGATGCCGTGTTGCGCCTGCCAGCCGATCACTTCGAGCGCCTTCGCGGGATTCGCGAAACACTGCGCGACGTCGCCGGGGCGGCGCGCGACGATCTCGTAGGGCACCGCCTTGCCCGACGCCTTCTCGAACGCCTTCACGACATCGAGCACGCTGTAGCCCTGGCCCGTGCCGAGATTGACGACGAAGCTCGCGTCGCGCTCGGCGAGGGCATCGAGCGCCGCGATATGTCCGCGCGCCAGGTCGACGACATGAATGTAGTCGCGCACGCCCGTGCCGTCCGGCGTGTCGTAATCGCCGCCGAACACGCGCAGCCGCTCGAGCTTGCCGACGGCGACCTGCGCGACGTAAGGCATCAGGTTGTTCGGCACGCCGCCTGGGTCTTCGCCGATCAGGCCGCTTTCATGCGCGCCGACGGGGTTGAAGTAGCGCAGCGTCGCAATGCGCCACGAGGGATCGGAGCGTTCCAGGTCGCGCAGGATCTGCTCGGCGATCAGCTTGCTCTGGCCATACGGATTGGTGGCCGAGAGCGGGAACGATTCGTCGATGGGCGAGCTTTCCGGCACGCCATACACGGTTGCCGACGAACTGAACACGAACTGCTTCACATTGCGTGCGCGCATCACGTCGAGCAGCACGAGCAGGCCGTCCATGTTGTTCCGGTAGTACTCGAGCGGTTTCGCAACCGACTCGCCCACCGCCTTGAGCGCCGCGAAGTGGATCGCGCCCGTGATGGGGTGCTTGTCGAAAATCGTGTTGAGCACTGCTTCGTCGCGCACGTCCGCTTCGTAGAAAGCGACCTGCTTGCCCGTGATCTTCTCGACACGCGCGATCGATTCACGCTTGCTGTTCACGAGATTGTCGATCACGACCACGTCGTAATCGCTGTTGAGCAGTTCCACGCACGTGTGCGAACCGATAAAGCCTGCACCGCCCGTTACCAGAATCGTGCCCTTCGTGGTCATGCTGTGCTCCCTTAGAGTGATGTGCCCGTCAACTGCTGAATCAGGCTCTTGTACCGTTCGACGACAACGCGTTCGTCAAATTCCTGCGCGACTTTCGCACGGCCGCGCTCGCCCATCGCGCGACGCTCGTCGTCGCTCATCTCGAGCATGTGCGCGAGCTTCGCCGCGAGGCTGTCCACATTACGCGCCTCGCATAACAGGCCGTTGACACCGTCCGCGACGACTTCGCGGCAGCCCGGTACGTCGGTCGCGACGATGGGCCGTCCCATCGCCGAGGCTTCCATCAGCGTGCGCGGCACGCCTTCGCGATACGAAGGCAGCACGACGCAATCAGCGGCGGCGATCAGCGGGCGCACGTCATGGGCTTCGCCCAGGTACTCGATCACGCCTTCGCGCACCCATGCATCGACTTCGGCCTGCGAGATCGCGCTCGGATTGTCGACGCCGACGGGCCCGAGCAGCTGAAACCGCGCATGAGGATACGTCGCGCGCAGCCGTCGCGCCGCTTCCACATATTCGCCCACGCCTTTATCCCACAACAGGCGGCCGATTAATACAAAAGAAATTGCCCGCTGCTGATTTTCATACCCATTTTGACGATTCTGCATGGGCGTGAACGCAAACTGGTCGAGGTCCACGCCTTCGCCATGCAGCAGCCGCGCGCGTTCGGGATGCGCAAGCAGTTTCTGCTCGTGAAAAGCGGCTTCGTCGTCCTGATTCAGAAACCATATTTCGCGCGGAAAACGGAACGCAAAGCGATACAGGAGCTTGGCAATCCGCGCGGCGCGGCTCTTCTGGATAAACACATAGCCGAGGCCCGTCGTGACGGCAACGGAATCGACGCCCGCCAGTTTCGCTGCGATCGAGCCGTAGATATTCGGCTTGATCGTGTAATGAAACACGACGTGCGGACGGATCGACCGATACAGCCGGTAGAGCGACAGCATCGTACGCAGATCGTCGCGCGGATTCGTGCCTTTCGATGCGACATGCAACTCGATGCAGCGGCAGCCCATCTGTTCGAGCAGCGGCGTGGTGCGGTCGCGCGGCGCGATCACCGTCACTTCGACGCCGCGCGCGACGAGTGTGCGTATCAGCCCTTGCCGGTACTGGTAGATCGCGAACGCGGTATTGCAGACGAGCGCGATGCGCAGCGTGGCGGCGGGTTCGATGAGTTGCTTCATGCTTGCGATGCAGGTTGGATTGAGCGCACGTCAGAGGCTCGCGCGTGGCGCGTAGAGCCGTTTCTTCATGCGTTGAAGCGTCTTGTAAGGCGTCACGAAGTGCAGCAGATTCTTCGCGAGACCGAGCCAGTCGCAAACGTTCAGCACATTGAAATAGCGCAGTTGCAAACGCAGCGTCGATGCGATCTGGCGGCGCCGTTTCGTCGCGCTGATGCCGCCTTCGTTCAGTTCGTAATACAGACCGAGTTCGGGCAGGTTCGCGCAGTCGTAGCGCTGCATCAGACGCAGGAACAGATCGAGGTCTTCGGCGGCCTTATAGGCCTCGCGGTAGTTGCCTGCGGCCAGCACGGCGTCGACCCGCAGCATCATCGAAGGATGCACGAAACACGCGCGCAGGAAGCGCACGCGGCGGATCGCGCGAGGCTCGGCGGGCGGCGTCAGCATGAAGAGGGGCGCGCCGTCACGCGACACCACCTGCGTCCACATGCCGAGCCCCGCGACCTGCGGATGCGCTTCGAGATACGCGCGCTGCTTCGCGAGACGGCCCGGCACGGTCAGATCACCGGCGTCGATGCGCGCGGCGTAGCGAAAGCCGCGCGCCGCAAGCGCTTCCATACCTGCCTGCAACGCGCGTTCGATCCCGCCGTTCTGCGGCATGCGCAGCACGTCGATCGACATGTTGGGCAGCGCCGGCGCGACGATGGGCGGCGTGCTGCCGTCGTCGACGATCAGCACGTGGATGCGCGCGTCCTCGCTGAACGAGGCCAGCGTGCGGTCGACGTCGGCCTGGCCGTTGTACGCGGGCATCAGCACGGCGACGTCGTCGAGCGAGCCGTGCGCGCTGGGCGTCACGGGCGGCGTGAATGAAGAAGACGTCATGGACGCAGCTTATAGCGGATGTAATAAAAATTGACGGACGCGGCGGCCAGATAGCCGACAGCAAGGCCGATCAGCGCGCCATACGCGCCGAAGCGCGGAATCGCCAGCAGATTCACGACGCACGCGACGGCGAGCGCGAGCAGCCATTTCGACAGCAACACGAACTTCGCCTGGTACTTGAGGACGACCAGGTTGCCGATCGCCTCGACGCCGGCCGGCACGGACAGCCATACGGCCCAGCGGAAGATATCGACGGCTTCTTCGAAGTCCGGCCCGAACAGGCGGCGGATGATGAAGCCCGCCAGCAGATCCAGCGCGAGCGCGCCGGCGATCATCAGGACTGCCGTCATCGCGGTGAGCCGCCACATGTTGCGGCGCAGCTGCACGGCGTCCTGAATGCGGTAGACGAAGGCGGGCGCAAGCGTTTGCGCCAGCATCAGCGCCAGCGTGATCCAGTTTTCGTTCAGCTGCTGCGCGGCCGAATAGCGGCCGAGATCGGCGAATGAAATCGCGCGCTCCAGCATCAGCCGGTCGAGCTTGAGGAACAGGTACATGCAGATCAGGCCGAGCCAGAACACCGTGCCCGCCGTCGCGAAGTGGCGCAAGAGCGTGCGCTCGACGTGCCAGCCGAGCTTGCCTTGATGGCGCCGCACGTAATATACGACCAGCGTCGCGCCGATCACGGCCGATTCGAGCGCCCACAGCCAGCCGAAGCGCGACGGCGCGGCAGCCGCGCGCACCAGCAGCCAGACGAGCAGCGCCTTCGCGATGGCCGTCGTCATGCTGGTGAGCAATTGCGGCTTGCTGTAGGTCATGCTTTGCAGCCACGCGTTGATCACGCCGACGAATGGCTCGCGGAACACCATTGTCACGGCGAGGCCGGCGAGCATCGCCCCGACGACGGGATCCGTGAGGCCCGCGCCGATGCCGGTCCATGTCAGCACGAGCGCCACGGCCGACACCGAAAGCCGCAGCGCGAATGCGCTGCCGAGCACGGTACCGAGCTGGGCGGGCGGCCGATGGACGATGGTCGGCACGAGAATCTCCGCGCCGCAAACCCATGTAATCGGCGACAGCACGAGCAAAAGCGTATTGGCATACTGCCATTTGCCGAACAGGTCCGGACCGAAATAACGTGCCAGCACGCCGCTGATCGCGATCGCCACGCCGATCTGCGTCAGGCGCTCGAGCCCAAGCCAGACAAGGTTTGCGACTGCGCGCGTGACGTCGGGATTCGCGAAACGCTTAAGCGCCGGCATCCGCATGATGTCCGCAGGTGCGCTTCGGACGTAGCAGGTGCGTGTCGTCCTGAAATTGGCGTGTCCGGCTGGTCTCGCGATGCGGCAGCTGACTGAGCGCGGGGCGTCTAGGCATTGAAGTGGCGCCAGGGGCGTCGCTGAAAAACCGCAATTATAGGTTGAATCCGGACGGCTTCCGGAACGGCGCGATGCTCTCGCGACAGTGCATTGCTCAAGTTTTCATATGGCGCAAAGAGGGAAGACGTCATCAGATGAGACGCTGCCCGGCTGCTGGGCGGATTCGCTTCGAACAGGGTGCAGCCGCTGCCAACGGCAGGCGTGAAACATCGGCGCTCCGTCGAGCGACGGGATCCTTCATTTTCGACTGCGGTAACATTGCCTGTGAAGTTGCCGGACAGCATGTTGCGATCGGAGTCTGCAGCCGCCTCGCGCGAAGCGATGCATCCGAGCGTCGCCGGGGCGCTCACGTGTCCACAACATGGCAGGCCGTACCCGCCGTGCATCCCGACTTGGCCACCGGACGCGGCGAGCACGACTTGCGAAGAACATTCCCGATGAACTCCGCCTCAGATGAACTGGAAAAGCTGCGAATCGAGAATATCCGGCTTCGGGCTCTGCTCGACGCGCATGGTATTGATTCGCGGCCGCTGCTGCCCCCGTCAGCCGCTTCTTCGCAGCCGGAGTCGTCGCACCTTAACCCGGATGAAAAGGTCGCCCTGTTCCGACGACTGTTTCAGGGCCGCGTCGACACCTATCCGATCAGATGGGAAAGCAAGGCTGGCAAGTCGGGCTATTCGCCGGCTTGTGCCAACGAATGGCGACCAGGCGTCTGCGAGAAGCCGCGCATCAAATGTTCAGAGTGCGGCAACCGGCTTCTGATACCGCTATCGGACCAGATCATCTATGACCATCTTGCCGGTAGACATACGATCGGCGTCTATCCCTTGCTGGCTGACGATACGTGCCGCTTCCTGGCGGTCGATTTCGACGACGCCGACTGGCGGGAGGACGCGAAAGCCTTCAGGTCTTCCTGCCTCGAACTGGGCGTGCCGGCCGCCATGGAGATCTCGCGTTCCGGCAACGGCGCTCACATATGGATTTTCTTCGAATCTCGTGTACCTGCCCGGGATGCGAGGCGCCTCGGTACCGCGATCATCAGTCATACGTGTGCAAGGACGCGGCAACTCAAACTGGCATCCTACGACCGGTTGTTCCCAAACCAGGACACGACTCCCAAAGGTGGCTTTGGCAATCTGATCGCACTGCCACTGCAGAAGACGCCGCGCGAGCGCGGCTGCACTGTTTTCGTCGATGAGCAACTGCGACCTTATGCCGATCAATGGGCCTATCTGGCATCCCTTCAGCCACTCGCCCCTGATGTCATCGAGACGGCTATTTCAGGTGCAACGGGTGGGACACATCCACTCGATGTCACATTCGTCGCGAACGAAGATCAGGATAAACCGTGGAAGCCCAGTCCGATATTGGAAACCCGGCTACCGGGCCCAATGCCGGAAGCGCTCTCTGTCACCTTGGCGAATCTTGTTTACTTTGAGAAATCGGCGCTTCCGCAGCCTTTACTTAACCGGCTGATCCGTCTCGCCGCTTTTCCGAATCCCGAGTTTTTCAAAGCGCAGGCGATGCGCTTTCCCGTATGGGACAAACCCCGCATTATTGGTTGCGCCGAAAACTATCCCAGGTACGTGGCGCTCCCACGCGGTTGTCTCGACGCAGCACGTGACCTCCTTCGCGAAAATCATATTCGTTGCGATATCCATGACGAACGTTTCGCAGGTGATCCGCTCGATGTCGTATTCGCGGGCACGCTGCGACCGGACCAGGAGACTGCCATCACTGCAATGTTGCGACATGACACTGGCGTGCTATGTGCGCCTACGGCATTTGGCAAGACGGTAAGCGCTGCAGCACTCATTGCCCGACGGGGTGTGAATACGCTCGTACTCGTGCATCGAACCGAACTGCTAAAGCAATGGCAGGAGCGGTTGCAGTCGTTCCTGGGTGTCGGCAAGGGTATGGTCGGCACGATCGGCGGTGGTAAGGCCAGACGTAGCGGGAAGATCGATATCGCCGTGATGCAGTCGTTATCGCGACGCGGTGAGACGAGTGAACTGGTCGAACACTATGGGCATGTGATTGTGGACGAGTGTCATCACCTGTCAGCGGTTTCGTTCGAGGCGCTGTTAAAGCGGGTCAAGGCCATGTTCGTCCTCGGACTCACGGCGACGCCGGTCCGCCGTGATGGCCAGCACCCGATCATATTCATGCAATGCGGCCCGATCCGGCATACGGTCGTTCGTGCGGCGACAGCACCGCATGACCTCGAGGTCATACCACGCGTCTGGCCAGGCAAGATCGATCTGCCGGCCGAGGCTGGAATTCAGGACGTGTTTCGGCAGGTCGCCGACGACGTTCAGCGGACGATCGCCATTGCCAATGAGGTTGAAAGTGCGTTCTCGCGTGGGCGCAAGGTTCTCGTACTCACTGAGCGCACTGATCATATTGCAGCCATCGAAAAGGCCCTGAATGGACGGATCACGAGAATTCATATCCTGCATGGCCGGATGTCGAAGAGGCAGCGCAATCTCGTGATCGAAGAACTCGATGCGTTACCTGCTGATGCCCCTCGCGTCCTGCTCGCAACGGGCAAGCTGGTTGGCGAGGGATTCGATCATCCCCCGCTCGATACACTCGTCCTCGCGATGCCAATCTCATGGAAAGGCACACTTCAGCAGTACGCTGGTCGGCTACACAGAGAACATGCGACAAAGGCTGACGTGCGGATCATCGATTTCGTTGACGGGGGGCATCCCGGGTTACTGCGCATGTGGGACAAGCGCCAGGCGGGCTATCGCGCGATGGGCTACAGGATAGAAGGCGGGAGACCGGCCGATGACCTGTTGTAACCAGCACATCGCCCTCGCAGGGCAGAAAGGCTGCATGCCGTGTCCGGGCGGGCGAGCATGGCGTCGTCGTGCACGCATTGCCCTCTTGCAGAGCCGCTGCCGTACGTAAGCGCGACGCGCCCTTGCTGGTCTGCGGTCCTGTGATCGGCTCGCACTTTGCAACCCCGCAACAAGCCGGGGGCAGTGGCGCGTCATCCGCAAGCGGGATGTCTGATGTGCGGCACCGCCACGGGAGAGCCGCGCCAGGAAGCGCCGAGCCTTGATGCGACGCCCACTCCCGGCTCGCGGCTTGGTCTTTCTGTCCTCTCCAGGTTCCGCGCTCGCAACGTTTCGCGTCGATTTTCATGGCGTGTGGACGAGGTCGAACGGCGCCACTTGACTTTGCAGTTTCTTGCGCAGACTGGTCTGGCGAACGTCCTCACGAAAGAGGCGGGTCGCCGATTTCATCTACCAGGAGAGACGAAATGACGAGTGATGACGCATCTTCATGCATGCATGGCCGGTCGTCCCTATGCGCTGCATGCCGATTGCGCGCAGGGATGATCGCGCACGGACCATACGGACAGCAACATCCGGCAGACCACGCGATGAACGCACCCGCGCAGGACAAAAGGCTCGGCCGGGCGCAGCACAACCTCAACTGCTGCACCTGCCTGGCGGGATGCGCCGACCCACGGGACGTCGGTGTTGCTGCGCACGTGCGCACGAAAATCAGAACGATGGCCGGCGATCTGTTTGCGATCTCGCGTCACACAGGTGACTGCATAGTCAACGCACTGCAGGATCGTTTTTTCTCGGATTCGGATGCTGTATTGAAACGGATTCTTGATCTTGCTGCCCTTCGGTATCTGCGGGACGGCTCCAGTACCGTTACGTCGGAGGACGTCGCGCTCGCCTTGCGGTCGCTGGCGTCGCCCGCCACCGGACTGTCCTGCTGCGACCGGTGCCGCTGGGAAGTACCGGTCAGCAAGTCGCGAGAGGAAGGGCAGCCGCAGCCGGCCACGCCATCATCGTCGTGACTGCTGGCTGCTACGCGGGATGATGCGCTGGCTGCAAGCTACCCTGCACGTGGGCCTCGTGGCGTGTTCAGCGCGACAATTGCCCGCTCGCTGCCCATGCAGCGAGCGGACCATTGACGCGGCCTCGCGCGTGTGACAGGCCGTAGCGGCACTGTCGGTGACCCGCGTGCCGGTCAAAGCGCGGATCAGCAGGCCTTGCGTGAACGCGGTCGTGATCCGCATGGCGGGCGCATTGTTACCTGTCGCCGCTTGGGAAGCCCTTACTCGGGAATCGCCGTTTTCGCGCGCTTACGGTTCGCAGGTGGCGCGCATTCGGCGCACCACTCGTCCTGCGAGATGCACGGTAGTCCGAGCGAGCCCGCGATGCGTTTGAACGTGTCTGCGGTCCCCAGCAGATCGCGCTGGGCGATGACCTTATGTGCGAGCGCATGCACAATTTTTTCAGGCGCACCGTTGATCCGCGCCGCGGTCAGCTCCGTTTCAAAATCGACCGCGCGGTTCAGGACAGCGGCGATTGGCATCCGGAACTGTTGAGCTTTCGCGAAAGAAGTTGATCCCGGAAGGACAGCTTCGGGCGTTATGGTGATCTGCGCTTCACGGGCGTAATCAGCGACGGGTGCATACATAACGTCAACGTGGGCGTTAGCCGGAACGTCGGTCGAGAGAATGCGGATGCACGCGGGAGCAACACCTGCGGCGCACAGCGCGGCAAGCGTCTCCACCGCTACCTGCTGTGATCCGGCATCCGGCGAGACGGACACGATGATCGCTTTCAGCTCGGTAAGCACGTGGCGCCTTGACTGTATGAACCCAATCATGGCGTTGCGATGCTCAGCCGTGACGTCGATGATTCCTCCGCGTGGGGAAGTCATCATGGTGCAGTAATGATCCTCGAGCACAAGCTCGCTGCCTTCCACGCGCTGGGCGCTATTCACTTGCTCAACTTGCCCGTCAAGCGTGTCCGGTTTCCGCAGCAGGCCGCCCGTCTGTGCGTGAAGGATCTGCGCTGCCGCTGCCTGCGCTACGCTGTTCGCGGTTTGAAAGTGAGCCACAATCTGATGAGTCATTGCCATTCCCAGTTTATTGATGGAGATATCGAATCGGGTGTGTCAGGTGTGCTGCTTTTTACGTTTCGGAGCCCTCGATGCGAGCGGGCTCGCCGGCACAAGCGTCGTGCCTGACAGGGCGCCTGCGGCTATGAGCACGCTCCGAATATTCGAGCGGCCGGTACGTCCGAAGGCGGAAAGCCTCCCATTGGCGATTCCTGATGGGCCGACGAATGCGCGGGATGACGATGGAGCGCAGGACCCGGGCATTGCAGCCCGCGTGCAGGCACACGAGAAGCACGGCGCTCAGGGCGATCAGGGCATCGTCGACGTGCGTATCCTGATAGTCGAGATACGTCGCATAGGCGCGCAGCGACTCCTCCGGAATGTCAGGAATGGAGGACGGCAAGGTGCCGCGCGATTGCAAAAAAGCCTCGAACCGGTGCCATAGCGGCAGCAGTGTCCGGGTCGCCTTGTCGCTGCTATACCGGGATAGCGCCATGCGAGCTTCCTCTGAGAGTCTGGATTCCAGCACTTCGTTTTCCTCCTTCAGGCAGATAGGTTGTGACGGGTGGTTGATTGATTGGTAGTGCGAACTATGTGAGGCGCTGTGCGCGCTGCGACCCTGCGTGATGCGTAGCGGCCCGGCGGCCGCGCGCTGGCCATCGACGCCTGCGCCCGTCACCCTTATCCGGCTGCATCCGCTCGCTCGCGCTGGCCGTTGCGGGTAATGAGGGTTTCGTCCTGTCCGGTTTCTTCAAAGGGGTGAAGTCGACGGGTAACCGCATCTTGTCGGGAAACCGGTGCCGGATCTGCCAGCAATAAACCTCGAGAATCATCTTCACGCGTGAAGGGCCATGCCCAAGGCGCTCCGATAGCTGGGTCAGTACCTCAACGGGTGGTATACCCCGGTCGAGTGCGGCGTTGCCAAAATCGACCGCATAGGTAAATCTCAGGCTGTGACTCCCGAGTTCCTTGCGCATCGGCAACTGGTCAAACCGGGACTTCAGGCGGGCCTTGGCGCTTTTGAGGTCATCGTGGCAGCCGGTGATCAGCTCAAAGTCGCGATCGCGGCAGAACGCCAGCGCGGCGTCGATCGCATCGAGCGTTTCCTCAACGTGATCTGCCAGTACCTCGGTACGACGTGGACGCCCGTTTTTCGCACCTCGCTCGACGGGCAGGCGTCGATCTCCCTGCAGGATCAGATCTCGCCAGCTTTCCAGCGACCTTCCGCACATGAGTGCTTCACGCATGCGAAGTCCTAGCCAGCGCATGAGGCGGATCACGTGCACGACGCCGTCATCGAGCTTTTCTGCCGCGCAGAGCAGTTCGCTGAACTCCTGCGGTGTGCGAGCGCGGTGCTTGCCATGCCGGTCGCGCCGCTCGAGCTTGAGTGCCCGGCTGCGCATGGCGTGGGATATGTCCTGTCCGGCCGCATCCTGTATCACCGAGAGTGACGCCCGGTAGTTGGCGAGCGTGCCAGGCTTCATCGCCCCGGCCACCAGAAACCAGACAAAAAACTCGAGCATCCAGTCTTCCGCGTCGGTGACTGCTTCCAGCGTGTGACCGATACGGGCCGCGAAGCGCGAGAACTCGCTCCAGTGCAGGCGACGGTGCTTCTGCGAGTCTTTGCTTCCGCCTGCTTCGCGGCTCATCTGTGCGGCATGGTTGACGCCTTTTGATCTTCGACCCATAGCAATCCTTTCGTGTGGAGTTGTCCGCCTGTAACTGACCTTATGCGCGGGCGGCAGCGCGAATAAGGGCACCCTGTTGCCACCGGTGGATGGCGACGTGCCTGAAGAGGACACGTGTGTGAGACGGACAGGCTCAACGCGGGTGCGACGTTGATCTGCTGGTATTGCGTGGCGCAAAGTGATGGGCAGAGGCGGTTTAGCTGAGGGTCCCCGGATGACACCGGTGGAAAGGTCTGCGCGTGTGTAGAGAGAGCCCGGAGCGGATCGGACATGGCGCGTCGCCGAGCGGCGCTTCCGATGTCCGGCCGTATTTGCGTGCATGCAGCACGTGGGCAATGACGCTCGCGAGATTGCGAGCATGAGGTGGGCGCAGTCTCGGGTGACCAGGGTCACACCGGGATCACGCGTGGTGACGTGAAAGCTTGATGTGCGCCGTGTGGCGCGTCGCAGACCGAAACGATCGAAGAGGTCGACCGTTTCCGGGAAACAGGTCAAGCCTGTTATCGTCCGCAGGCGGGCGATCGAGCGAAGCGGATGATCCCCGTTGTAACGGGAATTCAGCTCATGCCTTCGGACAGGCTCTTTGACAGGGAGGCATAACGTGCGCTGCGCTCATATCCGGAGAAATGCATTCCGTGCGAAATGCCGCACGAACCCTTCGGGGCAGAGTCTGGCGCCCATAAGGATTAAAGGAAAATGGGCGACTTGTCGGTCGCACAACATCGGTCCGGCTGTCCAGACTGGACAGTCATGGCGACAACAGGCCTGGGAAGCCGCGTTTCAAATCACGGATTCCGTTGCTCCCTCTTGCGGCTTGAGGTTTTAAGCAGATGGTGAGCGAGTGCTCATGAAGCCCGTTAGTGCCGCTGTAGCGACGCGGGAGAACAGGTGGATGGTGCGCTTGCCCGGAACCAGGTAGGTCCAGCCAGGAGGCGAGAACAATCAGGAAGCGAGCTGAGACCGCGTGCTATCACGGGAAGGCAATGCTGCGACCGGCTAGCGAACACGAGGCCACCAGGTGGCCGGGCTCCCGCGGGAGCCTCGCAATCTTTGGTCTAACCCGGGAAGGCTAGAACAGCATCTCACAGAATTTTGGCCGAAAGGCCCCCTACCCCCATGGAGGGTTGGAAAGGTCGATGCTCGTAACGTGAGCGGACGGTGCGCCGATTAAATGACAACCGGCTGGTTCTCGTCAAGTGATTTATTCGCGTGCTGCGTGAGTGCCGTCCAGGGGCCTTGACCGGCGCACGGACGGACATGGGGCGAGCGCGATGCGCTCCCGCCCCTGAGCCGGTGAACCAGCGTAGAGGGCCAGCGACAATCCGGTCGGCACGTGACTCTTCGCGCCGCAAACCCGTGTAATCGGTGGCAAGACGAGCAAAAGCGTATCGAGTACGCAATGTTGGCAAACGCGCCGTCGCACAAAGAACGCCCGGGCATTCGCCAGTCACGGTCTCACGCCCATCTGCGCAATTGGCTCGAGCCCAGGCCAGACAAAGGCTGCGACAGCACGCGTGACGTCGGGATTCGCGAGCCGCTTAAGCGCTGGCATCCGCATGATGTCCAGACGCGCGCGGCGGGCACGGGAGGTGCATAGAGTCTTGATATTGGCGTGCCCGGCCGATCTTGCAACGCCGCAACTTTGTGAGCGCGGGGCGTCTAAGCATTAGAATGGCGCCAGTAAGGCGTCGCTGAAAAGCGCAATAACAAGCTGTATCCGGATCGCTTCCGGCAAGGCACGGTGCCATGACCACGCTGTGTCAAACCCATTTTCCATTGCACGTAAGTGAGCCAATCCATGATCTCGCAATCCATATTCAAGGCATATGACATCCGCGGAGTGATCGGCAAGACGCTCGACGCCGAGACCGCGCGTTCGATCGGCCGCGCATTCGGCAGCGAAGTGCGCGCACAGGGCGGCGATGCCGTCGTCGTCGCGCGCGACGGCCGCCTCTCCGGTCCCGAACTGATCCGGGCGCTGTCCGACGGCCTGCGCGCGGCGGGTGTCGACGTGGTCAACGTCGGCATGGTGCCGACGCCCGTGGGCTACTTCGCGGCCAGCGTGCCGCTCAAGCTCGAAGGCGGCGAACGCCGCGTCGATTCGTGCATCGTCGTGACGGGCAGCCACAATCCGCCCGACTACAACGGCTTCAAGATGGTGCTGCGCGGCGCGGCCATCTACGGCGAGCAGATCCAAGGCCTGTACAAGCGCATCACCGAAAATCGCTTCGAAAGCGGCAACGGCACGTATCAGGACTACGACATCGCCGATGCGTACCTCGATCGCATCACGAGCGACATCAAGCTCGCGCGTCCGCTGAAGCTCGTCGTCGACACGGGTAACGGCGTCGCGGGCGGCCTCGCGCCGCGCCTGTTCAAGGCGCTGGGCTGCGAGCTGGTCGAGTTGTTCACGGAGATCGACGGCAACTTCCCGAATCACCATCCGGACCCGGCGCATCCTGAGAATCTGCAGGACGTGATCCGCGCGCTGAAGGAAACGGATGCCGAGATCGGCTTCGCGTTCGACGGCGACGGCGATCGTCTGGGCGTCGTCACGAAGGACGGCCAGATCATTTACCCCGACCGTCAGCTGATGCTGTTCGCCGAAGAAGTGCTGTCGCGCAACAAGGGTGCGCAGATCATTTACGACGTGAAGTGCACGCGCAATCTCGCGACGTGGGTGAAGGAGAAGGGCGGCGAGCCGCTGATGTGGAAGACGGGCCACTCGCTCGTGAAGGCGAAACTGCGCGAAACGGGCGCGCCGCTCGCGGGCGAAATGAGCGGCCACGTGTTCTTCAAGGACCGCTGGTATGGGTTCGACGACGGTCTGTACACGGGCGCGCGTCTGCTGGAAATTCTGGCGCGCGTGCAGGATCCGAGCGCGTTGCTCAACAGCCTGCCGAATTCGCATTCGACGCCGGAGTTGCAGCTGAAGCTGCAGGAAGGTGAGAACTTCGAACTGATCGCGCGGTTGCAGAAGAGTGCGAAGTTTCCTGATGCCGATCAGGTAGTGACTATCGACGGCTTGCGCGTCGAGTATCCTGATGGCTTCGGTCTTGCTCGTTCGTCGAATACCACGCCTGTCGTTGTCATGCGGTTCGAGGCCGACAATGATGCGGCCTTGAAGCGGATTCAAGAGGACTTCCGGCGCGTGATTCTGGCTGAGAAGGCAGACGCTCAGTTGCCGTTCTGAGTCTGTTGTTTGTTGTCTGCGACGCCCTGGGGGTTTATCGCCCTCGGGGCGTTGTTGTTTTGTGTCATGGTGTGTGTTCGCGGATGCCAGAACAGGCGCCGACAGCAAAATCCAGAAACCACGCGCGCCGCAAAGACCGCGCTAAAATCGCGATTCTCCAAAAGCATCCCAAACGCCGCAAAAACCGGCATTCCCATCCTTGAGCGCGCAAAAAATCCTGATCGTGAGAGTGTCGTCGCTCGGCGACGTCGTCCACAACATGCCGGCCATCGCCGACATTCGCCGCCGTCATCCCGATGCGCAGATCGACTGGCTCGTCGAAGAGAGCTTCGTCAAGCTCGTCGAACTGGTTCACGGCGTCCGGCGCGCGATCCCGGTGTCGTTGCGGCGCTGGCGCAAGCGCATTCTCTCCGCCGATAACTGGCGCGAAATCGGCGCATTCCGCCGCGCGCTCGCGGCCGAAAACTACGATCTCGTAATCGATTGCCAGGGGCTCATCAAGACCGCTTGGGTCGCGAAGATGGCGCGTGGCCCGCTCGTCGGGCTCGGCAACCGCACGGACGGCGCAGGCTACGAATGGCCCGTGCGCTTTTTCTACGACCGGCGCGTGCCCATCGAGCCGCGCACGCACGTCGTCGAACGTACGCGGCAACTGGTGGCGGCGGCGCTGAACGACCCCGCGCCGAAGCCCACCGACGACATCGACTTCGGTCTCGACACGAGCCGCGCAGCGCTCGCGCTGTCCGAAGCGCAGCTGAATCTTCCCGTGCCTTACGTGGTGTTCGTCCATGCAACGTCCCGCGTGGACAAGCAGTGGCCCGACGCCGCCTGGATTGAACTGGGCCAGACGCTCGTGCGGCGCGGCGCATCGATCGTTCTGCCGTGGGGCAGCGAGGCCGAACGCACGACGAGCGAACGTCTCGCGAAGGAGTTCGGCGCAGCCGCCATCGTGCCGCCGAAACTGTCGCTGCCCGCCGTGGTCGGACTGATCGAGGGCGCGGCCGCCACGGTCGGGGTTGATACAGGTCTGGTTCACATCGCAGCCGCGCTGAAGCGCCCGACGGTCGAGTTGTACAATTTCGCCACCTCATGGCGCACGGGCGGCTACTGGTCGCCGAACGTCGTGAATCTCGGCACGGCGGGCCAGCCGCCGACGCTGCAGCAGGTGAAGTCCGCGCTGTCCGGCTTCGGCCTGCTGTGACGTGACGCGGTGCGAATCGGTGGCGCCTGATGGACGGCAGAGCGCCGACCGGAAGTGTGGTCTTGCCGGCTAGGCTCCGTCCGCTTTGAAAAGGCGATCGTCAACTACCCCGCCCTAAAATGGGCAGGGCTTGATGCGGTAAATCAAGCTCGGGTTGACCAGACCCAGTGCCGCAAGGCGCTACGTTGCGCAGAAGATTGCAGACCCACCCTGACGTGCTTCCTCAGCGTCAGGCTCTGGAAGGGGCGGTCGCAGACAAGCGACCGGGTAAGTACGAAACGGATCGTCCCCGTCAGTTTCATAGCTGACACCTGCTGCGCAACTTGGTCGAGGGGAGACTTCCCGCGAGGGGAGCGTCACCAGGCCCGTAAGGGCAACGTGTTTTAAAGGAGAGGAGCCGACATGTCGGCGTTTGTGCTGGATCGGAGTGGCAGGCCGTTGATGCCGTGCAGCGAAAAGCGGGCGAGGTTGTTGCTCGCGCGTGGTCGCGCGCGCGTGCATCGCGTCATGCCGTTTGTAATTCGCCTCGCGGATCGCATGGCCGACAGCAGCGCTCTCCAGCAACTTCGTATCAGGTTTGACCCTGGCAGCAAGGTGACCGGCGTCGCGCTCGTGCGCGAGGCTGGCAGTGGTATTGCCGTAATCAACCTCTTCGAGCTGATTCATCGGGGCAGGCAGATCAGCGAAGCGCTGAGCGCACGCAAAAGTTTCCGCAGACGTCGGCGCGGCGCCAACCTGCGTTATCGATCGCCGCGTTTCCTGAACCGCAGGAGGCCAGAGGGATGGCTGCCGCCGTCGCTTCGACACCGCGTGGACACCACGATGGCGTGGGTGCAGCGTATCCGTCGTTGGGCACCGATCACAGCGCTCTCAAGCGAACTCGTTCGCTTCGACCTGCAGCAACTCGAGAACCCGGAGATTTCGGGAGTCGGATATCAGCGGGGCACACTCGCAGGCTATGCAATACGCGAGTATCTGCTGGAGAAGTGGAAGCGCACCTGCATCTACTGTGATGCGAAGGGCCGCCCGCTGCAGATCGAACATTTAACGTCCCGGGCGCGTTGCGGCAGCAACCGTGTTGGCAATCTGGGACTGGCCTGCAGCGACTGTAACCAGGAGAAGGGTGCGCTCGATGTGCGCGCCTATGTCAAGGATCCGAAGCGTCTGGCGCGCATCCTCGCGACCGCATCACAGCCGCTGCGCGACGCAGCAGCCGTCAATGCTACGCGCTGGGCGCTTATCGACGCGCTTCGGGCAACAGGGCTGCCGCTTGAGCTCGCATCGGGAGGGCGAACGAAGTTCAACCGCATCTCGCACGGTCTGCCCAAGACACATGCGCTCGATGCGGTATGTGTCGGGCAGGTCGAGGCAATTGCCGGCTGGGAACGCCCCTCATTGTCGGTCGAGGCGTCGGGGCGCGGCAGCTACCAGCGCACGCGCCTTACCCGCCATGGTTTCCCTCGCGGTTACCTCATGCGGCACAAGCGGGTGCAGGGATTTCAGACGGGCGACCGCGTGCGTGCGGATGTGCCGAACGGCAAGAAGGCTGGCATTCATGTCGGGCGTGTCGCCGTTCGTGCAACCGGTTCATTTAATATCCAGACGGCATCGGCTGTCGTGCAAGGTATCAGCCACCGCCACTGCAGGCTTATTCAGCGAGGCGACGGCTACGCCTATTCTCTTCAATCCGTGGATAGCTATCGACAAGGAGATGCGGGTGTATGGCGTGCCGCGCACGCTGCGCTATCCCTCCCCGGGCTGGAGCCCGGGGTTTCCCGCGCTTTCGGATGAACGAATCCCAGATCATCGAAGTAGCAAGCGCCGACTGGCATGGCCAGGGTTTGTCGGTGCCGCGCGAGTCGCTGCTTGCCGGCGTCGAGCGCGGCAAGGTGCTGTATTTTCCGAATCTCGCCTTTGCGATCGACGGCGGCGAACGTGCGCTGCTCGATCCCGCGCTCGCCGATCCGAAGCGCAAGAACATCAGCCTCGCGCCGAACGGCGGCGCGCTGCATGGCGTGCTCGGCGATGCCGTCACGCAATCCGCGGTGCGCGCGCTGATTGCGCGCTATCAGGCGAACGCGCGCTCGCTCGTCGACGGGCTCTTTCCCGAGTACATGGGCAAGCTGCGGGTCGCGCCGACCAGCCTGCGTCTGCATCGGGTGGAAACGCGCCAGACGTCGTGGCGCAAGGACGATAGCCGCCTGCACGTCGACGCGTTCCCGTCGCGTCCCAACTACGGCGAGCGCATCCTGCGCGTGTTCACGAACATCAATCCGAATGGCGCACCGCGCGTGTGGCGCGTCGGCGAGCCGTTCGAGGATATGGCGAAGCGCTTCCTGCCGCGCATCAAGCCGCAGATGCCGGGCTCGGCGTGGCTGCTGAATCTGCTGCACGTGACCAAATCGGCACGCAGCGAGTACGACCATCTGATGCTGAACCTGCACGACGGCATGAAGGCCGACCTCGATTACCAGAAGGCGTCGCCGCAAGTGACGATGCCGTTCCCGCCGGGCAGCGTGTGGGTGTGCTTCTCCGATCAGACCTCGCATGCCGTGATGTCCGGCCAGTTCATGATGGAGCAGACGTTCTTCCTGCCCGTCAAATCGATGGCGCAGCCCGAATGCGCGCCGCTTGGCATTCTCGAACGCCTGAAGGGCAGGGCACTCGTTTGAACGGCGCGCTGTTTGTCCCGCTGTTTGTCCCACTGAACGCATCGCGAGACGCTGTTGCGGGCGTATCGACGTCTCAAGTCATGTCACGCATGGAGGCCCGATGCTGAGGGCCGTCTATAACGCGCTGTGGTGGCTGGTCGCGCCGCTCGCGGTGCTGCGTCTTCTGATCCGTTCGCGCAAGGAGCGCGGCTATCGCGAGCATATCGGCGAGCGTTTCGGTTTCGTGCGCGGCCGCGTGCCTGAGGACGATACGCCGCTGATCTGGGTGCATGCGGTGTCGGTGGGCGAGACGCGTGCGGCGCAGCCGCTCGTCGAGGCGCTCATCAAGGCGCGGCCCGACGCGCGCATTCTTCTCACGCATATGACGCCGAGCGGCCGGGCAACGGGCGAGCAGATCTTCGGCGATCGCGTGCTGCGCTGCTATCTGCCATACGACATGCCGCGCGCCGTGCGGCGTTTTCTGAAGGCGTGGCGCCCGTCCGTCGGCCTCGTGATGGAAACGGAAGTGTGGCCAACCTTGATCGACGAATGCCGTCGTGCCGACGTGCCGCTGGTTCTCACGAACGCGCGGATGTCGGAGCGTTCTTACCGGCGCGCGGCGAAGTTCGGCACCGCGACGCGCGGCGTGTTCGGCGGCTTCGCTCGCGTGCTGGCGCAGAGTCCATCGGATGCGACGCGGCTGTCATCGCTGGGCGCGCGCAACGTGGCCGTGCTTGGCAATCTGAAGTTCGACATGAACACGCCGCCCGAACTCGCGGCGCGCGGCCATGCGTGGCGCGCGGCGATCGGCACGCGCGCCGTGTGGGTTGCGGCGAGCACGCGCGAGGGCGAAGAGGAACTCGTGCTGCAGGCGTTCGCTGCGCTCGGTATCGACGACGCCCTGCTGGTGCTCGTGCCGCGTCATCCGCAGCGTTTCAATGAAGTGGCGGCGTTGGTTGAGAAGAAGGGTTTGCACTGCGTGCGGCGTTCTGTTTGGGCTCCGACTGGGCCGGCTGCTGCTGGTGAAAGTGTTGCGCCTGATTTGCCGCGCGATGTGAAGGTGCTGCTTGGCGATTCGATGGGTGAGCTTGGCGCTTATTATGCGGCGTCGGATGTGGCGTTTATCGGCGGAAGCCTGTTGCCGTTGGGTGGGCAGAATCTGATCGAGGCATGTGGGGTTGGAGTGCCCGTGCTGATCGGGCCGCATGTGTTCAATTTCACGCAGGCGACGGCCGATGCGGTCGCGGCCGGTGCGTGTGTGCAGGTGAAAGACCCTGCCGATCTGGCGCGCGTGCTGCGGGAGTTGTTCGAGGACAGGTCACGACGTGTGGCAATGGGGGAGCGGCTTCTGCGTTCGCCGCCAGGCACAGAGGCGCTACGGCGCGTACCGTGGATGTGCTGACTACGCTGTTGCCTAGCTGAGCGCGGGCAGCGCTGGTTTTTCTAAGATCTGCGACGTTGTCTGGTTTTTTTCGCTGGCATCCGGATACCAGCAAAAGCAGAAACACAAACCGCAACTGCGTCGCAGACAAAAAACTTCACACCACCAGCAACCCCTTGCGTTCAATAAACGAAATCACCTCATCAAGCCCATCAAGCGCCTTGAGGTTGCACATCACAAAAGGCCGCGCACCGCGCATCTTCCCGGCATCGGACGCCATCACATCGAGATTCGCGCCGACCATAGGCGCCAGATCCGTCTTGTTGATGACGAGCAGATCGGACTTCGTAATCCCAGGCCCGCCCTTGCGCGGAATCTTCTCCCCACCCGCAACATCGATCACATAAATCGTCAGATCGGACAGTTCGGGACTGAACGTCGCGGCAAGATTATCGCCACCCGATTCAATAAACACGATGTCGGCATCCGGAAAGCGCCCAAGCATCCGGTCCACCGCTTCCAGGTTGATGGAAGCATCCTCGCGGATCGCCGTATGCGGACAGCCGCCCGTCTCGACACCCATGATGCGCTCGGCGGGCAATGCGCCCGCCACCGTCAGCAGGCGCTGGTCTTCCTTCGTGTAGATGTCGTTGGTAATCGCGACAAGGTCGTACTTGTCGCGCATCGCCTTGCAAAGCATCTCGAGCAGCGTCGTCTTGCCGGAGCCGACAGGGCCGCCGACGCCCACGCGCAGCGGCGGCAGTTTCTTCGTGCGTTGCATCGTATGAGGTGCGTTCATGATCCGGTTGAAAGAAAAAGCAAAAAGTCTATGAACGGAAGAGCCGCGAATACTGCGACTCGTGTCGCGCCGACAGAATGCCGAGTTGCGGCGCAAACGTATTGATATCGTCGGGCGATGTGGCCAGCGCCTGCCTGACGGCGGCATCGATCGGCTCGCGCAACGCGACGATGATGCGCTGTCCCGCCAGCTGTCCAAGCGGCACGGCCTTCAACGCGGCGGCCGCCTGGTTTTCGACCCAGCTGAATGCGTAGGCGGCGAGGGCTGCATCCGTCGCCGCGCCGTGCGCGAAGGCGGCAAACGCGAAGGCCGTGGGCTGCGCAAGGGGCGTCATCGATGCGAGCGTCTGACGGCGCATGTCGTCGCCCCATTCGAGCGATGCGCACAACTGCCGCAACGACCAGCCCATCTGCTCCGTCTCGCGCCGCAGTTCCGACGACTCGCGGCTCGCGAGAAACTCGCGGTTGCCGTCCGACAATGCAGCCGCATCATGCGCGCGCCAACGTTCGATCTGATGCGCGAGAAACGGCAACTCGCCATGCGCGAGCACATTCGACAGTCCGCTTTTGATCCACGCACACGCGGTGTCGGCATCGGTGACGAACTGCGCTTCGATGGCCGCCTCGAGCCCTTGCGAATAGCTGAACGCGCCGATCGGCAGCGCCGGCGACGCGAGATGCAACAGTGCAGTGAGTTCAGCGATGCGCATGCCGATGGCCGTGGCCATGATCGTGACCGCACGACGACGAACCGCAATCGCCGTGTTCGTGCGCATGATCGTGCTCATGTCCGTGCTCATGGCCATGCCCATGATGCTCGCCATACACCTGCTGCGCGAGCGCATAGTCCTCGGCAAACGTCTCGTCGTGACCATGCCGGTGACCGCCGCCATACGCACCCGTTTCCGGCTGGAACGGCATCTCGACCTGATCGACGGCAGCGCCGAGCCGCTTGAGCATATCCGCGAGCACGGGGTCGTATTCGAGCTTCAGATAATCCGCGCCGACTTCGACGGGCGTGTGCCGGTTGCCGAGGTGATACGCGGCGCGCGTCAGCGTCAGCACATCGGGCGCACGCACGTATAGCACCGATTCGGGCGCCGCGACCACGCGCACGAGTGCGCCGTCGTCGGCGACGAGCACATCGCCGTCGCGCAGCACGGTGCCGCGCGGCAACACCAGCGCAACTTCCTCGCCGTCGTCGAGCGTGGCGGCGAGGCGACTCTTGCAGCGCGCATCGAACGCGAGCGTGAGCGTCGGTGCACGTTTGATCAGGACGGGCGCAAGCTTGATCTGTGCGCCCAGCAGTTTGTCGATCGTTCTCATGTCAGAACAGGAAATAGCGCTGCGCCATCGGCAGGACTTTTGCGGGCTCGCAGGTCAGCAGCTGTCCGTCGGCGATCACCTGATACGTCTCGGGATCGACCGTGATCGATGGCTGCCACGCGTTGTGGATCATGTGCGCCTTCGAGACGCTGCGGCAGTTCCTCACCGCAACGATACGCTTGCTCAGACCATAACGCCCCGCGATGTCCGCATCGAGCGCCATCTGCGAAACGAAGGTCAGCGACGTGCGTCCCAATGCGCCGCCGCGCGTGCCGAACATCTCGCGATAGTGCACGGGCTGCGGCGTCGGAATCGATGCGTTCGGATCGCCCATCTGCGCCATCGCGATCATGCCGCCCTTGAGGATCAGCGCGGGCTTGATGCCGAAGAACGCGGGTTCCCAGAACACGATATCGGCCCATTTGCCCGGCTCGATCGAACCGACTTCATGCGCGATGCCGTGCGTGAGCGCGGGGTTGATCGTGTACTTCGCGACATAACGCTTCGCGCGGAAGTTGTCGTTGCGCGCATTGTCTTCGGGCAGCGCGCCGCGCTGCGCCTTCATCTTGTGCGCCGTCTGCCATGTGCGGATGATCACTTCGCCGACACGGCCCATCGCCTGCGAATCGGAGGAGATCATCGACAGCGCGCCGAGATCGTGGAGGATGTCTTCGGCAGCAATCGTCTCGCGGCGAATCCGCGATTCGGCGAACGCGATGTCTTCGGCAATCGACGGGTCGAGGTGATGACAGACCATCAGCATGTCGAGGTGTTCGTCGAGCGTGTTGACGGTGTAAGGCCGCGTCGGATTCGTCGACGACGGCAGCACGTTCGCTTCGCCGCAGACCTTGATGATGTCGGGCGCGTGGCCGCCGCCCGCGCCTTCCGTGTGATACGTGTGAATCGTGCGGCCCTTGAATGCGGCGACCGTCGCTTCGACGAAGCCCGCTTCGTTCAGCGTGTCGGTGTGGATCGCGACCTGCGTGTCGGTGTCGTCGGCGACTGAGAGGCAGTTGTCGATCGCAGCGGGCGTCGTGCCCCAGTCCTCGTGCAGCTTCAGGCCAATCGCGCCCGCCGCGATCTGCTCCAGCGCGGGCTGCGGCTGGCTCACGTTGCCCTTGCCGAGAAAGCCGAGGTTCATCGGATAGCCGTCGGCCGCCTGCAGCATGCGCTCCATGTGCCACGGTCCCGGCGTGCAGGTGGTGGCGTTGGTGCCTGTCGCGGGGCCGGTGCCGCCGCCGAGCATCGTCGTCACGCCGCTTGCGAGCGCTTCGTCGATCTGCTGCGGGCTGATGAAGTGAATGTGCGTATCGATACCGCCCGCCGTCACGATCATCCCTTCGCCCGCGATCACCTCCGTAGCCGCGCCTATGGCGATCGTCACGCCGGGCTGGATGTCGGGATTGCCCGCTTTGCCGATGGCCGCGATGCGGCCGTTCTTGATGCCGATGTCGGCCTTGACGATGCCCCAGTGATCGAGAATCAGCGCGTTCGTCACGACGGTATCGACCACGTCGGCCGCGACGCGCTGCGACTGGCCCATGCCGTCGCGAATCACCTTGCCGCCGCCGAACTTCACTTCTTCGCCGTAGATCGTGTAGTCGCGCTCGACTTCGATCAGCAGGTCCGTATCCGCGAGTCGCACGCGGTCGCCCGTCGTCGGGCCGAACATTTCCGCGTACGCGCGGCGGCCAATGCGTAATTTCATGTTGTGAGATTCCCGATTGTTTGCGCCGCGCGCATCAGAGCTTGCCCATCACCTTGCCGTTGAAGCCATAGACGACGCGATCGCCCGCCAGTGCGACGAGTTCGACCGTGCGTTCCTGACCCGGCTCGAAGCGCACGGCCGTGCCCGCCGCGATGTTCAAACGGAAGCCGCGCGCGGCCTCGCGATCGAACGACAGCGCGGCATTGACTTCGTAGAAGTGGTAATGCGAGCCGACCTGCACGGGGCGATCGCCCGTGTTCGACACCGTCACGGTGACGGTCGCGCGGCCTGCGTTGAGTTCGAGTTCGCCGTCTTCGGTAATCAGTTCACCAGGGATCATGGGCGCCTCGTCACGGAATGGGGTGATGGACGGTCACGAGCTTGGTGCCGTCGGGGAAGGTGGCTTCGACCTGGATATCGGGAATCATCTCGGGCACGCCTTCCATCACGTCGTCGCGCGTGAGCAGCGTGGTGCCGTAGTGCATCACTTCGGCGACCGTCTTGCCGTCGCGCGCGGCCTCCATCAACGCGGCCGTGATAAACGCGACGGCTTCCGGATAGTTGAGCTTGAGTCCGCGTGCGCGGCGCCGTTCGGCCAGCAGCGCGGCTGTGAAAATGAGGAGTTTGTCTCTTTCGCGTGGAGTGAGCTTCATCGCATTCGTCGTGTGGCGCCCGCCTTTTCAGACGGGCGCATGAGTCGTTCTATGGACGCATGAGCGGCGCTTGTGACAGGTATTGCCGCCTCACGATACCAGCGTCAACCGACGCACCGCTTACAGATCGGCGGGCAGTCCGGCGCCGAACCACTTCTTCGACATCGCGTTGAGCGTGCCGTCGCGCTTCGCCTGCGCGATGGCGGCGTCGACCTTCTGCTGCAGGCGCGGCTCGTTCTTGTTGAGCCCCACGAAGCACGGCGAGTTCTTGATCACGAACTTGGGTTCCGGCCGACGCGGCGGGTTCTTCGCAAGAATGGCAGCAGCCACGATGTTGCCCGCCGCGATCAGCTGCACCTGGCCCGACAGGAACGCGGCGATGGTCGCGTTGTTGTCTTCGAAGCGTTTGATCGTCGCGTTGGGCGCCATCTGCGTGAGCGCGATTTCCTCGAGCGCGCCGCGCGTGGCGCCGACCGTCTTGCCCGTCAGATCGGCGGGGCTGCTCACCTTCACGTCCGCGGGACCGAACACGCCCTGGTAGTAGGGCGCGTAGGCCGTCGAAAAGTCGATGACCTTCTCGCGCTCCGCTGTCTTGCCGAGCGACGAGATCACGAGATCGACCTTGTTGGTCTGCAGATAGGGAATCCGGTTCGCGCTGTTGACGGGCACCAGTTCGAGCTTCACGTTCATCGACTTCGCGAGCAGCGCGGCCGTGTCGATGTCGTAGCCTTGCGGCTTCAGGTCCGGGCCGACCGAGCCGAACGGCGGATAGTCTTCGGGCACGGCGACCTTGAGGACGCCGGACTTCGCGATGTTGTCGAGTGCGTCGGCGTGCGCGAGCGGCGCGGCGAGTGTGAAGAGCGGGGCGAGCAGCAGCGTGGCGAGCCACGCGCGGCGCGGGCGATGTGCGGTTGTGCAGGTCATGTCGGCGATGGGCTTCGGCGTGTGGTTTTTAGCGGGCCTCGCGATACGCACGTCGATACGGCGTTCGCGAGGCGCCATAAGCAGCAAGGGCTATGCCATGCTTTACGCGCAAGGCTTTGCCGACGCTTGCGCATGCGGTTGCACCACGCCGGCGCATCGGTGTGCCCGAAGATGGTGCGGGGAGGCTGACGGTTCAGGTCGTCCAGAGACGCAGCGGCTTTGCATCGACACCATGCACGATGGGCCGCAAATGCAGCCAGCATTGGGTCAGCGCATGCTGGAGCGTTTCCATCGACCGCGCGACGCCTCGCACAATCAGCACGCCAGGGCATACACATGAGGCGGCTGCGCGTATCGCTTCGTCGAAGGGCAGCTGGGCGGTGAGCGATTCGGCGAGTGCGTCGTCGCATTGCGGGCTGACGGCCCACAGCGTGCCGAACGCGGGGAAGTCCGCGAGTCCCTGCGGCGCGTTGCGCGGCGGGTCGCCCGCGGCGAGCTTTGCGCGCTCGAACCACAGCGGCTCGCCATCGGGGCCGACGATGCGCGATACCGCGCGCAGCTTGCCCGCCGACCAGGTTTCGCCCGCCGCCTGCCGGCCCAGTTGTGTTGCGTCCCAGCCGAGCGCCGTCGCGCCTTCGTCGAGCGTCAGCGAGAATTCGAGCGCAGCGTTAGCGTGATCGAAGACGATGTTGTTCTGCGGCAGCCAGTCGAGCTTCGCATTCGCACCGACCCGTATCGCGATGTGCTGTTGCGCCGTGCGTCCATTGGACTTGTACCATTTGGTCGCGCCGGGCGTCGTGAGCACGGCATGCGTGTTCGCGTCGAGGCGAATGTCGATATCGAGCCGGTCGCCTCCCGCAACGCCGCCAGGCGGATGCACGATGACGGCGTGACAGATGGAAGTGCCTTCGGGATAGAGCGGCCGTTGCAGGCGCAGCGGCCCTTCGTGCAGCCGATGCGCGAGGGTCGTGCGTTCGCCGTGCCGGGCGAAGCCGAGTTCGAGCCTCGCACGCCATTGGGCGTGCGAGGGGTCGTCGATGGCGGTGAGCGTGGCGTGATGTTCGTGTAGCGACATGCGGCGAGGATAGCAGGTGACAGTGTGCCCCGGCGTCACACCGTGATCAGATGGCGCACGCCGTCGTCGTCCATATTGGCGCCTTCGCCGCCCGTGACGATTGCACCGCGGCTCATCACCCAGTAGCGATCCGCGATGGCTTTGGCGAAGTCGTAGTATTGCTCGACGAGCAGCACGGTGAGGCCCATTTCCTCGACGAGTTGCCGCAGTGTTCTGCCGATGTCCTGGATGATCGACGGTTGAATGCCTTCCGTGGGTTCATCGAGGATCAGCAGTTGCGGTTCGCTCATCAGTGCGCGGCCGATGGCCAGTTGTTGCTGCTGACCGCCGGACAGGTCGCCGCCGCGGCGGGCTTTCATGTCCTTGAGGACGGGGAAGAGATCGTAGATCTTGTCCGGGATTTTCTTTGGGGCTTTTTTGCTGGCTGCGCCTACCAGCAGGTTTTCTTCTACTGTGAGTCTAGGGAAGATGTCTCTGCCTTGTGGGACGTAGGCGAGGCCTTGCGCGACTCGCGCGTGCGGGGCGAGTTTTGTTATTGGCGCGTCGCGCCATTTGATTTCGCCGGATTTGATGGGGACTACGCCCATCAGGGTTCTGAGCAGCGTTGTTTTGCCTACGCCGTTTCGGCCCAGCAGTACCGTTAATTTGCCGTCCGGCACTGTCAGCTTCACATTTCTTAGGATGTGGCTGCCGCCGTAGTACTGGTTCAGGTTTTCTACTTCAAGCATAGCAGTGTCCTTTGGTTTGCCTTCTTGCGGCAGGCGGGCATTTTTTCGCTGGCGTTCGCGGGTTTGTGGGTCGCATCCGCGATTCGGCTTGCATCCGCGAATTCGTATCGGTAGTTCATGCGTTGCCCCTGTGCGGGGCGGCACCTACTTTTCTTTGCAGCGGCAAAGAAAAGTAGGCAAAAGAAAGCCGCTCACACCGCTAATTCTTGTGTTTGCCTGCGGGCCCCCCACGGGTCCCGCACCCCACGCGGCAACACGCTACTCAATGCGCGTTGCCAGCGCCTTTAACACGCGCATCACCCACTCCAGTCACCCGTAGCGCAGCCAACGGCAGCGAACGGTCTGTGCCGCCCAGGTGGCAAACGGTGTGTAGGTGGTCGCACCGTACGCGTTGGCGTTTCTACGACACCGATTCCGCTTTTCGGTCCGGAGTGGTGCACTTGCGTCACGACGGCCTACACACCGTTTGCCACCTGGGCGGCCGTGTCCTTCCGGTAACGCAATTCGTGACGCGGGATTGTGGAGTGGGTGAGGCGTGAGTTAGTACGCTGGCAACGGGCGTCAGGCAGTGCGATGTCGTGTGGAGTGCGGGACCCGTGGGGGGCCCGCAGGCAACAACCAGAACTGGCGGTGTTAGCCCGCTTTCTTTGCTTACTTTCTTTGCGGCGGCAAAGAAAGTAAGTGCCGCCCCGCACAGGGGCAACGCCTGAAGCACTGATACGAATTCGCGGATGCGAGCCAAGAAATCGCGGATGCAAGCCACAAAATCGCGCACACGAGCGACACAAACCCATGACTACCGCCCCAAATAACTCTCAACAACTTGAGGATCGCGCTTAACGTCATCAAGCGTACCTTCGGCAAGAACCCGGCCTTCGGCCATCACAGTCACCTTCCCGGTCTCACCGGCCAAAGCAGCAACAAATTCCATATCATGCTCAACAACCATCATGGAACAAGACCCCCGCAGGTGATTCAAAAGAGCGGCAAGTTCCATAGTCTCGTCGTCGGTCATGCCAGCCGCAGGCTCATCGAGCAACAACAAAGCGGGTTGCTGCATGAGCAGCATTCCGATCTCGAGACGCTGCTTCTGCCCATGCGACAACTCGCCAGCAGGCCGCAAAGCCTCGCCTTCGAGGCGAATCAATGACAACGTCTCCTCGATCCGGGCCTGCGCAGAGCGATCGAGACGCGCGCGCAGCGATGCCACCCACCCCTTGTCCATCATCATCGCGAGTTCGAGGTTCTCCCACACGGGATGCTGCTCGAACACGGTCGGCTTCTGAAACTTGCGGCCGATGCCCGCACGCGCGATCGAAGGCTCATTCATGCGCGTCAGGTCAATCGTCTGCCCCAGAAACACCTTGCCCGAATCGGGCGACGTCTTGCCCGTGATCACATCCATCATCGTCGTCTTGCCCGCACCGTTCGGGCCGATGATGCAACGCAGTTCGCTCGCGTCGATTGACAGCGACAACGCATTCAACGCGCGAAAGCCATCGAATGAAACCGTCACGTCTTCCAGATACAGAATCGCTCCGTGCGATACGTCGATCTCGCCAGGCGTCACGACCCGGCTCATCGCCGCGACGCCGGACAGTGCGCGGCCGTCGTGTTCTTCGGGCAGAGAAAGGTCGGGAACCATCGGGTTTTCGTTCATCAACGGTTCCTCTTGCGCGCCACGAGTTCGAACAGCCCCATGATTCCGTTCGGCAGCAGCAGCGGCACCAGCACGAAAATCAGTCCCAGGAAGAACAGCCAGTACTCGGCGAAATACGCCGTGAAAAAGCTCTTTGCACCATTCACCGCGAACGCGCCGATGATCGGTCCGATCAACGTGCCCCGTCCGCCGACGGCCACCCAGATCGCCATTTCGATCGAGTTGCCCGGCGACATCTCGCCCGGATTGATAATGCCGACCTGCGGCACGTACAACGCGCCCGCGATGCCGCACAACACGGCCGACACTGTCCACACGAACAGCTTGTACGCGAGCGGGCTGTAGCCGAGAAACATCAGGCGCGTCTCGCCATCGCGCACCGCCGTCACGACGCGTCCGAGCTTCGATGTCACGATCGCGCGCGCACCGATGAAGGCGAGCACCAGCACGCCGAACGTCATCAGAAACAGCACCGTGCGCGTGCCCGGATGCGTGATGGGAGAGCCCGCGATGCGCTTGAAATCGGTGAAGCCGTTGTTGCCGCCGAACCCCGTCTCGTTGCGAAAGAACAGCAGCATCGCGGCGAACGTCATCGCCTGCGTGATGATCGACAGATACACGCCCTTCACACGCGAACGGAACGTGAAGAAGCCGAACACCCACGCGATCACAGCAGGCACGAGTACGACCAGCAGCAACGCATACGCGAGATGCTGCGTGCCTTCCCAGTACCACGGCAATTGATGCCAGTCGAGAAACACCATGAAATCGGGCAGATCGCTGCCGTATTTGCCGTCATGACCGATCGCGCGCATCAGGTACATGCCGATCGCGTAGCCGCCGAGCGCGAAGAACAGGCCGTGCCCGAGGCTCAGAATGCCGCAGTAGCCCCACACGAGATCGAGCGCGAGTGCGGCGATCGCGTAGCACATCAGCTTGCCGGCAAGCGTCATCGCGTACGCGGACAGATGGAACGTGCTCGTTTCGGGCAGAACCAGCGCGGTGAACGGCACGCTGAGCCCCATCACGACGATCAGCGCGATCAGAAACTGCCACGCGCGCCGCGACAGCAGGGCAGGGCGCGGCGGCAAGCCGAGCGCGAAACCTTCGAGGCGTTCGCGCTCGTTGACGGCTGCGATACCGCGCGCATCGGAAGTTGCCGATGCAGAAGCATGAGAAGTCGCCGATGTCATGTCACGCCTCCGCGCTGCGGCCCTTGAGGGCGAACATGCCCTGCGGACGCTTCTGGATGAACAGGACGATCAGCACCAGCACCGCGATCTTCGCGAGCACGGCGCCCCAGAACGGCTCGACGGCCTTGCTGACGAGACCGAGCCCGAAGCCGCCGATCACCGTCCCCGCCAGCTGGCCGACGCCGCCCAGCACGACGGCCATGAACGAGTCGATGATGTAGCTCTGTCCGAGGTCGGGTCCGACATTGCCGATCTGCGACAGCGCGCAGCCGCCGAGTCCGGCGATGCCCGCGCCGAACGCAAACGCATACGAGTCGACATACGCAGTCTTCACGCCGACGCACGCAGCCATGCGGCGGTTCTGCGTCACGGCGCGCACGAAGAGACCTAAGCGCGTCTTGGTCAGCACGGCCCACGCAATCGCGACGACGATCAGCGAGAACGCGAGGATCGCGAGCCGGTTGTACGGCAGGATCAGGTTCTGCATCACCGTGACGCCGCCGCTCATCCATGATGGATTCACGACCTGCACGTTCTGCGCACCGAACAACATGCGCGTCGCCTGGATCAGGATCAGGCTGACGCCGAAGGTGGTCAGCAGCGTTTCGAGCGGACGTCCGTAGAGATGCTTCAGCACGAGCCGTTCGAGCACGATGCCGACGAGCGCCGCCACCACGAACGAAGCGGGCACGGCTAGCAGCGGATACCAGTCGAACGCACCCGGCAGGTAGCGCTGCACGAGGTTCTGCACCACGTACGTCGCATACGCGCCGATCATCAGGAACTCGCCGTGCGCCATGTTGATCACGCCGATCAGACCATACGTGATCGCGAGGCCGAGCGCCGCGAGCAACAGCACGCTGCCGAGCGACAGGCCCGCGAACAGCGTCCCCGCGATCTCGCTGCGGCGCTGGATCGAATCGAGCGCGTCGATGCCCTGCTGTGCCGTCTCGCGCACCTGCGCATCGCTTTCGGCGAACGTGCCGTCGGGCTTCTTCGCGACGAGCGGCCGCAGCAGCTCGTACATCTCGAGATCGTGCCGCGCGGCGACGAGCTTCACGGCTTCGAGGCGCTTCGCGGCATCGCTGTCGTGCAGGGCCGTCATCGCCCATAGCGTGTCGAGACGCTTCTTCAGCGCCGGGACGGTTTCCTTCGCGCGGGCGGCGTCGATCTGCGGCTTCATCGACGGATCGGGGTTCTTCAGCAGCGCGGCGATGGCGGCGGCGCGTTTCTCCGCGTCGGGTGAATCGAGTTGCAGACCCGACAATGCGCCCGCGACTTTCGAGCGCAGCAGGTTGTTCAGCGTGACGGGCTGCGCGTCGCCGGCGGCCACGGTCTTGCCCGTGACGGCGTCGCGCGCGGTGTCGCTGTCCTGTATCAGGACTTCGCCGCTATCCGTCGCGAGCGCATTGTCTTCGGAGAGCGCCTTCAGCAGCGCAAGCGAAGGCGCGTCGTGATTGGCGATCAGCTTGTCGATGGCGGCCGACTTCGCGTCGAAATCGTCGCCCGCGAGCGGCGCGACCTCGTCGGTCGTTAGTGCGTGGGCGCTCGCCGGCAGGACGAGGGCAAGCGCCGCAATGAGCAGCGAGCGAGCCGCGAGCGTGGAAAGTGAATACGCCATGATGTGCTTGAGAAAGAGACCGGCTGGCGGGCGCGGTGCGCCGTCCGTAGAAGGCGCACCGTCTTTGCGTTACGTCAGCGTTACATCAGGCCACGCGCGAGCGGCGGCGCAGGAACTCGGGGATCGACGTGACCACATCCGGCTTGCCCTGGTTGCCGGCGATATACGGGCTCCACGGCTGCGCACGGATCGCCGTTTTGGTCTTCCACACGACGTTGAACTGGCCGTCCGCGCGCACTTCGCCGATCATCACCGGCTTGTGCAGATGATGGTTGCCGTCCATCTCGAGCGTGAAGCCCGACGGCGCCGCGAACTTCTGGCCGACCATCGCGACGCGCACCTTGTCGACGTCGGTGCTCTTCGCTTTTTCGACGGCCTGCTTCCACATGTGGATGCCGACGTACGTCGCTTCCATCGGGTCGTTCGTCACGCGCTTCGCGCCGCCCGGCAGATTCTGCGACTTGACCCACGCGGCCCACTGTTCCTTGAACTTCGTATTGCCCGGGCCTTTCACCGACATGAAGTAGTTCCATGCCGCGAGGTTGCCGACCAGCGGCTTCGTGTCGATGCCGCGCAGTTCTTCCTCGCCGACCGAGAACGCGACGACGGGCACGTCGGTCGCCTTCAGCCCCTGGTTGCCGAGTTCCTTGTAGAACGGCACGTTCGAGTCGCCGTTGACCGTCGAGATCACGCAGGTCTTGCCGCCCTGCGCAAACGTCTTGATGCTCGCGACGATCGTCTGATAGTCGCTGTGGCCGAATGGCGTGTAGACCTCCTGGATGTCGGTCTCCTGGACGCCTTTCGACTTGAGGAAGGCGCGCAGAATCTTGTTGGTCGTGCGTGGATACACATAGTCGGTTCCGAGCAGGAAGAAGCGCCTGGCACCGCCGCCTTCCGCGCTCATCAGGTATTCGGTGGCGGGGATCGCCTGCTGGTTCGGCGCCGCGCCCGTGTAGAACACGTTGCGCGACATCTCTTCGCCTTCGTACTGCACGGGATAGAACAGCAGGCCGTTCAGTTCCTCGAACACGGGCAGCACCGACTTGCGCGACACGGAAGTCCAGCAGCCGAACACGCACGCAACCTTGTCCTGCGTCAGAAGCTGGCGGGCCTTCTCGGCGAACAGCGGCCAGTTCGATGCGGGATCGACGACGACGGGTTCGAGCTTGCGGCCCATCACGCCGCCGTTCGCGTTGATCTCGGCGATCGTCATCAGCGCCGTGTCTTTCAGCGAGGTCTCCGAGATCGCCATCGTGCCCGAGAGGGAATGCAGAATGCCGACCTTGATCGGGCCGCTGCCCGTATCGGCGTGCGCGAAAGGAACCTTGCCCGCGAGCGCGAGCGCGCCCGACATGGAGCCGAGCTTCAGCAGACTGCGACGTTTCATGTGCTTCCCCTTGCCATAGGATGGTGACGAGCGGCGGACGGCTTGCGTGTGTCCTTGCCTTGTCTGGTTATGTGTGCGGACTGTTGCCGGGCCGGATACTGCAAGGCATATGCCAACCTTGCGTCGGCCGCGCCGATGCTCGCCGCGCTTGCTGCAATGCGGCTCGCTGGCGGTGCGGCCGCGCGGGGCGATATGCGCGTTGGGCGCGAAAGCGGTGCAGCGCAAGGGGCTGCGCCTCGTTCAGGTGCGCGCCGCGCTGCAACGGAGCGTGCGGCGCAATTCCCCCGATGCGCGGGCGCGACGCCGGTGCATCGCCGCTGCCCGGTTGTGCATGGACGGGCGCGTGGCTATCGCGGGCAATAAAAAAACGGCGGATGGGTTGCAGGCCCATCCGCCGTTTTGCTTGACTGCGTCGCGATCAGAAGGCGACGTAGGGCTTCGTCTGCGCGCTGCTCAGCGCCGTATAGACGCTGCGTCCGTAGAAGAACGGCAGGCCCCACATGAACATGCTGTTCAGCGGCGCGCCGAGATTGTCGTGCGCGGCGTAGCCCAGAGCGAACAGGCTTGACGAATTGGCGATGCTGAACGAGACGGTCGATTGCGCGTTGCCCGTACTGGAGATCATCGAGGCGCTCAAGGCCTGGGTGGTGGCCGGCGCAAACCAGCTTGCCAGCACGGGCAGCGTCGCATCCTGGAAAAACAGGCCGTTCGATCCGCTATCGACGACGCTCGACATCGTGCGTCCCGCGTAGGTCGTCGTGAACAGTCCTCGATCCGTCACGGCGACGCGTGTAGCGCTGGCAGGCAGCGTATTGTTGTCGCGCGTGCCGATGCCGAAGATCAACTGGCCCGTCACGCTCGCCTGGCCCGTCGCCGGCAGTGCCGGCAGATGGATGATCGTGCCGTTGTTGTCCGTCTTGAACGCGGCGACGGGGTTGGCCGTCTGCATGTTGAGCGGCACGATCGCGGCAGTGCACGACGACGGCGTCGGACAGAAGTAGTAGGTGGCCGCGAGCGCCTTCTGCGCCGCCTCCGGGAAGTCGCGCGCCAGATGGCCGATGCCGACGATCCCGTTCGCGCCCAACAGCTCTTCGGTAGTCATGCTGTAGGCGCCGTGTCTGACACAGTCCGAAGGCGTCGCGCTGTATCCGCTGTCGCCGATCAGCTGAATGGGAAGGTTGCTTGCCGCCTCGCCGCCCATCACGACATCGGCGCGCCGCATCGAACCCCACGTGTAGCCCGACGCGAAGATGGCGCACTCGGCGAGCGGCGCCGTGCCCGTCGTGTCGTTCGATGCGCCTGTCACCGGCGGCAGCTTTGCCGCGAGCGCCGCGCCGAGCGCCGACGACATCACGCGCACGCCGACCGAGCCCGTGTCGAGCAGCATGTGATCCAGCGTCACGCATTGCGATGCGCCCTGCGTGCCGGGCGCGCAGAGTTGCACGCTGACGTAGGGCGTGTTGACGATCGTCGGGTCGAGCGTGTTGTCGACCGTGATGGGCACGCTGTTCACGACAACGGCGGGCGGCGGTGTGATGTTCGTGTCTGTGTTCCCCGCCGTATTCGCGCCATTGTTCACAGGAGACTGTGACCCGCCGGACGCATTCGTTCCGCTCGCCGGCGTGGCGGCCGAAGGCGTGCTGGCGGCCGACGGGGCGCTTGCGCCGGATGGCGTGCTTGCCACCGAAGGCGTGCCCGCCGAAACCGTCGGCGTTTTGGGCACAACGGTACTGCTGTCTTGCTTCGAGCCGTCGTCGCCACCACCGCCGCCACATGCCGTCAGTGCGACGCTCGCCGCGAGCAGTGCGGCGGCGAGCAGTCGATTCGGCAGGCCGCACGAAATGAGTTTGTTCATTGCAGCGCATCCACGTTGACGTTGGCGGGAACAAGCCGCGGCAACCAGGCGCGGCCTGCGAAGGCGCCCTGATGCCCAACCGACTCGACGCGCAACTCGCCGTCCCGTACGACGAGCGGGCCCGTGCCGCGCGCGATGCGTTGTCCGGCGGCGATCAGGTTGGGAAAGTAGCTGCCGAGCAGCGCCTGCATGTCGGGCCGGGTCGGCCCTTGCCAGGTCACCGCGAAAACGACATTTGCCGCCGATGTGTATTCGCGGACGGTGACGCCGTCAGCGGTTTGCGTTTCGTGGAGGGTGTAGGCCGCCGAGGATGCGGGCGCCGTCAGCGCGGCGCGCGAAGTAGCCGGCGTAGTCGTGACGCTCGCCGATGGCGACGGCGCAGCCCCGAGCGTCGCCTGACATACGACAGGCGATAGTAACGCCATCGCCGCAGCAATCCTGATCGATTTCATACAGTTGCGCTCCTGAAAGGAAGCGTCGTATGTTGATCGAAGGATTTTCAGGATGACGTAGTAAATTTCCTATTCTGCGTGGGAAATTTCCCAAAGTTCAGCGCGCATCGCCGGACGTGATGATCGAGACCGAACGTGCAAACAAAAAGCGCCGGCATAAAGCCGGCGCCCGATATAAGCGTGAAGCAGCAGCGCTCAGTAAGTCGGCACGGAAGCATCCACCTGACGCGACCACGCATCGATCCCGCCATACAGATTGAACACGTCCTTGTAGCCGCGCGATTCGAGAAACATCGCGACCTGCGCGCTGCGTGCGCCGTGATGGCAGATGCAGACGATCTGCACGTCGTCATCGAGTTCTTCACTGCGCGCGGGAATCTCGCGCATCGGAATCGACACGCTGCCGGCGATCTTCGCCGTTTCGATTTCCCACGGCTCGCGCACGTCGAGCAGCACGGGCGCCGGGCGCGACTGGTCGGCGAGCCATTCGGCCAGAGCGGGAGCGGTCAGGTTTTGCATCGTCAGCCTCGCGATTGAATCAGGGTGGTGCTCAGAACTTGAAGCGCGGTGCGTGCACGGCGTTCTGCAGCGGTTCGACGTAGGTTTCGAACACGTCGGCGATACGGAACTGCTTGTCGTCGACGCGCGTGATGATTTGCGCCTTCATGACGGGCGCGGTGCCGACGAAAGCAGCCAGACGGCCGCCGACCTTCAGATGCTCGAGGATTTCCTGCGGCAGCACGGGCAGGCCGCCCGACACGCAGATGATGTCGTACGGCGCGGCGGCGGCCCAGCCGCGTGCGCCGTCGCCCGTCGCGACTTCGGCGTTCAGCACGCCGTTCGCGGCGAGGTTCGCCTTCGCAAGCCCGGCCAGTTCCGGTTCGATGTCCACCGTCAGCACGTGCTGTGCACGATGGGCGAGGAGCGCTGCCATGTAACCCGAACCCGCGCCGATCTCCAGCACCGTTTCGTGCTTCTTCACTGCCAGTTCCTGCAACACGCGCGCCTCGACGCGCGGCGCGAGCATGTGCTGGCCGGCGGGCAGCGGAATTTCGAAATCGACGAACGCCAGCTCGCGGTATGCGGCGGGCACGAAGTTCTCACGCTTGACGATCGACAGCAGATTCAGCACGTCCTGGTCGAGCACTTCCCACGGACGGATTTGCTGTTCAATCATGTTGAAACGCGCTTGTTCGATGTTCATGATCAATTCGGCGGTGTGGTTGGGACGCGGGAAGTGGGCAAGCGGGTGTATTGAGGGACCACTCTCCCGATGTTCCCGAGGTTCGTTAACTGCGAAATTGTACCAAACCGCACGGTCTCGCCGCCCGCTCGCGGGCACATCGTCTGCACGCGGCCCGGGCGACCCTGCACGGCGCGCCTCGGTGAAAGTCCCTACACGATTCGGCTTGCGATTCGAATCGGCGTCGACCAAGAATGTAATCGATTACATTTTGGGCAACGAATCCCGGTGGACAAACCGTCACAACGCGCTTCGCACGACCTCCCAACGCCGTCTCCCGTTCCGGCCGATGGCGGCGCGCGCGGCGCGGCGGAAGGGCTGTCGATTGCCGGCGTCGCGGAGCGGGCGGGTGTGTCGGTGGCGACGGTTTCGCGCGTGCTGAACGGCCATTCGAACGTGCGCCCGGCAACGCGCGACAAGGTGCTGGCGGCCGTCGCGACGAGCGGCTATCGCGTGAACGAACTCGCGCGCAACCTGCGTACGGCCGAAAGCCGCCTGTTGCTGACGATGGTGCCCGACGTCGGCAATCCGTTCTACGCGGAAGTGATACGCGGCATCGACGTCGTCGCGCGTCAGCATGGCTACTTCATGCTGTTGTGCGACACGGGCGCCGATCCTGGCCGCGAGCGCAGCTATTTCGACCTGCTGCGCCGCCGTCGCGCGGACGGCGCGATCTGCCTCGACCCTGCCACCGTGCAGCAGGCGCTCGCCGAGGAATCGAACGCGCTGCCGTGGGTTGCCTGCTGCGAGTTCGATTCGTCCGTGGGCGTGCCGTATGTGGGCATCGACAATTACCGCGCGGCGGGCGATGCCGTGCGTCACCTGCTTGCGCGCGGGCACCGGCGCATCGCGCTGATCAATTCCGACGATCACTATCTTTACGCGCAGCAGCGCCAGCAAGGCTATCTGGATGCGCTGCACGAGGCCGGCATCGCGCCCGACGAGCGCTGGCGGATCAACGTGAACAGCCTCGACTACCAAGCGGGCGCATCGGCGGCGGCGCTCCTGATGACGCTGAGCGACGCGCCGACGGCCGTGTTCGCGGTCTCCGACACGCTCGCCATCGGCGTGATCAGCGGCTTGCGCAGCGTCGGCAAGCGCGTGCCGGACGACGTGGCCGTCGCCGGTTTCGACGACATTTCATTGGCCGCGCAGATCGACCCGCCGCTCACGACGATCGCGCAGCCGATGCGCGAGCTGGGCGAAACTGCCGCGCGTCTGCTGCTGCAGCGGCTCGCGAATCCAAATGAAAACGTGCCGGGCGTGCTGCTGCCGCATCGGCTCGTCGTTCGAAAGAGCGCCTGAGGGGAAGCCGCGATGAGCCTCGCCGTCCGTTTCGACGATATCCGCAAAGACTTCGGCCCGGTGCGCGTGCTGCACGGCGTGAGCTTCGAGCTCGCGCCGGGGCGCATCTACGGTCTGCTCGGCGAGAACGGTGCGGGCAAGTCGACGCTGATGAAGATCCTCGCGGGCTACGAAACGGCGACGGAAGGCACGGTGCTGATCGACGGCCATGCGCAGCAGTTCGACGGCTCGCGCGACGCGGAAGCAGCGGGGATCGTGCTGATTCACCAGGAGTTCAATCTCGCCGAGCATCTGACGATCGCGCAGAACATGTACCTCGGCCACGAAAAGCGCAAGGGCCTGTTCGTCGACGACACCGCGATGCGCAGCGAGGCGAAGCGCTATCTGGAGCAGGTCGGGCTGCATAAGCATCCCGATACGAAGGTGCGCGATCTGATCGTCGCGGAAAAGCAGATGGTGGAGATCGCGAAGGCGCTGTCGCGGCGCGCGCGGTTGCTCATCATGGACGAACCGACGGCGACGCTCACGCCATCCGAAACCGAGCGCCTCTTCGCGCTGATGGGCAAGCTCAAGGCCGACGGCGTGACGATCGTCTACATTTCGCACAAGCTCGATGAAGTCGAGCACATCACCGATGAAGTGATCGTGATGCGCGATGGCCGCTTCGTCGCGCGCAGCGAAACCGCGTTGCTCGCGCGGCAGCAGATGGCGAACCTGATGGTCGGGCGCGAACTGTCCGACATGTTCCCCGACAAGACGCCGCCTGCCGACGATGCACCCATTGCGCTGAGCGTGCGCAATCTCAGCGTGCCCGACTGGGTCGACGACCTGAGCTTCGAGGTGCGGGCGGGCGAAGTATTCGGCTTCGCGGGGCTGGTCGGCGCGGGGCGCACGGAAGCGTTCGAAGCGATCATCGGCTTGCGCAAACGCACGGCAGGCGCGATCGAAATCGCGGGACGAAAGGCCGATCTGCACAGCCCGCGCGACGCAATGCGGCGCGGACTCACGTATCTGAGCGAAGACCGCAAGGGCAAGGGGCTGCATGTGAACCTGAGCCTGCAGGACAACCTCACGCTGATGACGCTCGAGCGCTACGCGCATCCGCTGCTCGACATGAAGGCGGGACGCGATGCGTTGACGCGCGCCGTGCGCGAGTTCGGCATACGTACGGGCGATCTGGGCAGCCGCGCGCGCATGCTGTCGGGCGGCAATCAGCAGAAGCTCGCGCTTGCGAAGTTCCTGCAGCCGGATCCGAACGTGATCGTGCTCGACGAGCCGACGCGCGGCGTGGACATCGGCGCGAAACGCGACATCTATTTTCTGATTCACCGGCTGGCTGCCGAAGGGCGTGCCGTCGTCGTCATCTCATCCGAACTGATCGAGCTGATCGGGCTATGCCATCGCGTCGCCGTGATGCGCGCGGGGCGCCTGCAGGCGACGCTCGGTCTGGGCCATCTGACCGAAGAGGAGTTGATCGCTCATGCAACGGGCACACACTGACGCCGCGCCGGCGGGGCGCGCGATGCGGATTGCGCATCGTCTGCACGGGTTGGGGCCGCTTGCCGGCCTGATCGTGCTGTGCATCGCGGGCACGCTGCTCAATCGCGACTTCGCGACCGTCGACAACATGATGAATGTGCTGACGCGCACGTCGTTCATCGGGATCATTGCTGTCGGCATGACCTTTGTGATTATTTCCGGTGGGATCGATCTCTCTGTCGGGTCGATGGCGGCGTTGATCGCGGGCAGCATGATCTGGTTGATGAATGCGCTGGCTGCGTCACCGGGCGGACATGCGTTTGCGCCTTTGACGATTGTTCTGATCGGCATTGCCAGTGCATTTGTGCTGGGCGGCGCGTTTGGATGCGCGCATGGGTTGCTGATTACCAAAGGGCGCATCGAGCCTTTTATCGTCACGCTTGGTACGTTGGGGATTTTTCGTGCGGTGCTGACATGGCTTGCCGATGGTGGCGCGTTGACGCTCGACAACAATCTCTCCGACTTGTACGGGCCTGTTTATTACGCGAGTCTGTTTGGTGTGCCTGTGCCGATCTGGGTGTTTCTCGTGGTTGCTGCTGGCGGAGCGCTCATTCTCAATCGCACGGCGTTTGGGCGGCATGTGCAGGCGATTGGATCGAATGAACAGGTGGCGAGATATGCGGCGATTCGTGTCGATACCGTGAAGATTGTGACTTATGTTTTGCTCGGGGTTTGTGTTGGTGTTGCTACTGTTCTTTATGTGCCCAGGCTTGGGTCTGCGACGCCTACTACGGGTTTGCTTTGGGAGCTTGAAGCGATTGCTTCTGTTGTGGTTGGTGGCACCGCGCTTAAGGGCGGCGAAGGACGCGTCGTCGGCACCGTTATCGGCGCTGTTTTGCTCTCCGTGATCGCTAACATTCTTAATCTCACCAGCATTATTAGCGTTTATTTGAATGCTGCTGTGCAGGGTGTTGTCATTATTGTTGTCGCGTTTTTGCAGCGGGGGCGGCGGTGAATGGTTTTCTTGTCTGCGGCGCAGTCGCCATTCCGGTCTTTTTGCTGCGCTGGCCGGTTTTTTGGCTGGCGTCCGCGAAGTGGTGGCTCGCATCCGCGAATTCGTATCTGTGCTTCAGGCGTTGCCCCTGTGCGGGGCGGCACCTACTTTTCTTTGCAGCGGCAAAGAAAAGTAGGCAAAAGAAAGCCGCTCACACCGCTAATCCTTGTGTTTGCCTGCGGGCCCCCAACGGGTCCCGCACTCCACACGACATCGCACTGTCTGACGCCCGTTGCCAGCGTACTAACTCACGCCTCACCCGCTTCACATGCCCGCATCACGAATTGCATTACCGGTAAGTCCACGGCCGCCCAGGTGGCAAACGGTGTGTAGGCCGTCGCGATGGAAGTGCACCACTCCGGACTGAAAAGCGGGATCGGTGTCGTAGAAGCGCCAACGCAAGAGGTGCGACAACCTACACACCGTTTGCCACCTGGGCTGCACAGACGGTTCGCTGCCGCTGGCTGCGCTACGGGTGACTGGAGTGGGTGATGCGCGTGTTAAAGGCGCTGGCAACGCGCATTGAGCAGCGTGTTGCCGTGCGGAGTGCGGGACCCGTGGGGGGCCCGCAGGCAACAACCAGAACTGGCGGTGTGAGCGGCTTTCTTTTGCCTACTTTTCTTTGCCGCTGCAAAGAAAAGTAGGTGCCGCCCCGCACAGGGGCGACGCCTGAAGTACGGATACGAAATCGCGGATGCCAGCGAAACAGAAACACAAACAGAAACAGAACCAGAACCAGAACCAGAACCAGAACCAGAACCAGAACCAGAACCAGAACCAGAACCAGCAATTCGGCAACCCATTGACGAAGAAGACGATGAAATCAACCAGGAGACAGAAGCCATGAAGCAGATCATCCGAGCACTCAGCGCCGGGGCACTGGCGATCAGCACCGTGTTGACGCTAACAGCAACCCAGGCTCACGCAGATGAAAAAGTAACACTAGGCGTAGCCATCCCTACCGCCGATCACGGCTTCACAGGCGGCATCGTCTGGTGGGCGAACAAGGCCAAAACGGACCTGGAGAAAGCGCACCCGGACCTGAAGGTAATCGTGAAAACCGCAGCAAACGCGCCGGAACAGGCGAACCAGCTGCAAGACCTCGTAACGGTCAACAAGATCAACGCTTTAGTGATCTTCCCGTATGAATCGGCATCACTCACGCAACCAGTTGCGCAAGTGAAAAAGAAAGGCGTCTACGTGACGGTCGTCGACCGCGGCCTGACCGATACCAGCGCGCAAGATGCATACGTGGCCGGCGACAACACCGCATTCGGCAAGATCCCCGCCGAATACCTGGCAAAAGCGCTCGACGGCAAAGGCGACATCGTCGCGCTGCGCGGCATTCCGACGACGCTCGACAACGAACGCTGGAACGCCTTCACCGGCGTGCTGAAGAACTATCCGAACATCAAGATCCTGGACGCGAAATACGCGAACTGGAATCGCGATGACGCGTTCAAGGTGACGCAGGACTACCTGACGCGCTTCAAGCACATCGACGCCGTCTGGGCCGCCGACGACGACATGGCCGTAGGCGTCATGAAGGCGATCGATCAGGCCAAACGCAGCGACATCAAGATCGTGTTCGGCGGCGCGGGCTCGAAAGGCATGGTGAAGAACGTGATGGACGGCGCGCCGCTCATCAGGGCCGATGTGTCCTACTCGCCGAAATTCATCTACGACGCGATCAAGCTGACGGCCGAAGCACGCCTGAAAGGCGACAAGCTGCCGCCGACGACAATCATTCCCTCCGTGCTGATTACGAAGGAGAACGCAAAGGAGTTCTACTTCCCCGATTCGCCGTTCTGATCGCAACCGTCATGCTTCGCGCCGAGACGCGCGCAGCATGACGGTTTTTCCGTAGCAGCCTATCCATCGCAGGAGCGCAGCACGATGAAAACGATCAAAGGGCCGGCGATCTTTCTCGCGCAGTTCACGGGCGACGATGCGCCGTTCGACAACCTGGCCCATCTCGCACAATGGGCGGCGGGTCTCGGCTACAAGGGCATACAGGTGCCAGCCGATCCTCGCCTCGTCGATCTCGAGCAGGCGGCGGCGAGCCAGACGTATTGTGACGATCTGCTCGGCGTCGTCGCGGATGCGGGCGTAGCGATCACCGAGCTGTCGACGCATCTGCAAGGCCAGCTCGTCGCGGTGCATCCCGCATACGACGTGCTGTTCGACGGGTTCGCAGCGCCTCATGTGCGCGGCAATCCGGCCGCGCGCACCGAATGGGCCGTGCAGCAGCTGAAGTGCGCCGCGAAGGCCTCAGAGCGGCTCGGGCTGACGGCGCATGTGACGTTCTCGGGCGCGCTCGCGTGGCCGTATCTCTACCCGTGGCCGCAGCGTCCCGCTGGTCTCGTCGAAGCCGCCTTCGACGAACTCGCGCGCCGCTGGACACCTGTTCTCGACGCGTTCGACGCAGCAGGCGTCGACGTCTGCTACGAATTGCATCCGGGTGAAGACCTGCACGATGGCGTGACATTCGAACGGTTTCTGTCCGCCGTGAAGGACCACGAGCGCGCGAACATCCTGTTCGATCCGAGCCACTTCGTGTTGCAGCAGCTCGACTATCTTGCGTTCATCGATATCTATCACGAGCGCATCAAGGCCTTTCACGTGAAGGACGCCGAATTTCGTCCAGACGGAAGGCAGGGCGTGTATGGCGGATACAGCGGATGGGTCGAGCGCGCTGGACGTTTCCGCTCGCTCGGCGATGGGCAGATCGACTTCGGCGCGATCTTCTCGAAGATGGCGCAGTACGATTTCCCGGGCTGGGCAGTGCTCGAATGGGAGTGTGCGTTGAAGCATCCCGAAGACGGCGCGCGCGAAGGCGCGGACTTCATCCGGCGGCACATCATCCGCGTGGCGGAGCATGCATTCGACGACTTCGCGGGCAGCGGCGCGGACGCTGAGCAGCTGAAGCGCGTGCTCGGGCTCTGACGCGTGCGCTGAACGACAGGAGCAGATCGCGATGACACGAAGACTCAGGCTGGGCATGGTCGGCGGCGGCCAGGGGGCGTTCATCGGCGCGGTGCACCGGATCGCGGCGCGCATCGACGATCGCTTCGAACTGGTGGCGGCCGCGCTGTCGTCCGATCCGCAGCGCGCGAGAGCCAGTGCCGATGAAATCGGCGTCGCGCGCAGCTATGCAAGCTGGGACGAGATGGCGCGCGCCGAAGCCGCGCGCGACGACGGCATCGACGCGGTATCGATCGTCACGCCGAATCATTTGCATGCGCCCGTCGCGACGGCATTCCTCAACGCGGGCATCCATGTGATCTGCGACAAGCCCCTCGCGATGACGCTCGACGAAGGTGAAGCGCTCGCACGACTCGCGCACGACAGGAACCGGCTCTTCGCACTGACGCACACGTATTCGGGCTATCCGATGGCGCGTCATGCGCGCGAACTGGTCGACGCGGGCGAGATCGGCGACGTGCGCGTCGTGCAGGTCGAATATGCGCAAGACTGGCTCGCCATGCCGATCGAGCTGACGGGCGATAACCGCCAGGCTGCATGGCGCACCGATCCGAAGCAGGCGGGGCGCGCGGGTTGTCTCGGCGACATCGGCACGCATGCTTATCACCTCGCGGCGTTCGCAACGGGCATGCTGCCCGTCGAGATCGCCGCGGAACTGCATACATTCGTCGAAGGCCGTCAGGTCGACGATCACATTCAGGCGATGCTGCGCTACGAGAACGGCGCGCGCGGCGTGCTGTGGGCGAGCCAGGTGGCAAGCGGCGCGGAAAATGCGCTGCGTCTGCGCGTGTATGGGACGAAGGCGGGCATCGCGTTCGATCAGGAGAACCCGAACGAACTGCTGTTCACGCCGTTGGGCGGCGTGACGCAAAAGTTCACGCGCGGGCGCGTCGACAGCGCGGCGGCGCGGCATGCGACGCGTGTGCCCGCCGGCCATCCCGAAGGTTATCTGGAAGCGTTCGCGCAGCTCTACAAGGATGCGGCGCTGCAGATCGAAGCGATCGACGCGGGCCTGCCCGTGCCGCACGAAAGCCGTTTGCTAACGACCGTCGACGACGGCGTCGCGGGCCTGCGTTTTATCGATGCCGTTTTCGACAGCCATGCGAAGCTCGCGTACTCGCGCGTGAAAAACGCCTGACATCGAGCCGCGCATTCAGCTTTTGCTGCGCTTGATCTGTTCTTCGAACGCGAGGTCGAGCTTGCTGACCTTGCGCGGCTTCTTCGGGCCGTAATCGTCGACGAATTTGACGAACTCGTCGAGCGGCAGCGGCTCGGACACTTTCTGGTCAGTTCCGCTCGATTTGTCGACGAGATAGAACAGTCCGCCCGACAGGCTGATCGCTGCAAAGCGAGGATTGCCGCTGCGGGTCTTCAGCCGTTCGACGGCGTGGATGGCTCGGGTCGTGCGCATGATGGGTGTTGCCGTGCAGTGCTTGAGTTTTCGAGATTGCTGCACGATTCTACGACGTATACTCGCCGCCCGGTCGCCGGCCGTTCAGCCCGCCCATCACCCTCGCGCTGCGCTATCGGCGTCGCGTAGAACTTCGAAACGATACTCGCCATGCCCTCAGTTCCCGAAGCAATCGATGCGCTCGCCCATGCGCCCGACGACATCGACAGGTTGCGTGCCGTGTGTGTCGCGCTGCTCGAGGACATGCGCGACGACGAAGTGCTGCCGTACACCGAACGCGCGCTCGCGATCGAACCGCGCGATCTTCATTTCGTGAACTGGCGCGCGCATGCGCTGACGCTGCTGGGCCGTCATTTCGATGCCGTCGCGACATGGCGAAACCATGCCGCGCTGCCGTGGCGGCCTGCCTACTACGCGATGAGCCTCGGCCAGAGCCTCGTGATGTCGGGCGATACCGAGCGCGGCACACCGATGCTGCGCGACGCGTGGCAACAGGCCGCGGCCGAAGGCGAATGGTTCGCGCGCAAGGCCGAGCATCTATACGGTGAGGCGTTGCTGCGCAGCGCGCGTCCCGCGGGCTTCGAGCCGTGGCTCGCGCGCAATCAGGGCGACACGGGCAGCTATCGGCCCGCCGATATCCCGCTGTGGCAGGGCGAACGGGATCTGCGCGGCAAGCGCGTGCTGATCACGCATCAGCTGGGTTTCGGCGACCAGTTCCTGCTGTTTGCCGGCGTGCGGCAGTGGCGCACGGCGGGCGCCGAACTGATGATCACCTGCGATGCGCAACTGCAACCGCTCTTGCAGGCCTCGCTGCCGGATTGCCGCGTCGTGAGCGCGACGCGTCCGTTGCGGCGCGACGAGCCGTTGCCGGAAGCGTTGATGAACGAGGTGCACGCATTCGCGCCCGATCTGTACGCGACGCTGCTGCATGTGCCGTTGCTGGCCGCGCAGCAGACGCCGCCGCCGTCGCCGTTCTTCCCGGCGTTTCTGCGCGCGCCCGAAGGGGAGCGTGCGACGGCGGCCGCATGGGCGCGCGATCTGCGCGGGGCGCAGCCGGGCAAATCGCTGGTCGGCATTTTCTGGGACTGCAATCAAAGGCATGCGCGTGAGGTCGGCGCGGTGATGCGGTGTTCGGCGATCCGGCGCAGTCTGCCGCTGACGGAAGTCGATCATCTGGTGACGCAGCCGTCGGTGGCCGCGAAGCGGCATTTCGTGAGCCTGCATCATCCCGCTGTGCAGAGCTTCGCGGGCATGCCGTCGGGCAATATCAGCGTGTACGAACCGGGGATCCGGTCGTTTGCGGAAACGGCTGCGTGCATCGAGCAGCTGGACGCCGTCGTTGCCGTCGATTCAGGCGTCGCGAACCTGAGCGCGATGCTCGGCAAGTTGACCGTCGTGCCGCTGAACCTGGCAAGCGAATGGCGTTGGGGCATCGATGGCGACACGTCGCCGTGGATGGAGAACATCAAGCCGCTGCGCCAGACGCTGATGGGCGACTGGCGCAGCGTGATCGACGAGGCGATTGCGTTTCTGTCGTAGGCGGGCGATCCGTTAAGTCAGTCAGCGCGCGAAGCGCTCACTGACTCAGGTAAGTAAACTTCCCGCCCTTGACGATTCCCATCACGCTCGCGCGTTGATCGAGGCCGACGTGATCCTTCGCGCTCGTGTTCACGACGCCGTTCGGCACCACCAGCTCATGCGCATGTTCGAGTTCCGTGCGCAGCGCCGCGCGAAACTCGGGCGTGCCCGGCTGCGCAGTCTTCAACGCGCGCGCGACGGCATCCTGCAAACGCGGATAGACACCGGCCGCATCGCCCGCGAACTGCGTGACCGTATTCGGCCCGTACTGCTTTTCATACGCGTCGACGAAAGCGAGTGCAGCCTTCTTCGCGGGATGATCGGCGGGCAGCGTGCGCGCCACGACGACGGGCTGCGTCGGGAACAGCGTGCCTTCGACATCCTTGCCGCCGAGCTTGATGAACTCAGGCGTCGCGATGCCGTGCGTCTGATAGATCGCGCCCTTGTAGCCGCGCTCGACGAGCGTGCGCTGCGGCAGCACGGTCGGCGTGCCCGCGCCCGCGATCAGCACGGCATCGGGCTTCGCTGCCATCAGCTTGAGGATCTGGCCCGTGACGCTCGCGTCCGTGCGGTTGAAGCGCTCGGTGGCGACCACCTGGATGTGGCGCAGCGCCGCGAACTTCGTGAATTCGTTGAGCCAGCTGTCGCCGTAGCTGTCCGCGAAGCCGATGAAGCCGACCGTCTTCACGTTGTGATTCGACATGTAGCGCGTCATCACGTCGGCCATCGCGCTGTCCGTCTGCGCCATCTTGAACGCCCAGATCTTCTTGCCTTCCTGCGGCTCGACCACGCTGGCCGAGCCGATCAGCGTGATCATCGGCGTCTGGCTTTCGGCGACGGGATCGAGCGCGGCAAGCGCGGCGGGCGTGATGTTCGGCCCGACGATCACGTCGACGTGATCCTCGTTGATCAGCTTGCGGATGTTGCGCACGGCCGCGCCGGGATCGGAGCCGTCGTCGAGCACGATGTATTGCGCGGGCTGCCCGGCGATCGTCTTCGGCCACATCAGCATCGCGTTCTTGCTGGTAATGCCGATGGCAGCGGCGGGCCCCGTGCTCGACAGGTCGATGCCGACCTTGATGTCCGCGTGCGCGGCAGCGGCGACGAACAGCGCGCCGATCGCGGCGGCGCGCGTCAGATGGCGCAAGGTGGTTTTCAGCTTGTTCTTGTTGTGCGACGACATGCGAAAGATCTCCTGACAGATGACGCTGTGGCTAACGTGGCTGTTGTGCGGCTGTTGTTATAGCGAATCAAAAACCTCAAAGCTCGTACGTTTCGTGTTCGCCCTTGAGCGCCTGCTCGATCAGCCGGCGGTTCAGATTCGGCGACAGCAGTTCGACGAGCGTATACACATAGCTGCGCAGATACGCGCCGTGCTTCAGCGCGACGCGCGTCACGTTGCTGCCGAACAGGTGTCCGACGGGCATCGCGCGCAGATGGCGGTCGCGTTCCGCGTTGAACGCGATGTCGGCCATGATGCCGACGCCCAGCCCGAGCTCGACATAGGTCTTGATCACATCCGCGTCGATCGCTTCGAGCACGATGTCGGGATGCAGTCCGCGCAGGCGGAACGCGTCGTTGATCTTGGTGCGGCCGGCGAACGCGTTGTCGTAGGTGATCAGCGGATATTGGGTCAGATCGTCGAGCGACAGCAGCTTGCGCTCCAGCAGCGGATGGTCGGCGGGCATCACGGCAAGGTGATGCCAGGTGAAGCAGGGCAGCGACACCAGTTCCTTATAGGTAGAGATCGCTTCCGTCGCGATCGCCACGTCGGCCTGGTCGTGCAGCACCAGTTCGGCGACCTGCGTCGGGCTGCCTTGAAGAATGGACAGATGCACCTTCGGGAAGCGTTTCTTGAATTCGGCGATGGCGGCGGGCAGCGAGTAGCGCGCCTGCGTATGCGTCGCGGCGATCACGAGATTGCCCTGATCCTGCGCCGCGTAATCTTTACCGACCCGCTTGAGACTCTCGACTTCCTGCAGAATCCGCTCGACGGACGCCAGAATGATCCGCCCGGGCTCCGTCAGCGAGCGCACGCGCTTGCCGTGCCGGGTGAAGATTTCGACGCCCAGCTCGTCTTCCAGCTCGATGATCGCCTTGGAGACGCCAGGCTGGCTTGTATACAGCGCCTTGGCGGCTTCCGTCAGGTTGAAATTCTGGCGGACGGCCTCGCGCACGAAGCGGAACTGATGCAGGTTCATATATAACCTCGCCGCATATCAAAAGAATTTTTTAGTCGTTTGAAATATAAGGCGAGTTTATTACGATTTGTCCAGTTTTTCCAATATGGATATCTGTTTTTGTCATTAGCAAATGAGAGATGCGTCTAAACGGCCTGCCGCCGTCGCGCTCAAAGCTGACTGGCAATGACGAATCCGAGGCGCGGCGTAACCGGAACGCCGTGTCGTGTGAGACGAACACAAACCCTGGGGTCCCCGAATGTACCAATACGATCAGTACGACCAGACCATCGTCGATGAACGCGTCGCGCAGTATGCCGACCAGGTTCGTCGCCGTCTGTCGGGCGAATTGAGCGAAGAAGAGTTCCGTCCGCTGCGCCTGCAAAACGGCCTGTACTACCAGCGCCACGCGTACATGCACCGCATCGCGATTCCGTACGGCAACCTGCGCAGCGACCAGCTGCGCATGCTCGGCACGATCGCGCGCGAACACGACCGCGGCTACGGCCATTTCTCGACGCGCTCGAACATCCAGTACAACTGGATCAAGCTCGAAGAAACGCCGGAAATCCTGCGCAAGCTCGCGTCCGTCCAGATGCACGGCATCCAGACGTCGGGCAACTGCATCCGCAATATCACGGCCGATCAATTCGCGGGCGTCGCGCCCGACGAAATCGTCGATCCGCGTCCGTGGGCGGAAATCATGCGCCAGTGGTCGACGTTCCACCCCGAATTCGCCTGGCTGCCGCGCAAGTTCAAGATCGCCGTGTCGGGTACGAAGGAAGACCGTGCGGCCGTGCAGATCCACGACCTCGGCGTCTATCTGAAGAAGAACGCCGAAGGCGAAGTGGTCGCGAGCATCCTCGCGGGCGGCGGCCTCGGCCGCACGCCGATCATCGGCGCGATCATCAAGGAAGACCTGCCGTGGCAGCATCTGCTGACGTACTGCGAAGCCGTGCTGCGCGTGTACAACCGCTACGGCCGCCGCGACAACATGTACAAGGCGCGCATCAAGATTCTCGTGAAGGCGCTGTCGCCCGGGAAATTCGCGCAGCAGGTCGAAGAAGAATGGCAACACCTGAAGGACGGTCCGTCGACGCTGACGGAAGCGGAAGTCGCACGCGTGTCGCAGTACTTCCAGCCGCCCGTGTATGAAAAGCTGCCGGACACGGACACGTCATTCGAAAAGCATCTGCTCGACAGCAAGCCGTTCGCGCGCTGGGTCGAACGCAATGTGCGTCCGCACCGCGTGTCGGGTTATGCGTCGGTGACGATCTCGCTGAAGCCGACGGGCATCGCTCCCGGCGACGCGACGGACGTGCAGATGGAAGCCGTCGCCGACTGGGCCGATGAATACTCGTTCGGTGAAATCCGCGTGTCGCACGAGCAGAACCTCATTCTGGCCAACGTGAAGAAACGCGACCTGTACGCGCTGTGGGAAAAGGCCAGGGCGCAAGGTTTCGCAACGGCGAACATCGGCCTGCTGACCGACATCATTGCGTGCCCGGGCGGCGATTTCTGCTCGCTCGCGAATGCGAAGTCGATTCCGATCGCGCAGTCCATTCAGGAGCGTTTCGACAACGCCGATTTCGTGTACGACCTGGGCGATCTGTCGCTGAACATCTCGGGTTGCATGAACTCGTGCGGTCACCATCACGTCGGCAACATCGGCGTGCTGGGCGTCGACAAGGACGGCTCCGAGTGGTACCAGGTGTCGCTCGGCGGCGAGCAGGGCACGGGCACGGACGGCGCGAAGCTCGGCCGCGTGATCGGCCCGTCGTTCTCGGCGGAAGAAATGCCGGACGTGGTGTCGAAGGTGATCGACACGTTCGTCGAAAACCGCATCGACGGCGAACGCTTCATCGACACGTACAACCGCATCGGGCTCGCACCGTTCAAGGAACGCGTGTACGCATCGCGTCAACCGGCTCACGCGTAACGGCAAGGGATCTAACAGATGGCATCGATTATCAAGGACCGCGCAATCGTCAACGACGACTTCACGGTTGTCCGCGCAGCCGAAGACGGCGCGCTGCCCGAAGTGAGCGCTTTGCCCGCCGGCAAGATCATTGTTCCCTTCGCGCTGTGGCAAGCCGCGCGTGACGAACTGACAGCATCGCGCAGCGCCGGCGAGATCGGCGTGTGGCTCGCGCCGGACAGCGAACCCGCCGACATCGTCGCGGACTTCGACAAGGTCGCGCTGATCGCAGTCGACTTCCCCGTGTTCCGCGACGGCCGCGGCTACAGCATCGCGCGCCTCCTGCGCGAGCGCTACGGCTACAAGGGCGAGATTCGCGCGATCGGCGACGTGTTGCGCGACCAGCTGCGCTTCTACGAGCGCTGCGGCTTCAACGCCTACGCGCTGCGTGCCGACAAGGACATCAACGACGCGCTGAAAGCGTTCACGGAATTCACGGTGCAATACCAGGGCGCGTTCGACGATCCGTCGCCGCTGTTCCGTCGACGCGAAGCGGCGGCTGCCGCACAAAAGGCCGCCGTATGACGGACGCCGCCACTGTCTCGCCGGAACTCCAGGCGAAGATCGAACGTCTCGATGCGCTGCTCGATTCGATCGGCCAGCGTCACGAGCAGGTCAAGTTCGCGAGCAGTCTCGCCGCGGAAGACATGCTGCTGACGCACGCGATCCTGTCGCGCGGCGTGAAGATAGGCATCTTCTCGCTGAACACGGGCCGCCTGCATGCGGAGACGCTCGGTATGATCGACCGCGTGCGCGAGCGCTACGGTTACGAGATCGAGCAGTTTCATCCGCAAGCGGCCGCCGTCGACGAATACGTCGCGCAGCATGGCCTGAACGCGTTCTACGAAAGCATCGATCTGCGCAAGCGCTGCTGCGAGATCCGCAAGGTCGAGCCGCTGAATCGCGCGCTGTCGAATGTCAGCGCATGGGTTACGGGCCAGCGTCGCGAGCAGTCGGTGACGCGTGCGGAGCTGCACGAGGAAGAGCAGGATCACGCCCGCAACATCGCGAAGTACAACCCGCTCGCCGACTGGACGGAAGCCGACGTATGGGCTTACCTGAAGGCCTTCGACGTGCCCGTGAACCCGCTGCATGCGCGCGGCTATCCGAGCATCGGCTGCGAGCCGTGTACGCGCGCGGTGCGCCCCGGCGAAGACAGCCGGGCAGGGCGCTGGTGGTGGGAGTCGCGCGATACGAAGGAATGCGGCTTGCACATCACGACGATCCCTGTCGCTGTCGTCTCGGAGAACGCTTCCACCTGATGCGATGCACGAAGGCGCCGGCGTAAGATGACGCAAACGCCGTGCGCCGCGCAATGCCGATTTCGGTTGAATCTTTACGTGCCGCACGCATCTGGTGAGAGCCCGATCATGCGACACGAACCAACGAAGGACCCAAACATGAGCACGACGCTCGATTCCCAAGTCAACGCACCGCTGTCCGTAACGGCGAACCGGATGGATCACCTCGACTGGCTCGAGGCCGAATCGATCCATATCCTGCGCGAACTCGTTGCCGAATGCAGCAAGCCCGCGCTGCTGTTCTCGGGCGGCAAGGATTCCGTCGTCGTGCTGGCGCTCGCGTTGAAGGCGTTCGGCCTCGGCGCGAACCGCAAGACGCAGCTGCCATTCCCGCTCGTGCACATCGACACGGGTCACAACTACGACGAAGTGATCGACTTCCGCGATCGTCGCGCGAAGGAAATCGGCGCGGAACTCGTGGTCGGTCACGTCGAAGATTCGATCCGGAAGGGTACGGTGCGCCTGCGCCGCGAAACGGATTCGCGTAATGCTGCCCAGGCCGTCACGCTGCTCGAAACCATCGAGCAATACGGCTACACGGCGATGATCGGCGGCGCGCGCCGCGACGAAGAAAAGGCGCGTGCGAAAGAGCGGATCTTCTCGTTCCGCGACGAGTTCGGCCAGTGGGATCCGAAGGCGCAGCGCCCCGAACTGTGGAGCCTGTATAACGCGCGTCTGCATCAGGGCGAGCATCTGCGCGTGTTTCCGATCTCGAACTGGACGGAGCTGGACGTGTGGCAATACATCGCCCGCGAGAACCTCGAACTGCCGTCCATCTACTACGCACACAAGCGCGAAATCGTGCGCCGCAACGGTTTGCTCGTGCCCGTGACGCCGCTCACGCCGATCCGCGAAGGCGAGTCGAGCGAAGAGGCGCTGGTGCGCTTCCGTACGGTGGGCGACATCAGCTGCACGTGCCCCGTTGAAAGCGATGCGGACGATGTCGAAAAGATCATCGCCGAAACGGCCGTGACGGAAATCACGGAGCGCGGCGCGACGCGTATGGATGACCAGACGTCGGAAGCGGCGATGGAACAGCGCAAGAAGCAAGGTTATTTCTAAGAGCACGCAGAGGAAAGAGTCACCATGAGTCGCATTGAGCAACCCGCGCATCAACCTGAAGACCTCGGCGTGCTTCGTTTCATCACGGCAGGCAGCGTCGACGACGGCAAGAGCACGCTGATCGGCCGACTGCTGTACGACAGCAAGGCTGTGCTGTCGGATCAGCTGTCCGCGCTGTCGCGCGCGAAGAACAAGCGCACGGTCGGCGACGACATCGATCTGTCGCTGCTGACGGATGGCCTCGAAGCCGAGCGCGAGCAGGGCATTACGATCGACGTCGCGTACCGCTACTTCGCTACCGCCAAGCGCAAGTTCATCATTGCCGACACGCCGGGCCACGAGCAGTACACACGCAACATGGTGACGGGCGCATCGACGGCGCACGCGGCCATCATTCTCGTCGACGCGACGCGCGTCACGTTCGAGAACAACGAAACGCAACTGCTGCCGCAGACCAAGCGTCACAGCGCGATCGTCAAGCTGCTTGGTCTGCAGCACGTAATCGTCGCGATCAACAAGATGGATCTCGTCGAGTACAGCGAAGCGCGCTTCAACGAGATTCGCGATGCGTATGTCGCGCTTGCGCGCCAGCTCGGTCTGAACGATGTGCGCTTCGTGCCCGTCTCGGCGCTGAAGGGCGACAACATCGTCACGGCCAGCGAGCGCATGCCGTGGTATGCGGGCGAACCGCTCCTCGACTTGCTCGAAGCTCTGCCCGTCGACACGGCTACGCATGAAGCGCTGCGTTTCCCGGTGCAATGGGTCGCGCGTCAGGACGGCAGTCAGGCCGACGATTTCCGCGGCTACATGGGCCGCGTCGAATCGGGCGAAGTGAAGCTCGGCGATGCGATTACCGTGCTGCCGGCGAACCGCGCGGCGACCGTCGCTGAAATCATTGCGCCCGTGCCGGGCGGCACGGCGCAGGTGGACCGCGCGTTCGCGGGCCAGACGGTGACGATCCGCCTCACGGAAGACGTCGACGTGTCGCGCGGCGATACGTTCGTGCACGCATCGGCGCCTGTGCAGCCCGCGAAGAAGCTCGAAGCGGACCTGTGCTGGTTCGACGAATCGCCGCTGTCGACGGCTCGCAAGTATCTGCTGAAGCAGACCACGAACACGGTGTTCGCACGCGTCGGCGGCATTCAGCAGGTGCTGGATGTGCATACGCTGTCGCATGCGACGGACCGCCATGAACTGAAGATGAACGATATCGGCCGCGTGTCGCTGACGCTGCAAAAGCCGATCGTCGCTGACGAGTACGACGCGCATCCGGGCACGGGCGCGTTCGTGCTGATCGACGAAGCGACGCATCATACGGTCGCGGCGGGCATGATTCGTTCGGTTTCCGCCTGAAGTCTTGACGCGGAACGGAGCTGAACAAATGGGTAAGGTGTATCTGATCGGCGCGGGGCCGGGTGCGGCGGACCTGATCACGGTTCGCGGCGCGCGGCTGCTGGAGCGCGCCGATGTCGTGCTGCACGATGCGCTCGTCGAGCCGGCAATGCTCGACTATGCGCCGCATGCGCGCAAGATCGCGGTGGGCAAGCGTTGCGGCAAGCGCTCGACGGCGCAGCACTTTATCAACAAGCAGATCGTCGATGCGGCGAAAGAGCATGACGTCGTTGTGCGGCTGAAGGGCGGCGACCCGATGCTGTTCGGACGTGCCGATGAAGAAATGCGCGCGCTCGAAGCGGCGGGCATCGAGTATGAAGTCGTGCCGGGCATTACGGCGGCGCTGGCGAGCGCGGCGTCGCTGCGCCGCTCGTTGACGCTGCGTGGCGTATCGCGCAGCGTTGCGCTTGCCACGCACAGCCGCGCGCCGGATTCCGCGGAGATTCGCGAGCAGGTCAATGCTGATTCGCTGGTGTTCTACATGGGCCGCGACAGCGCGCCCGAAATCGCGCAACAGTTGATCGACGCGGGCCGTGCGGGATCGACGCCCGTGGCGATCGTCGAAGCCTGTTCGACGCCGCGTGAACGCATGTTGACGCTGACGCTCGATGGTCTTGCGGCCGGCGATGCACAGTTGTGGCTCGATCCGTCGCAGCCGTCGCTGCTGATGATCGGCGACGCGTTTGCCGGACGGGTGGCGGGCGGGCAGTCGCATACCGAAGCTGAGCGGGATGAGGCGGCGTTACGAGTCGCCTGAAGTTTCGCGTTTTCTTTACGATCGGCCGTATTCGCGCGAGTGAATGCGGCCGATTGCTTTCCGGGTGGCATGCGCGTTGCAACGAGCGATAAGATTTCTTCTCACCTCGCATTCGACGCTCATCCCATGACCCATTCTCCGTTGCGCCGTTCCCTGCTGATTGCAATTGCTGCTGCGCCTGTCGTTGGCGTGCGGGCGCAGCCCGCGTCATCCGTCGCGCTCAATCTGGCCGCGCATGAGCGCTTCGGGCAGCTCGAAGCATCGAGCGGCGGGCGGTTGGGCGTGGCGGCCGTCAGAACGTCGGATGGCGCGTATGTGAGCTATCGCGAGTCGGAGCGTTTTCCAATGTGCAGCACCTTCAAGCTGCTGGCCGTTGGCGCGCTGCTCAAACGAAGCGCGGCGGAACGTGATCTGCTCGACACACGCGTGCGTTACGGGCCGGCGGACCTCGTGGCCAACTCGCCGATCACGAAACAACACGCGGGCGAGGGCATGTCTGTGGGCGAACTGTGCGCGGCGGCGCTGCAATACAGCGACAACACCGCGGCGAATCTGCTGCTGAACGTGATTGGCGGGACCGAGGTATTGAACGAGTTTGCGCGCTCGATCGGAGACACGTGGTTCGACCTTGCGCGCCGGGAGCCGGACTTGAACGCCTCCGTGCCGGGTGACATGCGTGATACCACGGCGCCTCGCGCGATGATGCAGGACGCGCAGAAGTTGCTGTTATCGGACGATGTGCTGGAAGCGCCGCAGCGCGAGAGGCTGAAGGCATGGATGCTGGGCAACACGACGGGTGCGGGCCGGATACGCGCGGCCGTGCGTTCGACGGGCTGGCCGGTTGCCGACAAGACGGGCAGCGGAGACTATGGCACGGCGAACGATGTGGGCGTTGTGTATTCGCCGGCGACGGCGTACGTGCTGGCGATTTACTTTACGGGTGTGACGCCGAAGGAAACACCACCGCAGGACGCAATCGTGGATGAGGCTGCGCGGATCGTGTTTGATGTGGTTCGGTGAAGGTGGGGTTTTGGTTGTTTTCGCTGGCATCCGCGAATTCGTTTCCGTCCTTCATGCGTTGCCCCTGTGCGGGGCGGCACCTACTTTTCTTTGCAGCGGCAAAGAAAAGTAGGCAAAAGAAAGCCGCTCACACCGTCAGCCCGTGTCCTTGCCCAGGGGCTCTCAACGCCCCCGTCCTTCGTGCGGCAACACGCTAGTTCACGCCCGTTGCCAGCGTGCTAACTCACGCCTCACCCGCTTCGCATGCCCGCGTCACGGAACGCGTTACCAGGAAGTCCACGGCAGCCCAGGTGGCAAACGGTGTGTAGGCCGACGCGCCGTAAGTGCACCACTCCGGACTGAAAAGCGGGATCGGTGTCGTAGGAGCGCGAACGCGTAAGGTGCGACAAGCTACACACCGTTTGCCACCTGGGCGGCGCAGACGGTTCACTGCCGCTGGCTGCACTACGGGTGAGTGGAGTGGGTGAGGCGCCTGCTTAGCGCGCTGGCAACCAGCGACAAATAGCGTGTTGCCGTCTGGAGTGCGGGACCCGTGGGGGGCCCGCAGGCAAACACAAGGATTGGCGGTGTGAGCGGCTTTCTTTTGCCTACTTTTCTTTGCCGCTGCAAAGAAAAGTAGGTGCCGCCCCGCACAGGGGCAACGCCTGAAGCACCGATACGAAATCGCGGAAGCGAGCCACGAAACCGCGGAAGCGAGCCACGAAACCGCGGATGCCAGCGAAAGAAAAACCAGAACAACGAAAAAGCTAAAAAGCCTGCCGCAGGCAATACCCAGCAATCGCCTCGATAACATCGGCATCCTCACCGACAGCGGTAGAACACCGAATCTCAACGGAAGGATGCGCCGCCCGGCACTGATCGAGGATCAAAGGCAGATCACGGCGAATATGACCACCTTGCCCAAAGAAAACGGGCACGACGGTGACAACAGAAGCGCCATCGGCAACCTGCTGGGCAACAGCGGCAGGCAAATCAGGCGTCATGAGTTCGAGAAACGCCAGGGACACAGGTCCAGAAGCAGACTCCCCGCGCAGTTCCCGCAAACGAGCGGATAACCGCTGAAAAGGCTCAGCCCAACGGGCATCTCTTGCGCCATGCGCAAACAGCACAATCCCATGAGATCCCATAACCAGCCGCCTCGCAGAGCAGAGAAAGCAAAGAAAAAAACCTAATGCCGATCAACCCACTTAAGCCCAACCAATCCAAGCACCAGATAAACCAGCGCCGGCGTCGCAGCCGTCAACGGGGCGGGCCAGGTATTCAGATTACCAATATGCGAGAACAGCGTATTGAACAGCTGAAAGCTCATCCCCAGCATGATCCCGCCGAACACCTTCACGCCGACCACGCCGGCACGCGTATGCAGATAAGCGAACGGCAGCGACAGCACCAGCATCACGAACACCGCGAACGGATACAGCAGCTTGCGCCACAACGCGATCTCGTAGCGTTGCGTGTCCTGATGGTTTTCGGTCAAGTGCTGGATATAGCGGAACAGGTTGAACATCGACATCCGCTCCGGCGCGACCAGCAGCACCGACAGAATCTGCGGCGTCAGTTCGGAGCGCAGCGAATACTCGGGCAACGCGACCTGCTTGGCGCGATACACGGGGTTCAACGCGTCGGCGGGCTTGCCGGCGTCGGGTGCGACGTCGATCAGTTGCGTGTCCGTGACGTCCGTCAGCAGCCAGTGGCCGGGCGGCTGATACTTGCCCGACTTGGCGATGCGCACGTTCGACAGACGGAACTTCGAATCGAATTCGTAGATGCGCACGTTCGAGATCGTCGCGTCGGGCTGCAACTGGCCGACATTCACGAAACGCGTCACCTGCTCGCCGTCGGCGCGCGCCGTCAGCGTGTCCTTCACCCACACGCCCGACTCGAAGTTGCTCGACACTGACGAGCCCAGCGCCTCGAGACGCACACGTTCGGACAACTGGTCCGTATACGGCCCAACCACTTCGCCGATCAGGTACGTCAGGAACACGAGCGGAATGCCGATCTTCAGCAGGGAACGCAGCGCCTGGTTCGTCGCAAGACCCGACACGCGGAAGATCGTGTATTCGGAATTCGCCGCCATCTGCGCGAACACGTAGATCGCGCTGATCAGCGCCGCGACGGGAATGATTTCGTAGAAGCGCGACGGCGTCTGCAGCGCGACGCGCAGCACCGCGTACTGGAACTTGTAGTTGCCGTGGCCGACCGAGTTCAGTTCGTTGATCAGGTCGAAGAAGAAGAACAGACCTGAAAACGCGAACAGAATGAAGATGAACGTGAGGTAGACCTGACGCGCGAAATACTTTTCATAGATGCGCATCGGTTACGCCCCCTGCGTCGAGCGGTCAGCCGATCGGCTGAACATGGCCCGCGTGAAGAGCGGCCGGTTGCGCACCCGCAGCCAGAAAATGAACACGACTATCAACGCAACGAGAACGTGCAGACCCACGAGGCCCACGCCGAACGACATCTTGCCCTGCTCGATCCACGACTGCACCACGTTTAGCAGATTCGAATAGGTCAGATAGATCAGCACGGCCATCACGAGATTGATCGTGCGGCTGCGGCGCGGATTCTGGTGCGCGAGGGGAATGGCAAGCAGCATCAGGTTGATCGCGATCAGCGGCAGGCCCGCGCGCCAGGCGAACTCGGCGAGATTCTGGCGGGTGGGGTCGCGGAACAGGTCGAGCGTCGGCGTGCCCGTCGTGGTCGGCGTGTTGACCACCGGCTGGCTCTGGATCTTCACGCCGTAGCGCTCGAACTCCATGATGCGGAAGTCGGGGTGGCCGGGCTCGCCGTCGTAGCGGCGGCCGTTTTCGAGCACGACGAAGCGGTCGCCGTTCTTTTGCGTTTCCGTGTGGCCGTTCTTCGACACGACCACGTTCAACTTGCCGTTCTCCGTGCTCGTGACGAACACGTTTTCGACGTGGCCCTGGTCGGGCGACATCTTCTCGATGAAGAACACGCGATGGCTCGTCGCCGATTCGCGGAACTGACCGGGCGCGAGCAGCGAAACTTCGTCGCGCTGCTGGAAACGCGCACGGATCAGTTTGCTCTGCTGGTTCGACCACGGCCAGCCGACGAACACGAAAAAGGCGATCAGGATGATGATGGGCGTCGCGAACAGGCCGATCGGCTTGATGAAGCGCGCGAGGCTCACGCCCGAGGCGAGCCACACGACCATTTCGGAATCCTTGTACCAGCGCGTGAGCACGAACAGGATCGACACGAACAGCGTCGCGACCAGCATGATCGCGAGATAGCCGATGACGGTCAGGCCGATCAGCACGAGCACGTCGCGCGGGTCGATTTCACCGGACGCCGCGAAGCCGACGATGCGGATCATCATCGTCGTCAGAACCAGCGTGAGCAGGACCATGAACACGGCACCAGCCGTGTACGCCAGTTCGCGCTGGAGAGAGCGTTCAAAAATCATGGTTGATGATGAGAGGGCGCGCTCCGGCAGGCGGCGGGGTTGGGCCCCATCACGCCTTTCGTGCAGCCGCCGCGGGAAAAATAGCGGATAATTGCGGCTTTCATCCTAAGCCCAGATTTTATCCGAGGACAAGCGCGATGGACTTTAGCATAAAAGCCTGTGATTGGAGCAAAGGCTCGACCAACGGGTTCCTTACCGGGAAATCGGATTGCATCGTGATCGGCGTGTTCGAGTCGCAGACGCTGTCGGGCGCAGCACTGGAAATCGACGCCGCGACCAAAGGCCTGCTGACGCGCATCGTCAAGGCGGGCGACATGGACGGCAAGACGGGCAGCACGGTGTTCCTCCATGAAGTGCAGGGCATCGGCGCGTCGCGCGTGCTGCTCGTTGGCCTCGGCAAGCAGGATGCATTCACGCAGAAGGTCTACGGCGACGCCGTGCGCGCCGCGTGGCGCGCCATTCTCGGCACGAAGGTCGCGCAGGTCACGTTCACGCTGGCGCAGGCGCCCGTCAAGGAGCGCTCGTCGGACTGGGCCGTGCGCGCGGCAATCCTTGCGCTGCGCGAGCTGACGTACAAGTTCACGCAGATGAAGAGCAAGCCCGACACGAGCAGCCGCGCGCTGAAGCGCATTGTGTTCAGCGTCGACGCCGCGGATGAGAAGCTCGCGAAGGTCGCCGTCAAGCAGGGCGTCGCGCTCGCGAACGGCATGGATCTGACGAAGGATCTCGGCAACCTGCCGGGCAACGTCTGCACGCCGACCTATCTGGGCAATACCGCGAAGAAGCTCGCGAAGGACTGGAAGCTGAAGGTCGAAGTGCTCGGCCAGAAGCAGATCGAAGCGCTGAAGATGGGCTCGTTCCTCGCGGTCACCCAGGGCTCCGTCGAGCCGCCGCAGTTCATCGTCCTGCAGTATCAGGGCGGCAGCGCGAAGGCCGCGCCCGTCGTGCTGGTCGGCAAGGGCATCACGTTCGACACGGGCGGCATTTCGCTGAAACCCGGCGACAGCATGGACGAGATGAAGTACGACATGTGCGGCGCCGGCTCGGTGCTCGGCACGCTGCGTGCGGTCGCCGAAATGGGCCTGAAGCTGAACGTCGTCGGCATCATTCCGACCTGCGAGAACATGCCCGCCGGCAACGCGACCAAGCCGGGCGATATCGTCACGAGCATGAAGGGCCTGACGATCGAAGTGCTGAATACGGACGCGGAAGGGCGCCTTATCCTGTGTGACGCGCTGACGTACGCCGAGCGCTTCAAACCGGCCGCCGTGATCGACATCGCGACGCTGACGGGCGCCTGCATCATTGCGCTCGGCCATCACAACAGCGGTCTGTTCTCGAAGGACGATGCGCTCGCGGGCGAACTGCTCGACGCCTCGAAGGAAGCGTCCGACCCGGCATGGCGTCTGCCCCTCGACGACGAGTATCAGGATCAGCTCAAGTCGAATTTCGCGGACATCGCGAACATCGGCGGACGTCCGGCGGGCAGCGTGACGGCGGCGTGCTTCCTGTCGCGCTTCACGCAAGCGTATCCATGGGCGCACCTCGACATCGCGGGCACCGCATGGAAGAGCGGCGCGGCGAAGGGCGCGACAGGCCGTCCCGTGCCGCTGCTGGCGCAATTCCTGATCGATCGCGCTGCACAATGACGCATAGCAGTTTGATGACACGCAGCGCAGTGAAGCAGGATCGCCGATGACCCGAATCGACTTTCATTCGAACGTCGGCGATTCGCTGTTGTATGCGTGCCGTCTCGTGCGCAAGGCGTATCAGGCCGGTCAGCCGCTCATCGTGCTGGCCGAACCGCCCCGTCTGCGTGCGTTCGACGAGCAGTTGTGGACGTTCTCCGCACTCGATTTCATCCCGCACTGCCTCGCGGCGAGTCCGCTCGCGGCGCAAACGCCCGTCGTGCTCACGTCGTCGCTCGACGACGTGCCGCATCACCAGATCCTGTTGAACTTGAGTGCGACCGTGCCGCCGCAGTTCGCGCGCTTCGAGCGCCTGCTGGAAATCGTCGGCAACGCGCCCGACGAACTGGCCGCAGGGCGCGACCGCTATCGCTTCTACCGCGATCGCGGCTATGCTTTGAACAACTACAAGCAGGACGCCTGACCGGTTCCTGTCCGCTCGATGCGCGGTCTTGTCGCGCAGTCTTGCCTGATAGGCGCAGAATCGGCGCGTCCGATCTCTAAAGGGAGTGTTTTCGTGTCCCAATCTTCCGACTCTTCCGATCAAGACATCCCCCTTCTGACCGACGTGATGGAGACGGGCCACGACCCGCATGCGAAGACCAGGCGGCCGAAGCGCGGCGCTTCGCATGAACATGACGGTTCGCATGACGGTTCGCATGCGCGCAAGCATCGGGCGTCGCATGACGCCGAGCATGAAGCAGGTCACAGCGCGCCGCTGGAGCCACCGGCGCAAGCGCAAGCAGAACCGGTGGCACCCGCCGCCGACGATGACGACGTGCCGCTGCTCGATTCCATCTACGAGTCGCCGGACGATCTGAGCAGTCACGCGCTTCAGCCTGAAGAATCCGCCGCAGCGCATGCACAGCACGCGCCTGAGGCGCCCCATGCGCCCGCGCGCGAGCCCGCGCAGTTCGTGCCGGGCGAAGCGGAGTTCGCATCGGGCTCGACGGCCGAGCGCTATGTCGCGCCGCCCGATCTGAGTTCGACGCCCGTGCAGGCGGAACATGCAAGCGCACCCGCCGCCAGCTCCGACTACGATGCCGATGTGCTGGCCGAACGCTTGCGCGGCCGTTTTGCGACGTATCTGAAAGGGGATGGGCGGAATCTGATCGAAGCACGCTGCCGTGACGCGTTCCAGGATCACACGACCTGGCTCGTCAATCAGATCACCCGCGAAGTCGCGCTTGCGCTGGAAACGGAGATGCTCAGCTGGGTACGCGAGGCGATCCGCGAAGAGCTCGGCAACTCGACGACGAGCAAGTAAGCCGCGCGGGCTTATTTGAGCGTGAGAATCCAGCTTGCCAGCGAAGTGGCTTCCTCCGGGGTGAGCTGCGTATTCGCGGGCATCGGCACGGGGCCCCAGACACCTGCGCTGCCTTCGAGAATCTTGCGTTCGAGGTAATGAACGGCGTCGCTGCGCGACGCATAGCGGGCGGCGACATCGTGCAGCGACGGTCCCATGAATTGCCGCGTCACCGAATGGCAACTCATGCAGTTCTGCTTTTGTGCAAGCGCAAGCCCTTGAGCCGGTTCCGCGCGCGCCGCGTCGGTGAATGCCAAAGTGCCTGCCAGCACGAATGCCGCATACGACTTCGATTTCATTGTGGTCTCCGCCGGTGACTGTGGCCGGCTCGTGGTGGACGCATTATAAGAGCAAAGGGGCATACGGCGATCCGTGTGCCCCTTTGTCAATCGAAGCGTTTGCCTGGCGAGCAGCGATGCTGCAGCGCGTCAGCGGCGGCGTGCATCGCGCGCCCGTCGCTCAGCCCGTGACGGCGCCTTTGTTCGCGGGCTTCGCGAGCGCCGCGAACTTGGCCAGCACGCCGCGCGTATAGCGCGGCGCGGGCTGTTTCCATGCCGCACGGCGGCGCTGCAGTTCGGCGTCGTCGACGTTCAGTTGCAGCAGGAGCTTGTGTGCGTCAATCGTGATCGAATCGCCTTCGTGCACGAGCGCAATCGTGCCGCCGACGAACGCTTCCGGCGCGACGTGACCCACCACCATGCCCCACGTGCCACCGGAGAAGCGGCCGTCCGTGATGAGGCCGACGGATTCCCCCAGCCCCTTGCCGATGATCGCCGAGGTCGGCGCGAGCATTTCCGGCATGCCCGGTCCGCCTTGCGGGCCGAGATAGCGCAGCACCACTACGTCGCCTGCCTTGATCTTGTCGGCGAGGATTGCTTCCATCGCGCTTTGCTCGTCGTCGAAGACGCGCGCCGGGCCGGTGATGACGGGGTTCTTCAGGCCGGTGATCTTCGCGACCGCGCCGTCTTCCGCCAGGTTGCCCTTGAGGATCGCCAGATGGCCTTCGCTGTAGAGCGCCTTGTCGAGCGGATAGATCACCTTCTGGTCCGCGCGCGGTTTGGCCGGCACGTCCTTCAGTTCCTCGGCGATCGTCTTGCCTGTGATCGTCATGCAGTCGCCATGGAGCAGACCCGCGTCGAGCAACAGCTTCAACACCTGCGGGATGCCGCCCGCCTTGTGCAGGTCGGTCGCGACGTACTTGCCCGACGGCTTCAGGTCGCAGATGACGGGCACTTTCTTGCGCATGCGCTCGAAGTCTTCGATGCTCCAGTCGACTTCCGCCGCGTGCGCAATGGCCAGATAGTGCAGCACGGCGTTGGTCGAACCGCCCGTCGCCATGATCAGCGCGACGGCATTTTCGATCGACTTCTTCGTGATGATGTCGCGCGGCTTGAGATCCTGCTTGACGGCTTCGACCAGCACGCGCGCCGATTCGGCTGCGGATTCGACTTTCTCCTGATCGGGGTTCGCCATCGTCGACGAATACATCAGCGACATGCCGAGCGCCTCGAACGAAGAACTCATCGTGTTGGCCGTGTACATGCCGCCGCACGAGCCCGTGGTCGGGCAGGCGTTCTGTTCCACCCCTTCGAAATCTTCCTGCGACATCCGGCCCGCCGTGAACTCGCCCACCGCCTCGAACGACGACACGATGGTCAGGTCGGTGCCTTTCCAGTTGCCCGGCTTGATGGTGCCGCCATACACGTAGATGCCGGGGACGTTCATGCGCGCGAGGCCGATCATGCCGCCCGGCATGTTCTTGTCGCAGCCGCCGATCACGACGACGCCGTCCATCCACTGGCCCTGCACGCAGGTCTCGATACAGTCGGCGATCACTTCGCGCGACACGAGCGAGTACTTCATGCCTTCCGTGCCCATCGACATGCCGTCCGAAATGGTCGGCGTGCCGAAGGTCTGCGGATTCGCATCGCTGCGCTTGACGGCTTCGACGGCGGCGTCCGCGAGGCGCTGCAGGCCCGCGTTGCAGGGCGTGATGGTCGAGTGGCCGTTGGCGATGCCGATCATCGGCTTGTCGAAGTCCGCCTTCTGGTAGCCGAGCGCGTAATACATCGAGCGGTTCGGCGAACGGGCGACGCCTTGCGTGATGTTCTTCGAACGACGGTTGTACGGCATGGGGAGCTCCATCCAGTTGTTTTGTCGGGCGCCGCCGTGCTCTTGGGTTCCGGCGCAGTTCTTTAGTCTAGGTCGGGCGGCGCGTGGGACAAGAATGGAGTGTGTGCAAACGAATGTCCAATATATTATTCGCGGTCAATTAGGTCGTAAAATGTATTAATGACCTTGCCTTCCATGCCCGATCTTCGCCAGCTGCGCTACTTCGTCACCGTCGCCGAAGAGAAGCACTTCGGACGCGCCGCGGCGCGGCTGTCGATGACGCAGCCCCCGCTGTCGCAGGCCATTCGCGCGCTGGAAGACACGCTTGGCGTCGAACTGTTCGCGCGCACGAAGCGCTCGGTCGAGCTGACATCCGTCGGCGCGGATCTGCTGCCGGAGGTGCGGCGGTTGCTCGCGGGCGCGGAAGGGTTGCGGCCGCTCGCGCAGAGTCTTGCGCGCGGCGAGGCGGGCGTGCTGTCGCTGGCCTTCGTGTCGACGGCGGATTACGGCCTGCTGCCGCCGCTGTTGCGGGAGTTCGGCACGCGTCATCCGCGCGTGCGGCTTGAACTGCTCGAAGCGACCAGCGACGTGCAGATCGACGAACTGGTGGCGGGGCGCATCGACGCGGGCCTCGTGATCGGCCCGCTGCCGCCGCGCTACGCGTCGCAGCTTTCGTGGCTGCCGCTCGCGCGCGAGCCGCTGGTGATTGCGATGTCGACGGAGATGGCGGCGCGGGTCGAAAGCAACGAGCATGCTGCCGAGGAATGGCGCGACGCGCCCTTGAGCCTGAGACAGGCGGGCGATGCGCCGCTCGTCGTCTTTCCACGGCGTCTCGCCCCAGGCTTTTATGACATCATTATGGATTGCTACGGCGCGGCCGGCCTTACGCCGCGTGTCGGCCAGGAAGCGATCCAGATGCAGACGATCGTAAGCCTGGTGTCGGCGGGCATGGGCGTCGCACTGGTGCCGCAATCGCTGCGTAACCTGCGGCGCACGGGCGTGGTGTATCGTCCGTTGCGCGAGGCGGTGCCCGCTGTCGTCACGGGGCTCGTGTGGCGCACGGCGGAAGTGAGTCCCGTCCTGGCGGGTTTCATCGACATCGTGCACGCGCATGCCGGCATGCTCGCCGGCTAGCGAACGCTTTGCCGTTGCACGCGTCCAATGCGCTTGAGTTTCAGATTTTCCGAACCCCTATAACGATACGATGCACATCCACCCGAATTTCGATCCCGTCGCCATCCATCTGGGGCCGCTCGCCGTCCGCTGGTACGGCCTGATGTACCTGGTCGCCTTCGTCATGGCGATCGTCGTAGGGAGGCTGCGGCTGCGTTTGCCGCATGTCGCCGCGCAAGGCTGGACCCCGAAGGACATCGACGACATGCTGTTCTACGGCGTGCTCGGCACGATCCTTGGCGGCCGTCTGGGCTACGTGCTGTTCTACAAGGCGAGCTGGTACTTTGCACATCCACTCGATGTCTTCAAGGTCTGGGAAGGCGGCATGTCGTTTCACGGCGGCTTTCTCGGCGTGACGCTCGCGATGATCCTGTTCGCGTGGCAGCGCAAACGCACTTGGCTGCAGGTGACGGACTTTGTCGCGCCGATGGTGCCGACGGGTCTCGCGGCGGGACGTCTTGGCAACTTCATCAACGGCGAGTTGTGGGGTCGCGTGACGTCGCCCGATGCGCCTTGGGCGATGCTGTTCCCGGGCGCCGCGAACGAAGACGCGGGCTGGCTCGCCGCGCATCCGGCGCAGGCGGCGCAATGGCATCTCGCCGATGTGTTCGCGCAATATCACATGCTGCCGCGGCATCCGTCGCAGTTGTATGAGATTGCCCTTGAGGGTGTAGTGCTGTTTCTTGTGTTGTGGTTCTTTTCGCGCAAGCCGCGGCCGGTTGGGGCTGCATCCGCTGTCTTTCTGATTGGCTATGGGCTGGCGCGGTTTACCGTCGAGTTTGCTCGTGAGCCGGATGATTTTCTTGGGTTGCTCGCGCTTGGGTTGTCGATGGGGCAGTGGCTTTCGTTGCCGATGATCATCGTCGGTGTTTTGATGCTGGTGTGGGCGTATCGGCGTAAGGGGCGCGAGGCTGCCCAGGCGGTCAGCGCGAGTTAGCCGCTTTTTGTTTGCGACGTAGTCGCCATTGTTTGGTTTTGGTTTTTGGTTTTGCTGGCGTGCGGCGTCTTTGTGTCTACGCTGGCATCCGCGTTTTTGTATCGGTGCTTCGGGCGTTGCCCCTGTGCGGGGCGGCACTTACTTTCTTTGCCGCCGCAAAGAAAGTAAGCAAAGAAAGCGGGCTAACACCGCCAGTCCTTGTGGCTGCCTGCGGGCCCCCCACCGGTCCCGCACTCCACACGGCATCGCACTGTCTCACGCACGTTGCCAGCGTACTAACTCACGCCTCACCCACTTCACCTTCCCGCGTCACGTTTCGCTTTACCAGAAAGTCCCCGGCCGCCCAGGTGGCAAACTGTGTGTAGGCCGTCGCGATCGAAGTGCACCACTCCGGACTGAAAAGCGGGATCGGTGTCGTAGAAGCGCCAACGCGTAAGGTGCGACACCCTACACACAGTTTGCCACCTGGGCGGCGCGGACGGTTCGCTGCCGCTGGTTGCGCTACGGGTGACTGGAGTGGGTGAGGCGCCTGTTTAGCGCGCTGGCAACGAGCAACAAATAGCGTGTTGCCGTGTGGAGTGCGGGACCGGTGGGGGCCGCAGGCAGGAAGAGAAACTGGCGGTGTGAGCGGCTTTCTTTTGCCTACTTTTCTTTGCCGCTGTGTACAGACTGGAGACATGGTTGACACATGTACGGGGACATCGTTGACACCTGATGGTCAGGGTTTGGGTGCCTTCAGGTCAAGTCTTGCGACCCGCTGATGGGCGAACCACAGCTCGATCACCCCGTCTTCGTTCTCGCTCGGACGGGCTGCCACCTGCAGCCCCTTGAGCGCGATTGAGAGCTTCAGTCTTTGACCACGCAGGCGCACCACGCCGCTTGCATTGACCCGCAAGACTTCATCACGGGAGTCGTAGTCGGGCTCAGGCAGCCGGTCGGGCATCGTGCGCAGGCTGCACGCATAGCGTGTGATGGGCGTGGCCATCCCCAGTGCCTCGTGCGGACGTTCGACGTTGTACACATGCCGCCAGCGATCCAGTGCCTGCTGCATGTGCTCGTGCGTGCTGAAGGCCTGCCGGTCCAGCACTTCGGCCTTCAAGGTGCGGTGAAACCGTTCGTCCTTGCCATTGGTCTGCGGATGGTACGGCCGGCTGTAGCTCACCTGGATGCCCAGCCGGATCAGCCAGACCGCGAGCTCGGTGAGTTGCCCCGGCGCGCTGGGCGAGCCCCACGGCGCACCGTTGTCGGTATTGATGCGCGCAGGCAGCCCGTAGCAGCGGAACGCGCGCTCAAGCGCGGCCTGCACGACCTGCGTGGTGGTGCGCGAGCAGGCGCTCAGTACGATGTTATAGCGCGAGTGATCGTCGATAACCGTCAGCGGCATGCAGCGCCCGCACGTCAGAGTCTGGACGTCGCCCTTGAAGTCCATCTGCCACAGCAGATTCGGATGCTCGTGCTCGAAGCGCTGCCAGTGCTGGCGCTGGCGCGACGCCTGCTCGTCGATGAGCCCGTGGCGCCGCAGGATCTCGGTGATCGTGGCGGGCGCGGGCACCTCTGTCTTGCCCAGATCCCTCAGGCGCCGTTCGATCTTGCGTCCGCCCCAGCCATGCACGCGGCGCAGTTCCAGCACCTGCGCTTCGATGTGTTCGGGTGAGCGCAGGGGGCTGTGGTGCGGGCGGCGGGAACGGTCGGCCAACCCGCCGGCGCCTTCGGTCCTGTGGCGACCGAGCCACTTGTAACCAGTCTGGCGGCTGATCCGGTAGCGCCGGCACAGTTCGCTGAATGAAAGAGCCTGTGTGGCGGCCAGGCTGACGAATTCTTCGCGGAGATTCATGGTGTTTTTTACTTCCCAGGGCATAGTCGGAATTCGAGCGTTTGATTGCCCGAAAGTGTCAACCATGTCCCTGTACACCTGTCAGCTATGTCTCCAGTCTGTACACCGCTGCAAAGAAAAGTAGGTGCCGCCCCGCACAGGGGCAACGCCCGAAGCACTGATACGAAATCGCGGATGCGACCCACGAAAACGCGGATGCGATCCACGAAATCGAGGATGCCAGCGAAAGCAGCAAAAAAGACCAGAATGGCGACTGCGTCGCAGACAAAAAAATCACTTCATCTGCACAGACCCAGAAACATTAACGGTCACCGTGGAGGTGCCACCTTCGACGGGCACGGGCGCGGCTGCTTTCGCGCTCACATCCGACCGCATGCTCATCATCATCACAGGCCGCGGCGACACGCCGCCACTATGCCCGACGTTCACCTCGCGGATCGTATATCCGCTATACCCAAAGGCCTGCGCAGCCGAACCAGCCTGCTGCTTGAACGATGCAATCGCCTGACCCGTCAGTTTCTGCTCGGCGGCGCGCTGCGCTTCCGGCGACAGCGAGAACTGCACATTGCCAACCTGCATGATCGACGATAGTTGTCCCGCAAGCTTCGACGCCGCCGCGAAGTCGTGCGACTCCAGCACGATCTCCGTGCGGCCGCGCCATGCAGAGATGCGCCCGTCGCGATCCGTCGACGGATAGATCGAGAACGAACCCGTGCGCGCCGTCACGCCGCTCACGCCCTTGGCCTTTTGCAGCGCCTGGTCCGCATGCTGGTTCAACGTGCCCGTCAACGACGACGGATCGCTCGCTTCCTGTTCGTAGAACAGCGTGATATCGACGACGTCCTGCGGCACTTCGGCGCTCGCCTGCGCGTTCAGCGACAGCACGCCAGCCGGTTGATACTGCTGCACAACGGTTTGCGCGTTGGCCACAGTGGACATGAACGCGAGCGCGAGCGGCGCCGCGAGCGCCCACACGAGCGCGGTTTTCTTTGTCATTGTTCGACTCCTTCATTGAGCAGGTTGTGCATGCATGCATCATCGCAGCACACGTTGCCGGCCCGGTTGCCCGGCACGCGTGGCATGACGCTTGCGAGGCGATTAGGCGCCTGAAAGGGTCGTCTGGTTCCCCGAGTTTCTCTTCGAATGTCGTTTCAAACGGATTGACGCGCGCTTCACGCGCTCATGCCGCGCGCTTCGCAAGCTGCTTCGTGATGAACGCCCATTCGGCTTCCGTGACGGGCGTGATCGACAGACGGTTGCCCTTTGCGAGCACGCGCATGTCGGAGAGTTCGGGATGCTCGCGCAACTCCGCCAGCGGGATCAGATTGATCTTCTTCTTGAACACCACATCGACAAGCGTCCAGCGCGGCGTTTCCTGCGTCGACTTCCCATCGTAGTACGGACTCTTCGGATCGAACTGGGTCGGGTCGGGGTAGGGCGTCGACGATACCTCGGCGATGCCCGCAATACCCGGCTCCGGGCAGCTCGAGTGATAGAACAGCACGCCGTCGCCGATCTTCATGATGTCGCGCATGAAGTTGCGCGCCTGATAGTTACGAACGCCCGTCCATGGCAGCGTGCGCTGCGGCGCGTTCGCGAGGTCGTCGATGCTTGCTTCGTCCGGTTCGGACTTCATCAGCCAGTAGCGCATGAGTCGGATTGAACGTGAAGAGAGAAAAGTGTTCGTCGAACAGTATCGGCCAAATGATCAGCGGCTCGCCACGCAATACATTGAACGAACAGGACAGGCAAAGAAAAACGGCATCGGACAAAGTCCGATGCCGTTCGTATGGGTCCCCGCCTTAGCCGCTAGGCCGGCATCCTGAACCTGAGGTTCAGAATTGGTCGCAGTTAGCAGCACTTCGGGTACATCAGACTGAGTGACGCGCACGCCCGTGCTACAAATTTCCGCAACCGTGCATATAGCATTGGTTCAAGGAATATATGACCTTGGCGAACCAGGCAGGGAAGCTGAAAAACGTTTGCTCTACAACATGGACCTGATCGCAACACAATCAAGCCCATCAGAATTCTTTTTACTGGACGCTGTACTGCTGAATCACAGTGCCCAGCTGCTCATTCATCTGGTGCATTGTACGCCGGATTTCTTCGGCGGGAAATGATTCTCCGTGTCGCACGCTGGCTTGCAGCCTAAGCAGTTCCGATGCCAGCGACAGGGCTGCCATCACTGCGATACGATCCTGGCCGCGCACGTTGCTATTGGTGCGGATCCGGTTCATCTCGGCATCGACACGCGCCACCGCTTCGAGCAGCGCCGCTTCCGTTTCCGGCGAACAGGCGAGACGATAGGGCTGGCCGAGAATCGACACTTCGATCTGCTTCGTGGTCATGCGTTTTCTCCGTGGCGGGTCGCGTCGTTGTTCGCGTCGTGATTGGCCTGCGCCTGCTGTTCGGGCGCGAGGAGATCGAGTTGATTATCGGCTTCGTGAGCGCGAGCGCGCGGCAGTTTCTCGAGGATGGCGTTGAGGCGCACCTGAGCGTCGTCGATTTTCGCGGACAACGCGTCGCGCTCCGCCTGCAATGCGTTGCGTTCTTCGCGGGTCTGTTCGAGTTCTGCGCGGGTGGTTTCGCACTCGGCGCGCGCTTGCGCGAGCTGTTCTTCGAGCGCGATGCGCGCTTCGTTATAGCGCTGGCTGATCTCGATCAGCCGGCCGATGTTCTGTGACAGTGTTTCGAGTTCGGTGAGCATGTGCTGCGTCCTCTAAAGACATGGCATTCTAGCGCGGAATGTCGCACGCTCGGGCATTTGTCTCGTTTCGAGACGTAACAGTAGCGCTTCAGCGCGGCATTATCCAGTGTGTTGCCCGAATGCGCGACCGCGATTCACGCATTTTTACCCTTTAAAAAGGGGCTTTTTTAACAGTCGACCGTCGGCGATGCGGACGTTGATCCGCGTTTCTTGACGCGTCTGTTCGCCACTTCTACACTTGCGGCACTCTGGTGCCCGCGCGCGGTATCGCGCCGCGCGCAGTTAAACGGGAAGCAGGGAGCGAAGTCCGCCCGGACGAGCCAACCTGCGCTGTCCTCGCAACGGTACAACGACTGCAGTTCCTGCAAGTCGATCCATGCACGCATCGAACCGGCCCCGGCCGATGCCGTGCGACACGCCACTGCGCGCGCTGCGTGGGAAGGCGGATCGGCCAGTCGTCAGCCCGGATACCGGCCGGAGGCAGGAAGCAAGGCGCTTCCTGACAGGCATCGGCCCACGAGGAGCGGGCCGCGCACAGGCCCACAGGACTCATTCGATGCTGACCCCGCTGTTCGTCCATCCGGCGTTTTCTCGTCCGGTATTTTCGCGTCCGCATGCGCCGCTCGCTGCGCTCGCCATCATGGCCTTTGCGTGTATCCCGCTCGCGGCTCGCGCGCAGACGGACGACACTGCGAACCCATCCGCCACATCTGCGGATCCATCCGACAATGCGGCGCATCGTCCGCAGGCGGCCGTGTCCTCTGCAAAAGATGCGGCGCTGCTGTCGCCCATCGTCGTGACGGCGGACCGCCGCGCGCAGCGTCTTGCCGACGCGATTGCGCAGACCACGCTCTTCGATGCGCAGGACATCGCCGATACGACAGCACGCGACCTGCCCGGCCTGCTGCAGTTCGCGCCCGGCGCGCAGATCGTGCGCAACGGTGGCCCGGGTTCGACGTCGAGTCTCTTTCTGCGCGGCGCATCGTCGACGCAATCACTCGTGCTGATCGACGGCGTGCGTGTCGACTCCGTCAGTCAGGGCAACGCGCAGCTCGAACAGATTCCCCTCGACCAGATCGACCACGTCGAAGTGGTGAACGGCAATGTGTCGGCGTTATACGGGTCGGGTGCGATTGGCGGCGTGGTGCAGGTGTTCACGAAGGACGGCGGCGATCATCCGCCGCGTTTTCACTTCGACGTCGAATACGGCAGCTATCACACGCAGCGCCAGGCGGCGGGCATCGACGGCGCGCTCGACAAGGACGGCAGAACGACCTTCAGCTTCGAGGTTGCGCGCGCGAAGACGGACGGCTTCTCGTCGATCGACCCCGCGCTCGCGCCCGTCAATCCCAACGCGAACGGCTACTTCAACGAGAGCGTGAGCGCGTCGCTGCGACACAAGCTCAACGACCGATGGGACATCGGCCTGCGCTATTTCCAGTCGAACGGCAACGACAGGTTCGACAATCCGTTCGGCCTGCCCACCGATCTCAACAACCTGCACAGCAAGGTTCAGACGGCATCGTCGTTCGCGAACGGCAAGCTGACGGAGTGGTGGACCACGCGCTTCGTCGTCGCGACGGGCAACGATCGCAGCAACACGTCGCTCAATGGCGACTACCTGTACCGCTACGATTCCGACAACCGCCAGTACACGTGGCAGAACGATTTCACGTTTGCGCGCGACCATAAGCTGCAACTCGGCTACGAGCATCTCGACCAGACGCTCGACTCGAACCAGTACAGCGCGCCCGAGCGTCACGTGAACTCCGTGTTCGCGGGCTACACGGGGCGCTTCGGCAACAGCCAGATCCAGGCGAACCTGCGGCGCGACCAGTACTCGGATTTCGGCGGAGCCAACAGTTACTATCTGGGCTATGGCTACGACTTGAGCGAGCACTGGAAGGTGACTGCAAGCTGGTCCGATGCGTTTCGCGCACCGAGCTTCAACGATCTGTACTACCCGTATAGCGGCAATCCGCTGATCCAGCCGGAGCACAGCCATTCCGTCGAAGCGGCGCTGCAGTACGCATCGGATGCGCTCGGCCTGTTGAAGCTCACTGCGTTCCAGACGCGCTATACGAACCTGATCGACTATGTGCAGACCACGCCGGGCATCTATGTCGCGGAGAACGTCGGGCATGCGAAAGTGCAGGGTATCGAGGGGTCGTGGCAAGGCCATGTCGGCAGGACGGATGTGCGCGCGGCCGTGACGTTCCAGAATCCCGTCGATGAAGACACGCATGCCGATCTGAACCGGCGCGCGCGTCACTTCGCGTCGTTCGCGGCGAACCGCAACATCGGCAGCTGGCGGGTGGGCGGCGAATGGCTCGTGAGCGGCGAGCGCGACGATAGCGGCACGGCGCTCGGCGGCTATGGCATCGTGAATCTGTCCGCGCGCTACAACATCACGAAGGCCTGGTACGTGGCCGCGCAAATCCAGAATCTCTTCGACAAGGACTATGAACTCGCCTACACGTACAACACGCCGCGACGCGGCGCGTACATCACGCTTGGCTGGCAGCAGCAATAACGGCCGATGAACGGCGTCGTGCAACGTCGGCCAGTGCGTCTCGCGCGCGGCATGAGTGCGAAGCGCGCGCTCGCCATCTGGGCTGCGCTCGCGCTGGTCGCGCTCGCCGTGTTCATCGCGTCGCTCGCGTTGGGCAGCGTGAGCGTCGCGCCGCTGCATGTGCTCGACGCATTGCTGCCGTCGCGTGACGGGTCGTTCGATCTCGCCGCGCAGATCGTCCGCACGCTGCGCCTGCCGCGCGCGCTCGCAGGCTTCGGCTGCGGCGCGTTGCTCGCACTCGCGGGTGCCTTGCTGCAGGTGCTGTTGCGCAATCCGCTGGCTGAGCCGTATGTGCTCGGCGTGTCGGGCGGCGCGGCGAGCTTCGCGCTCGTCGCGATGATCGCAGGCTGCGCGTGGTGGCTCGTCGACGCGTCGGCGTTCGCGGGTGCATTCGTGTCGATCCTGCTCGTGCTCGGCCTTGCGCGCGGCGCGCTGTGGCGCGGCGAGCCGCAGGATGCATCGCCGCGGCTTCTGTTGACGGGCGCCGTGATCGCGGCGGGGTGGGGCGCCATCATCACGTTGCTGCTGACGGTCGCGCCCGAGAGCCGCTTGCGCGGCATGCTGTTCTGGCTGACGGGCGACCTGAACGGCGGCGGCATGCCGTGGCTCGCGCTCGGCGCGCTGTGCGTGGCTTTGATCGCGATCGTGCCCGTCGCGCCGCAACTCAACGTGCTGCTGCGCGGCGACGCCACGGCGCAGGCGCTCGGCGTGCACGTGACGCGCGTGCGGCTGCGCGTCTATCTCGTCGCATCGCTCGCAACGGCGGCGGCCGTGACGACGGGCGGGACGATCGGCTTCGTCGGACTCGTGGTGCCGCACATGCTGCGTCTCGCGTTCGGCAACGATCAACGGATGCTGCTTCCCGCTGCGGCACTCGGCGGCGGCGTGGCCGTCATGGGCGCCGATCTGATCGCGCGTACCGTGATCGCGCCTGCGCAGCTGCCCGTCGGCGTGATCACGGCATTGATCGGCGTGCCTGTGTTCCTGTGGATGCTGCTGCGAAGGAGGCACGCTTGAACACCCGTGTTTCCGCCGCCGCCACGCTGCACGCTGATCAGCTCACGCTGCAGGCGGGCTCCCGCACACTGCTTGACGACTTCACGCATACGTTCTATCCGGGCGAACTCTGGTGCATCGCGGGGCCGAACGGCGCGGGCAAGACGACGCTCATTTCGACGCTGGCCGGCCTGCTGCGTCCAGCGAAAGGACACATCGAACTCGACGGCAGGCGCGTGAGCGAATGGCCGCTTGCGCGCCTCGCGCAGCGCCGCGCATTGATGCCGCAAGCGTCGCACGATGCGTTCAGCGCGAGCGTGCTAGACGTCGTGCTGCTGAACCGCTTTCCGCATCTGAACGGCTGGGGCTGGGAGCGCGACGAAGACCGCACAGCCGCGCATGCTGCGCTCGATACGCTCGGTCTTGCGGACTTCGCTGCACGCGATGTGCTGTCGCTGTCGGGCGGCGAGCGGCAGCGCGTCGCGCTCGCGGCGGCGCTGTGTCAGGACGCGCCGCTGCTGTTGCTCGACGAGCCGCTCGCCCATCTGGATCTGCATCATCAGATCGATTGCCTCGAAGCATTGAGCGCATGGACGCGCGGCGCCGGGCGTACAGTGATGTTCTCGTGCCACGATCTGAATCTCGCGCGGCGTTTCGCGACGCACGCGCTGCTGCTCGAAGGCAACGGCGTTGCGCATGCGGGACGCGCGCGCGACGTGCTGACGCCTGAACTCGCCAGCCGCGCATTCGGCTATCCGCTCGTGCTGATCCGCGACGGCGACGACGAAGCGCTGATGCCCGCGTTGCGCCCTTTATTGCGCCCCTACGCTCGAAACGAACCCGCATGAACCGAACTCATCACGCCAGTACAAACATGACCACTTCGTATTCCCTGCCGCATGTCGAGCCGCTTGAACAGTCGCTGCGCGCCGACCTGCAACGGATCATCGATCTGAAGACCAAGCCGCCCGGCAGCCTCGGCCAGCTCGAAACGCTCGCGCGCCAGATGGGCATGATCCAGCGCACGACGCAGCCGTCCATCACGCGTCCCGCGATGATCGTCTTCGCCGCCGATCACGGCATCGCGAACGCAGGCGTGAGTCCTTATCCGCAAGCAGTGACGGCGCAGATGGTGCTCAACTTTCTTGCGGGCGGCGCAGCGATCAATGCGTTCAGCCGCGTCGCTGGCCTGGAACTCGAAGTGGTGAATGCGGGCGTCGCGCACGCGTTCGAGCCGCACGAGCGGCTCGTCGATATCCCGCTCGGCAAGGGCACGCGCAACTTCGCGCAAGAGCCTGCGATGACGCGCGACGAAGCGCTCGCCGCGATGCGCGCGGGCGCCGAACGCGTGCGGCATCACGCGGCGCTCGGCACCAATGTGATCGGCTTCGGTGAGATGGGCATCGCGAATACGTCGTCGGCCGCGTGCCTGATGAGCCGCCTGTGTGGCGTGCCCATCGACGATTGCGTCGGGCGCGGCACGGGTCTCGACAACGCGGGGCTCGTAAAGAAGCGCAACGTGCTGGCTGCGGCGCTCGCATTTCATCCGGCGTCGAACGATCCACTCGATGTGCTCGCAACCTTCGGCGGCTTCGAGATTGCGATGATGGCGGGCGCGTATCTCGCGGCGGCGCAAGCGCACATGACGATCGTCGTCGACGGTTTCATCGCGACCTCCGCGCTGCTGGTGGCCGACGCGTTCGCGCCCGCCGTGCGCGACTACTGCGTGTTCGCGCATGCATCGAACGAGGCGGGCCACCGGCGCATGCTCGATTACTTCGGCGCGGTGCCGCTGCTCGCACTCGATCTGCGTCTCGGCGAAGGCACGGGCGCAGCGCTTGCTATGCCGCTGCTGCGCGCCGCCGTCGCGTTCATCAACGAGATGGCGAGCTTCGAATCGGCAGGCATCGCGCAGCGCGATGCGTGATGCTTCGATGATGCTTCGGGCATGCATCAAAACAGGCGTTTGACCGTGGTAGAACAGCGTAGACAAGATGCGGTGAATGACAGCGATGAATGAACTGCGTTATTTCTTCACGGCGCTCGGCTACTTCACGCGTGTGCCCGTGCCGCGCTGGGTCGGCTACGAACCGCATTATCTGAATGCCGCGGCGCGTTACTTCCCATTGGTCGGCGCATTGGTCGGCGCAGCCGGCGCAATCGTATATATGGCCGCGTTGCGCATCTTTCCGGCGGGCGTCGCCGTGCTGCTGTCGATGGCGACGACGCTGCTCATCACGGGCGCGTTTCACGAAGACGGTCTTGCCGATTGCGTCGATGCGTTCGGCGGAGCCTATACGCGCGAGGATACGCTGCGCATCATGCATGACTCGCGCATCGGCGCGTTCGGCGCGATTGCACTCGTGATCGCGCTTGCGCTGAAGTGGCAGACGCTCGCCGCATTGCCGCCGATGCGCGCCGCGTGGCTGATGATCGCGGCGCACGCGGCAAGCCGAACCTGCGCGATCAGCTATCTTGTCACGCTCGATTACGTGCGCGCCGAAGGCAAGGCGAAGCCCGTCGCGCAACGCATGTCACGCAATGCGTTCGGCTGCGCTATCGTTCTGGGTATACCGTGGCTCTTATGGCCGCAATGGCGCGCCGGTTGCGTCGCGCTGCTCGTGCTGATCGCGTTGCGCTTCATGCTGGGCCGCTATTTCGTCAGACGCATCGGCGGCTATACGGGTGACTGTCTTGGCTTTGCGCAGCAGATTTTCGAACTGGCCATCTATCTGGTGGGACTCGCATGGATATCGTTCTGATCCGTCACCCGGCTGTCTCCGTCGATGAAGGCATCTGCTACGGGCACAGCGACGTGGCGCTCGCCGATGCGCCCGAAACGTCGGCGGCCGCGCTCGCCGTGCGTCTTGCCACCTTGCAGGTGCCCGCGCCGCGCGTGCTGCTGTCGAGTCCGCTCACACGCTGCGCCAGCGTCGCGGCGGCACTGGCGGCGAACTTCGGTTGCGCCTTCAGCACCGACGACAGTCTGAAGGAAATGCACTTCGGCACGTGGGAGTTGCAGCGCTGGGACGGTATCGATCGCGCATTGCTCGATGCATGGGCCGAAGATTTCACAGGCGCGCGCTCGCATGGGGGCGAAAGCGTCGAACAGTTCGTGACGCGCGTGCGCGCGTGGTTCGACGTGTTCCAGCAGACACGCGAGTTGACGCCCGCGTATATCGTCACGCACGCGGGCGTGATGCGCGTGATCGCGGCGACGGTGCTCGGCTTGCCTGTGGAGCGCTGTCTGAAATGGTCGATCGATATGTCGGGTTGCGTCTGGTTGCGCCGGGACGATACGAGCCAGGAATGGTCGATCGTGCGCTGGAACGCCTGAAGTGTTAGTGGCCTGCGCGGCGTGAGCGTGCCGTATCGAGGTCTTCGCACAGTTGCGCGGCGCCTTGCGCGATACGCGGCGCAGGACGGTTGATCAGATCGCCGTCGATCGCAAACAGGTTGTTGCGCGCGACGGCCGTCATTGCGGGCCACGCCTTCCATTTATCGAGCGATGGCAGCGGGCGGTCGGGTTGCGTGGCGCCGGGCGCAGCCGTAACGATGGCTTCGGGATTCGCGGCCAGCACCGCTTCCGTCGATACCGTCGGCACCAGCGGTTCGAGCTTCGCAAACACATTGCGTCCGCCGCACAGCGCGATCACATCGCTGATCATGTGCTCGCCGTTGAGCGTCATCAGCGGCTCGTCCCATACCTGATAGAACACGCTGACCACGGATTGCTTCGCGTAACGTTCGCGCAGCCCGTTGATCTGCCGGCGAAAGCTGCGTGCCGCCGCGTCGGCGGAAGACGGTGTGCCGAGCAACGCGCCGAGCTTCGTCAGCGACACGGCGATATCGTCGAGACGATGCGGCTCGCTGAAATACAGCGGGATATGCAGTTCGCGCAACCGGTCGGTCTGCCGCTGCGCATTGCCATGCCGCCACACGACGATCAGATCGGGCTTCAACGCGGCGATGCGTTCGAGATCGAGCGCCTTGTTGTCGCCGACGCGCGGCAGCTGTTTCGCTGCGGGCGGATAGTCGCTGTACGTGACAGCGCCGACGAGCCTCGCGCCGCCGCCTGCCGCGTAGATCATCTCCGTCACGTGCGGCGCGAGGCTGATCACGCGCTGCGCGGGTTGCGCAAGGGTGACCTGCGCGCCCGTGTCGTCGGTGACCGTGATCGCCGCATGAACGTGCGATGTGAGGGCGAGCACGCATGACGTGGCAAGCGCGCGAAGTGATCGGCGGAGTCGCATGTGTCGTTAGAGCGTCGTCATTGCGTGATGCAGCGCGGCTTCGAGGCGAGTCCATTCGCTGTCCGTCGCGGGCAGGCCGAAGCGCACGCTGGCAGGGCTGGCGAAGAAGCGTGTCCACACGCCTTGCGTGGCAAGCGCGTGATGCAGTTGCGCAGCGCGCGTGTCGGCGATCCATGCGAACAGCGGCGTCGAATGAACCGTGAAGCGATGCGTGCCCAGAAGCGCAACGAGCCGCGCGCTTTCGCGCTTGAGTTGCGTGCGCATGCTCTCTTGCCAGGCTGCGTCGGCGAAGGCTGCGCTGACAGCGTGACGCGCGGGCCCGCTCACGGTCCATGCCCCGAGCGCTTGATCGAGCGCTTCGAGCAGCCGTGGAGAGGCCAGCACGCATCCCGCGCGCGCGCCGGCGAGGCCGAAGAACTTGCCCGGCGAACGCAGCACGACGAGCCCTTCGCGATGCGTGTGCGCGGCGATCGATTGCGACGGCAGCGCGTCGGCGAAGGCTTCATCGACGATCAACGTGCCGCCGCGCTGGCTCAGCGTCGCGTGCCATTGCAGCAGTGTCGAAGCGTCCAGATGTTCGGCAGTCGGGTTGTTCGGATTGACGACGACGGCATGTGTGATGTCATCGGGCAGGTTCGTGCACGTGACGTCGAGCGTCGTCACGCGATGCCCGGCACGCTCAAATGCGGGCGCGTATTCGCCATAGGTCAGCCGTGCGATGCCGACCGTGCCGCGCGAGAGCAACAGCGGCAACGCGCGGATCGCCGCCTGGCTTCCCGCAACGGGCAGCACGTGCGACGCATCCCGCGCGCCGTAATAGCGCGCTGCACGCTCCGCGAAACCGTCGCCGCTGTCGGGCAGACGGCGCCACGCATCGGCGGGAACGGGGGGCACGGGATAGCCGTGCGGATTGATGCCCGTCGACAGATCGAGCCACGCGTCGTACGGAATGCCGTAGCGGCGTGCCGCTTCATGCAGGTTGCCGCCGTGCTGGATGGTCTGTGTCATCGGTTAGCTCTGAAACGGCACGCTCAACAGCGCGAGCGCGATCAACACGGCGAGCCACAGAATCACGGTACGCTCGACCAGGATCAGCGCCGCCTCGACATGTCGCGCGCTGGCCGTGTGACCCGCGCCGAGCACGGGACGCTGTTCTATCTGGCCGTGATAGACGGCCGCGCCGCCGAGCAGCACGTTGAGGCTGCCTGCGCCGGAGGCCATCACGGGCCCCGCGTTCGGACTGTCCCAGCGCGGCGCCTGTTCGCGCCAGCATTGCAGCGCGGTGCGCGTATCGCCGAGCAGCGCGTAGCCGAGCGCCGTCAGGCGCGCGGGGACAAAGTTGAGCACGTCGTCGAAACGCGCGGCCGCCCAGCCAAATCGCAGATAGCGCGGCGTGCGGTAACCCCACATCGCATCGAGCGTATTCGCGAGACGAAACGCCAGCGCGCCCGGTCCGCCGAAAATCGCGAACCAGAACAGCGCGCCGAAGATCGCATCGTTGCCGTTCTCCAATGCCGATTCGACGGCGGCGCGCGACAGCCCGCCTTCATCGGCATGCGAGGTTTCACGCGACACGATGCGCGCCGTCAACACGCGCGCCTGCGCGAGATCGCGCTTCGCGAGCGCGCGGCCGATGGGTGCGATGTGATCGTGCAGACTGCGCGCGCCGAGCGCGAAGTACAGCAGCGCGACATGCAGCACGCACGCCCAGATGAACGGCAGCGCGAGCGCGAGCCATGTCGCGATCAGAACAGGCGGCGCGACGGCGAGCAGCCAGGCGAGTATCCCGAACAGCCGCCCGCGCCGCCCGGTGTTCAGCATGATTTCGATCTTCGCCGCGAGCTTGCCGAAGCCGACGAGGGGATGTGCGCGCTGCGGCTCGCCTAGCCATCCGTCGACAGCCACGGATGCGGTCGCCAGTGTCGCGACGAGCGGCAGCGACAGCAGCATCATGCGCGGCTCATCTGTTTGAGTTGCAGCGGCAGGCCCGCCACCATCATCGTGGCTTGCGTGCTGATGGCCGCGATGCGCTGGTTGAGTCGTCCCAGTTCGTCGACGTACAGACGCGTCGCTGCGCCGAGCGGCACCACGCCGAGACCGATCTCGTTGCTGACGACGATGATTTTCGAACGCGCTTGCGTGAGCGCCGCTTCGAGCGCGGCGAAACGGTCGGGATAATCGGGCAGCGGCGGCGAGCCGTCGGCAGGACAGAGCAGATTGGCGAGCCACAGCGTCAGGCAGTCGATCAGGATGCAATGCCCGGGTTTGTCGAGCGACGCGACGGCGTGCGGCAGATCGAGCGGCGCTTCGAACAGTGCCCAGTGCGCGGGTCGCCGCTCACGATGACGCGCAACGCGCGCAGCGAATTCATCGTCGCCGATGCGTGCGGTCGCGATATAGGTCACGGGCCATGTGCTCGCGCTCGCGAGCTGTTCGGCATGCAGGCTCTTGCCCGAGCGTGCGCCGCCGAGAACGAAGGTGAGGTCGCGGGAAATCATCGCGTGATTGTACCGACTGCGCCGCTTGTGCCGACTCTGCCGTTCGGGCAGCGCAGGGAGCGAGGCGCGATGGGATAATGCGGGCTTCCTTTCCTCGCGCTCGCGCACGTGGCCACTGTGTCCGATTCATTCAACGCTTCGCCCGATTCCACGGACGTGCCGCGCGGCACGCTGATGATTCAAGGCACGACTTCCGACGCCGGCAAGAGCACGCTCGTCGCCGGTCTGTGCCGTCTCGCGCGGCGCGCGGGCGTGCGGGTCGCGCCGTTCAAGCCGCAGAACATGGCGCTCAACAGCGCGGTCACGGTCGACGGCGGCGAAATCGGCCGCGCCCAGGCATTGCAGGCGGTCGCAGCGGGCATCGACGCGCATACCGATCTGAACCCCGTGCTGCTGAAACCGACCAGCGATCGCGGCGCGCAGGTGATCATCCACGGCAAGGCGCGCATGAATCTCGACGCACGCGCGTATCACGACTACAAGCCCGTCGCGTTCGAAGCGGTGCTGGAATCGTATAAGCGGCTGAAGGCGTCGTATGACACGATCTTCGTCGAAGGCGCGGGCAGTCCCGCCGAAATCAATCTGCGCGAGCGCGACATCGCGAACATGGGGTTTGCGCAAGCCGTCGATTGTCCCGTCGTGCTCGTCGCCGACATCGATCGCGGCGGCGTGTTCGCGCATCTGACGGGCACGCTCGCCTGCTTGTCGGAAAGCGAGCAGGCGCGCGTGCGCGGTTTCGTGATCAACCGTTTTCGTGGCGATGTGAGTCTGCTGCAGCCGGGGCTCGACTGGCTGGAGGCGAAGACGGGCAAGCCCGTGCTCGGCGTCGTGCCGTATCTGCACGGCCTCACGCTCGACGCCGAAGACATGCTGCCGCGCGAGCTGCGTGCCGCGCAGGCCAGCGCGGACGCGCTGCGCGTCGTCGTACCCGCGTTGCCGCATATCAGCAATCACACGGATTTCGATGCACTGCGCGCGCATCCGCAGGTCGACTTCCACTATGTGCGTGCGGGCAGCACGCCGCCGCCCGCCGATCTGATCATTCTGCCGGGCTCGAAGAACGTGCAGGGCGATCTGGCGTTCCTGCGCGCGCAGGGCTGGGATGCCGTATTGCAAAAGCATCTGCGTTACGGCGGACGCGTGATCGGTATTTGCGGCGGCATGCAGATGCTCGGTCGCGAAGTGGCGGACCCGCATGGTGTGGAAGGCGCGCCCGCGACAGTGGCCGGGCTCGGCTGGCTCGATTTCTCGACGACGCTCACCCGCGAGAAGACGCTCAAGAACGTGACGGGACACCTCGCAACGAGCGCCGCCGACGTCGCCGGCTACGAGATTCACATGGGCCAAACGCAGGGGCCCGCGCTCGACGCGCCCGCGCTGCTGCTCGCCGACGAAGCAGGCGGCCTGCGTCCCGACGGCGCCCGTTCCGCCGACGGCCAGATTCTCGCGACCTACGTGCATGGCCTGTTCGACACGCCCGCCGCGTGCGCGTCGCTGCTCGCATGGGCCGGGCTGAAAGATGCCGATGCGATCGACTATCCGGCGCTACGCGAAGCGTCGCTGGAGCGGCTCGCCGATACGCTCGCCGACCATCTCGATCTCAAACGTCTGTGGGCGTCCGTCAGCTGATTCCTTCTCAACAGGAATTAATCTAAGCCACCAACGCGATTTTTCCTACGCAGCGGTTCGAATAAAGTCCGTTCCATCGACGACGCAATCCGCGCCGTCAAACCTGATCCTGAGGAACCGACATGAACCTGACCGCAAGCAACCAAGCCAGCCTTGCCGCCACGATCCTGCGTGTCGCGCTGGGCGTGCTGTACCTGGCGCACAGCCTGCAGAAAATCTTCGTCTTCACGTTGCCCGGCACGGCGCAATTCTTCCAGTCGATCGGCTTCCCGGGCTGGCTCGGCTATCTGACGGCGTTCGTCGAACTGTTCGGCGGGATTGCGCTGCTGCTCGGCGTGCAGGTCCGCTGGGTCGCGCTCGTGCTGGTGCCGTTCATGCTCGGCGCGCTGTCCGTGCATCTGCCGAATGGCTGGGGTTTTGCGTCGCCGCACGGCGGCTGGGAATATCCGGCGTTCTGGGCAGTCACGCTCGTCGTGCAGTCGCTGCTTGGCAACGGACTGTTCGCTGTCGGCGGCGTGAAGGCGGCGTCGGTTGGGCAGGTGCGTAACGCGGCCTGAACCTGATGTGAGACGGGCATGCCGGGCGGTCAGTTACGCCCGGCATGCCCGTTTGGTCATTTCTCCAACTGTCGGAGCGCATCCGCCATGCGTTCAGCCAGTTCCCGCCAGTCGCCTGACGCTGATTGCCTGAACAGGCGCATCACGCCCGGATACCACGGCGTATCGTCGCGTTCGAGCAGCCAGCGCCAGTCGGTCCAGTCGCGCGGCAGCATCAGCCAGCACGGTTTGCCGAGCGCGCCCGCGACGTGCGCCGCCGCCGTATCGACGGCGATCAGCAAGTCCAGTTGCGCGATGATGGCCGCCGTATCCGCGAAATCGTTGATTGCCGAGCCGAGATTCACAATGGGCTGCCCGGCGGGCGGTACGGCTGCTTCGTCTTCGCCCTGGCCTTTCTGCAGGCTGAAGAACGTCACGCCGGGCACCTTCCACAGCGGCGCAAGCGGGGCGAGGCCGGGAAGCGAGCGCGTCGCATCGTGCTGGTTTCCGGCGAAGCCTTTCCAGACGAGGCCGACTTTCAGCGCGGCTTCCTTCGGCAGGTGGGCGCGCCAGCGCTCAATCCGTTCCGGCGCTGCCCGCAGATAGGGCAGCGAGTCGGGAATAGTGTCGAGCGTCGTGCCGAACCGCAACGGCAGGCTCAATGGATACGTCCAGAAGTCGTGCTGCCCGATCTGGCCGCTGTGCGTCGCGACGGCATCGACGCTGTCGAGCGTTTCCATCAGCGGCTCGAGCGGCGCCGGGCACATCAGCGTCAGATGCCGCACGCCCAGCGCCTTCAGAAGCGGCGCATAGCGCGCGAACTGCACGCAGTCGCCGTAGCCTTGCTCGTGCCACAGCACGAGCGATTTTCCTTCAAGCGGCTTGCCTTGCCACTGAGTCGTCCCGGCGGGCGGCGGAATGTCCTTCGAAGCGCGCTGCGGCGCATAGCGCGCTTCGGCGTGCGGCCAGCCTTCCGTTAGGCGGCCCTGGGTAAGCAGCAGCACGGCGAGGTTCCAGTGAGCGTCGGCGAAATCCGGCGCTAGCGCGAGGGTCTGCCCGTAGGCGGCTTGCGCTTCGTCGTAGCGGCCCGTGAGCTTGAGCGCCGTGCCCAGGTTATGCAGCGCATCGCGATGATCGGGCTGCACGGCGAGCGCCCGGCGGAACGCCGCCTCGGCCTCGGCGGGCCGCACGCTGCGCAGCAGTGCCATGCCGAGGTTGTAGAGCGCGTGAATATAGGTGCCGTCGATCTCGAGCACCTCGCGGAACACCGCGATTCCTTCTTCGAGACGGTTTTCGCCCATCAGCAGGTTGCCGAGATTGTTGCGGGCGGCGAGGGACCGCGGCTCGAGGTCGATCGCCCGTCGATACGCTGTTTCGGCTTCGCGCGGACTTGCAGTTCTCGTCAGCGTTTCGGCAAGGTAGAAATGCGCGAGCCCGCAGCGCGGGTCGATCTCGATAGCCCGACGGCTGCTTGTTTCGGCTTCCTGCAGTCGCCCGCGGCGCAGCAGCAGCTCGGCGAGACTGGCATGGAAATGCGCGTCGTCGCGCAAGGCGAGCGCGCGGCGCAGCAGCGCTTCGCCTTCGATCCACACGCCGCGCGCCGACAGCACGACGCCGAGCAGATGCAGCGCGTCGGCGTGATGCGGATCGTGTTCGAGCGTGGCGCGATAGCCGCGTTCGGCCTCGTCGAGACGGCCGGCCAGATGGGCTTCGAAGGCGGCCTGGAAGTTCGGTGGTTCAGGGGGCATGGTGCGGGGGCAGCAGAAGCGCTGCGCGACGGGCAGCGACGCACCTGATCATAATCGCCCGCTGTTCGGGCGTGCTCGCCCGATTTGTCGTAAATCGTCACATGCGCGCGAGCCCCGCGCTGCGGGCTCATGACTTCAGCGATCTCAGTACAGCACGATCTGCGTGCAGCGGAACAGCGCCATCGTCTTGCCGTTGGCATCGGCGACGGTTGCATCCCACACCTGCGTGCTGCGTCCCAGGTGTACGGCTTTGGCGACCGCGCGAATCGTTCCTTCCCGCGACGTGCCGAGGAAGTTGCTCTTCAGCTCGATCGTCGTGAAGTTGGTGGCGTTGTCGGGCAGGTGCGCGAGGCACGCGTAGCCGCAGGCCGTGTCGGCGAGCGCGACCACGGTGGCCGCGTGCAGATAGCCGTTGGGCGCGAGAAGCTCGCTGCGCACGCCCAGTTCGGCCGTCAGCGTGCCTTCGTCGAGCGCGAGGACGCGCACGCCCAGCAGACCGGGCAGGGAGCCTTTCTGGCGGTCGTGAAGGCGGTCGATCGTGTACTCGCTGCGCAGTTTGCTCATGGTCATGATTCTCGAAAAAAGGGGCTGGAAGCGTCCCTCAGGCGCGTAGGGACTTCGGCCGGACGGGTTTTGCCGATATTATCAACGCCTGGAACGAATGGGCCACGCCGCGCGCACGGGCTGCCGCAACAAGGATCAGCCGTCGCAGCGAGCGCCGTGCGCGGGCGGGCCGGAAGTCGAGCGGCAAACCGGCTGGCCAGCGCCAGCCTTCTTCCCGGGAGAATTCATGACGGTGATCGTGATAGCGAATCCAAAGGGCGGCGTGGGCAAGAGCACGCTGTCGACCAATCTGGCTGGCTACTTTGCGGCTGAAGGCCAATGGGTCGCGCTCGCCGATCTCGACCGGCAGCAGTCCGCGCACGCATGGCTCGATCTGCGTCCGGAAACGCTGCCGGCCATCGAAACCTGGCAGGTCGATCCCGACGCCCCCATGAAGCCGCCCAAGGGCCTGGAACAGGCCGTGATCGATACCCCTGCCGGGCTGCACGGCAACCGGCTGAACGTCGCGCTGTCGCTGGCCGACAAGGTGATCGTGCCGCTCCAGCCGTCCATCTTCGATATTCTCGCAACCAAGGAATTTCTCGAGCGGCTCGCGAAGGAAAAGGCCGTGCGCAAGGGCGCAATCGAGATCGGCGTGGTCGGCATGCGGGTGGATGCGCGCACGAAGTCGGCCGACCAGCTGCATCGCTTCGTCGAAGGACTCGATCTGCCCGTGCTCGGCTATCTGCGCGACACGCAGAACTACGTGCAACTGGCGGCGCACGGCCTGACGCTGTGGGACGTCGCGAAGAGCCGGGTCGAGAAGGATCTGGAGCAGTGGGAGTCGATCATCGCATGGGTCAACGGGAAGGGCCACGGCGTCAAAAGCGAGAGCGCCAGGGCAGAAAGCGGCAAGGCCGCGAACGGGAAGGGCGGAAACAAAAAGGGCTGAAGGCGCGCGGTTCACGCGCAGCTTCAGCCCCCATGGCGCCGGCCGCCGGGCGAGACCCCGACAGCCGCGGCGCTCAGGTCCAGCTTTGCGTCGGCACGTGATCGCGGCTGCCCTTGATGACGTTGTTCTCGTCGACGAACACCAGATCCGGCTTCCAGCCTGCCTTGAGCTCCTCTTCGTCGACGTTCGCGAACGCCGCGATGATCACCAGATCGCCCAGTTGCGCGCGCCGCGCCGCCGAGCCGTTCAGCGAGATCATGCCGCTGCCGCGCTCGCCCTTGATCGCGTACGTCGAGAAGCGCTCGCCGTTGTTGATGTTCCATATGTCGATGCGCTCGTTTTCGACGATATTCGCCGCTTCCAGCAGGTTCTCGTCGATCGCGCACGATCCTTCGTAGTGCAGTTCGCAGTGCGTCACCACCGCGCGGTGAATCTTCGACTTCAGCATATTGCGTTGCATGGCTAGTCCTTCCGGCCGTCAGATTTCGAGGTTGTCGATCAGGCGCGTCGCGCCGAGCTTCGCCGCCGCCAGCACGACGAGGGGTGCATCCACTTCCTGCGCGGCGGGCGCGATCAGGTTTGCGCGCTTGCGAATCGCGATGTAGTCCGGCTTCCAGCCGCGCGCGGCGAGCGACGCCAGCGCTTGCTGCTCGAGCTTCGCGAAGTCGCGGTCGCCCGCCAGCACGGCCTGACGCACGCCTTGCAGCGTCGCCGCGAGCATCGGCGCTTCCGTGCGCTCCGTTTCCGTCAGATAGCGGTTGCGCGAGCTGAGCGCGAGGCCGTCCGTGTCGCGGATGGTTTCGGCCGCGATGATGTCGGTGGGTATCGCGAACTGCTCGGTCATCGCGCGCACGATCATCAGCTGCTGATAATCCTTCTTGCCGAACACGGCGACTCGCGGCTGCACGCACGACATCAGCTTCATCACGACCGTGCACACGCCCGTAAAGAAGCCGGGGCGGAACTCGCCTTCCAGAATGTCGCCGAGATCGTGCGGCGGGTGTACGCGGTATTCCTGCGGCTGCGGATACATGTCGCGTTCAGTCGGCGCGAACAGCACGTAGACGTTTTCCTTCTGCAGCTTCTCGATGTCCGCTTCGAGCGTGCGCGGGTACTTGTCGAAGTCCTCGTTCGGGCCGAACTGCAGCCGGTTCACGAAGATGCTCGCCACGACGGGATCCCCGTGCTGGCGCGCGAGGCGCATCAGCGACAGATGGCCCTCATGCAGATTGCCCATCGTCGGCACGAAGGCGGTGCGGTTCTGGCCGCGCAACTGGTCGCGCAATTCCTGGATCGAACTGATGACTTTCATGATCGGGCGATGTTGGGAGTCACGTGGAGCGCCGACGGGCGGCAGCGTGGCTCGCGGTTGTCTCGTTCACGCGACGAAGCGCGCGGTTGCGGGAAAGTCCACGCGAGGCCGGGAGCGGCCATTCGCCGGACGGGCCGTCCTGGGACGGCTTCAAAGCGCCGGATTGTAGTGGATTTATTGTCGCGCTGCACCGATTCCGGGCGGCGGGGTAAACGCCTGGAATCCCGCCTGGAATCCTGGATAGTGGAGCGGTTTGCCGATGCGTGAGGGCGCATTGCCATGGGGTCGTGCAACGATTTGCCCGCACGCCCGGCGGCCCGTCAGGCGGGCAGATAGGCCAGCCGCACGTAAATCGGCGCGAACGGCTCGGCTTGCGTGATCTCGATCAGCGATTCCCGCGACAGCTCGAGCATCGCGATGAAGTTCACGACCACGACGGGCACGCCGCGCGTCGTATCGAACAGCTCGGAAAACTCCATGAAGCGCGCGTTCTGCAGGCGGCGCAGGATCACGCTCATGTGTTCGCGCACGGACAGTTCCTCGCGCGAAATCTTGTGATGCTGAACGAGCTTGGCGCGCTTGATCACGTCGGCCCACGCGGAACGCAGGTCGTCCGTGTCGACGTCGGGAAAGCGCGGCGTGATGCTTTGCTCGATGTACACCTCGGCGCGCAGAAAATCGCGCCCGAGCTGCGGCAACTGGTCGAGGCGCTGCGCCGCGAGCTTCATCTGCTCGTATTCGAGCAGGCGGCGCACCAGTTCGGCGCGCGGGTCTTCCGCCTCCTCGCCCGTATCCGCCTTCTTCACGGGCAGCAGCATGCGCGATTTGATCTCGATGAGCATGGCCGCCATCAGCAGATATTCGGCGGCGAGTTCGAGATTGGTCTTGCGCAGCTGGTCGACATAGCCGAGGTACTGGGCCGTCACATCGGCCATCGGAATGTCGAGCACGTTGAAGTTCTGCTTGCGGATCAGGTACAGCAACAGGTCCAGCGGGCCTTCGAAAGTCTCCAGAAAGACTTCGAGCGCGTCGGGCGGAATGTACAGGTCCTGCGGCAGCTTGAAGAGCGGCTCGCCGTACAGGCGAGCGAAAGCGATGCCGTCGACGGTGTTGGTCGTCGAGTCGGTGGCGGGCGTGGCGAGCGCTGCGTCGGACTGTCCCGATGCGGCGCGGGCCTCGTCGGCGGTGGTCACTTAGAAGTTCTGGTAGTAGACGTACGAGGTCTGCTTCACGCGTGCTTCCTGGTTGGACGCGCGTTCGTCGAGGTCGATCGGCTGCTTGTCCCACAGCAGGGCGCGGCCGCGGCGCTGCTCGTCTTCCAGAGTGGGCTTTTGCTGCTTCAGTTGATTCAGGAACTGCGTGATATCCGATTGATACATGGCTCGACGTCCGTGAATGAAGATGACGGCGCCCGGAAGGTCGGTCTGAGGCGGGGCCGCTGGTGCAGAACGGGATTTTACCGCAAGCCTGCGCGAGCCAAGTGAAAAGTCAGCGGAACCGCGCCCGGCGGGCGGCGTCCAAGGCGGGCGCGCGTTTTGCGTTGCAGGCGCGGCACCGCGCCCGGTGCGGCGCGTGCCTGTCGAGTGCGCGTCGCCGCCGATGTGTTCAAATAGCGCTCGGTCCCCCGCGCCGTGCCGGCGCCGGGTGTCGGCATTCTTCAACAACGTCAAAAGAGCCGGAGGTCGTGTTTGGCGGGTTGGGCCATCGAGCGGCCGTGCAGGCGCCGCAGCGAAAGCAACGTGACGGACGGCCGCGCGATGCGGCGGGCATCGTTTGCGACGATGCTGCTGCGCGCCTGTCTGTCGTGCGGGTTCTGCGCGCTGCTGCTCGTGACGACGCACGCATGGGCCGCGCGCGCGAAGCCGACGTACAAGGTCGACGTCGAAGCCGAACCGCGCTCGCTGCGCAAGCTGCTCGAAGAGCACCTGGACATTTCCCGCTTCGCGAAACGCGAGGACATCAGCCCCGAGCAGTTCGACTTCCTCGTGACGGCGACGCCGCAGCAGGTGCGCGATCTCGCGTCGACGGAAGGCTATTTCACGCCTGTCGTGCGGACCGACGTCCGAACCATCGACAACAAGAAGGTCGTGCGCGTATCCGTCGATCCCGGCACGCGCACGACCATTTCCTCGGTTTCGCTGTCGTTTCGCGGCCCCGTGCTGACGGAAGACCCCGAGCAGGAAAACAAGACCCGCTTCGCGTTCTCGCTGCACGAAGGCGATCCGTTCACGCAAGGCGACTGGGATGACGCGAAGGACGCGTCGCTCAAGGCGCTGCAGTCGCGCCGCTATCTGGGCGCGAAGATCTACCGCTCGGAAGCGCGGATCGATCCGCGCACGCATGACGCGAAGCTGTCCGTCACCTACGACAGCGGTCCGACGTTCACGATGGGTGCGCTCGACGTATCGGGCCCGCGGCGCTATCCGGAGCGCATCATCGAGAACGTGAACCCGATCTCGCCGGGCGAAGTCTACGACGTGCAGCGTGTGACCGAACTGCAGCGCCAGTTGCAGAACACGCCGTACTACGCAAGCGTTGCGATCGACGTCGGCAACGACACCGAAAAGCCGCTCGAGACACCCGTCCACGTGAAGGTGAGCGAGTATCCGTACAACAGCGTGCGCGGCGGCGTCGGCTATTCGACGGACACGGGCGCGCATATCCAGGGCTCGTATTCGTATCTCGACACGTTCGGCGCGGCGTGGCCGTTCACCGTCGCGGGCCGGCTCGACCAGATCCAGCAGTACGGCCAGGTGACGCTCGCGATGCCGCCCGGCCAGCGCGGCTGGACCAACAGCGCGCTCGTGTCGTACACCAGCACGAACGTGTCCGATACGCGAATCTACAGCTTGCGCGCGGGCTTGCAGCGTACACGGACGTCGCAGTACATCGACTACGCGTATTCGCTCCTCTACTACCAGGACAGGCTGGATCAGAACACCCAGGCGCCGACCACGAGCCGCGCGCTCGTGCCCGCGTGGTCGTGGACGCGCCGCAATACCGACGACCCGCTGTTCCCGCGCTCGGGCAATCTGATCCACGTCGAGGCGGGCTTTGCCGTGAAGGGCGCGCTGACCGACCAGACCTTCATCCGCGGCTATGCGCGCGGCCAGCAGTACCTGCCCGTCGGCGCGCGCGACCTGATCCTGTTCCGCGCGGAGCTGGGCGGCGTGTTTACGAGCGGGCCGTCGAGCGGCGTGCCCGCCTCGCTGCTGTTCCGTGCGGGCGGTTCGAATTCGGTGCGCGGCTACGGATATCAGAGTATCGGTAACAACGTCGGCGGCTCGATTCTGCCGACCAAGTACCTCGTGACGGGCACCTCCGAATATCAGCACTGGTTCAACCGCGACTGGGGCGCAGCCGCGTTCTTCGATATCGGCACGGCCACAGACGCGTGGGGCGAAAAGGTTTTCTATCCGGGCGTCGGCGTGGGCGCGCGCTGGCGCAGCCCCGTCGGCCCGGTGAATATCGACATCGCGTACGGCACGCGCAACCGCAGCGTGCGGCCGTATCTGACGCTCGGCATCGCGTTCTGACATCACTACTTAGAGCATGACGACGGACCCATCCGCGAATTCACCCGAGAACACGTCTGGCGGCACGCCGCCCGGCGAGCCGCCGCGCGGGCCGGAGGGTTCGGACACGCCGCCGCCGCGCAGGCCGCGGCGAAGGCTGTGGAAGGTGATCGCGTGGGCGATCTTTGCGCCGCTGATGATCGTCACGCTGATCGGCGGCGCGCTGTACGGCGTCGTGGTCACCGAGCGCGGCACCGCGTACGCGTGGCAGGCAGCCGTCAAACTGCTGCATGGGCAGCTCGAAGGCAAGCTTGACGGCGGCTCGATCGCGACGGGGCTGCATATGCGCGACGTGCGCTGGCGCAGTCTCGACGGCAGCGGCACGGATATCCGCATCGACCGTATCGACGCCCGCTGGGCGCTCGACGACAAGCCCTGGCGGTTCGTCGTCGATTACCTGCACGTGGGCACCGTCGACGCACGCATCGCACCGTCCACGTCGAAGTCCGAGCCGATGAGCTTGCCGAAGGATCTGCGCCTGCCGCTGCAACTGGCCGTGCGCGATCTGAGCGTCGAAAAGCTCGTGCTGCACGAAGGCGCGTCGACGTCCGAGTATTCGCGTCTGCTGTTCCACGGACGCAGCGACGGCCGTCATCACGAGGCTTCCGTCGATCGCCTCGACACGCCGTTCGGTTCGGTGACGGCGGCGGCGAAGCTCGACGGCATGCGGCCGTTTCCGCTGACGGGCGACGCCGGCTATTCCGGTAAGGTCAACGACGAAGCGGTGCAGGTGCGCGCGCATCTGTCCGGCTCGCTCGAAACATTAATCGCCGAACTCGATGCAACCGGGATGAAGCTGACGGGGCACGCGCGCGTCGAGGCGACGCCGTTCGCGGAGGTGCCGCTGCAGCGCGCGACGCTGACATTCGATCACGTGAATCCGCAGGCCTTCGCGCCGGGCGCGCCGTTCGCGGATCTGGCCGTGCGCGCGGAGTTGCAGCCGGTGCAGCGTGACGCGGCAGGTGGCGTGACGGGCGCGACGGACGTGGCGAGCTTCGCGAGCGCCGTGGTGGCGGCCAGCACCGCTTCGGGGACGCGCGCCGCGAGTGCGGCGAAACCGGGCCGCGCGGCAAGCGGCGCGGTTCCGGCCAGCGCGCCCGCGGCCCCGCCGCAAGCCAAAGCGGACGCCGGACATCGCGCGCCGGGTTTTGCGGTGCGAGGCCAGGTGTCGATCGTGAACGCGAAGCCCGGCGCGATCGACGAACATCTGCTGCCGCTGATCGACGCGCGCGCCGACGTGCAGCTCGACGCGAAGGCGCAGCGCATCTCGAACCTGAACGTGCGCCTCGTCAAGGAAGCGACGATAACGGGCGGCGGCGCGCTGACGGGCAAGCGCGGCCAGTTCGACCTGAAGGTCGCGAAGCTCGATCTGAATGCGCTGCAGTCGAGCGTGCTGCCGACGCAGTTCGCCGGTCCCGTCTCGATTCGTCTGAACGACGACGTGCAGAGCGTCACGCTCGATCTGAACGATCCGAAGGCGGCGCTGCGCGCGCAAGGCAAGATCACGCTCGACCGCGCACGCACGAGCTTCAACGACGTGCGCGTGAGCGCAGGCAAAGGTCGCATCGACCTGAACGGCGCGATCAAGCGCGATGCCAGCTCGACTTACAACCTCAAGGCGACGCTGACCGATTTCGATCCCTTGGCGCTGACGTCGCAGAAGCCTTCGCGCACGGCGGCGCCTGTCAAAGCGGGCTCTGCGACAGAAAAGGGAAAGCGCGCCCAGACAGACGCGGCGAAAGCACCGTCGAAAGCCCCTGTTTCGCGCAAGATCGAAGCGCGCGTGAACGGCACGCTTACGGCATCGGGCTTGCTCGCGCCGACGTTCACGACGAAGGCCGAATTCAAGCTCGGTGAAAGCGTGTACGACGGCCTGCCGATGACAGGCAGCGGCACCATTCAGCTGGCCGGCTCGCGCATTCTGCCGAGCCGCGCGAACCTGTCGGTGGCGGGCAATCAGGTCGATCTGCAAGGCAGCTTCGGCGCGCGCGGCGACCGGCTGCGCTTTCATGTCGACGCGCCGGAACTGGAACGGCTCGGCTTCGGCCTCGCCGGTCTCGTCGCGGCGCAGGGCGACGTGACGGGCACGTTCGAACATCCGAACGTCGCGCTCGACTACAAGGCGGACAGCGTCGTGTTCGGCTCGAACAAGGTCGGTCACGCCGAAGGTCACGCCGAGCTGCGCGACGGCGCCAACGGCGCGATGAACTTCACGACGGACGCGCGCAACGTCAGCACGGCGGGCGTCGAACTGAACACGCTCACCGCGCGCCTGAACGGCACGCGCGCGAAGCACACGCTCGATGCCGCCGCGACAGGCATGCTGCAGGGCCGGCCGCTCGATCTGGCCGTGGCCGCGAACGGTAAGCTCACCGACGCGCGCGACGGCACGCACTGGGACGGCACGGTGACACGCCTGTCGAACAAGGGCACGCCCGCGCTGAACATGGAGACGCCGCTCACCGTCAGCGCCGGCGGCGGCCGCGTGACGCTCGGACCGACGCGGCTCACGCTCGAAGGCGCGGTGCTCGATCTGAAGTCGTTCGCGCTCGATCGCGGCCGCATCCGCTCGGCGGGCACGCTGACGGGCGTATCGGTGGCGCGCATGCTGGAGCTGCGCCAGGAATTGACGGGCGTGCCGTCGACGCTCAAGACCGATCTCGTGTTCGACGGCAACTGGGACTTCGCGCTGGCCGACACGGCGACGGGGCATATCGAATTGAAACGGCGCGCCGGCGACATCACGATCGAAGTGGGGCGCGGCTTCGCGCCGCTCGGCATCACCGATATCTCAGCGCGCGCGGACTTCAGCGGCGGCAACCAGCTGAATGCAAGCGTGCATGCGCAGGCGAGCCGCATCGGCGTGATCGATGCGTCGGCGCACACGGCGCTCGTACCGCGCGACGGCGTGCTGGCCATCAACGACGAAGGCCCGCTGACGGGCACGATCAACGCGAATGTGCCGTCGCTGAAGACGACGGGCGGACTGTTCGGGCCGAGCTATCTGCTCGACGGTCATCTGGCGCTCAAGCTCGCGCTCGGCGGGACCGTCGCGAAGCCGAATCTGTCGGGATCGCTGGTCGGCGACGGCATTTCCGCGACGCTCGTCGATCTCGGCGTGCAACTGAAGGACGGCATCGTGCGGATCGCGCTGTCCGAAAACCTGGTCGATTTCCAGCAGGTCGAGTTTCACGGCGCGACGGGCACGCTGCGCGCGTCGGGACGCGTGCGGCTCGACAACGCCGAGCCCGATCTGACGGCGAGCATCGTCGCCGACAAGCTCGAACTGTTTGCATCGCCAGACCGGCAGCTGACGATGTCGGGCAGCGCGAGCGTCGCGAACGCGGGCACGCAGGGCGGTCTCGCGATCAACGGCAAGTTCGTCATCGATCACGCGCTCTTCGACATGCCCGACAAGTCCGAGCCGCGGCTGGGCGACGATGTCGTGGTGGTGCGTCCGGATGGCTCGGTGGCGAGCGGCAAGCCGCAGGAAGTCGGCAATTCGAACAAGCCGGTCGGGCCGTTCGCGCCCCGGGCGAACATCGACATCGATCTTGGCCAGAGCTTCCGTTTCCGCGGACAGGGCGCCGACGTCGGCCTGCGCGGCACGATCACCGCGCTCAGCGCGCCTAACCTCCCGCTGCGCGCGGTCGGCAACGTGCGCGTGACGGAAGGCTCGACCTATACGGCGTTCGGCCGGAAGCTCGGGATTGAAAACGGCTTCTTCACTTTCAACGGGCCGGTTGCGAATCCCGGCATCAACATTCTCGCGATGCGGCGCAACCAGCAGGTCGAAGCAGGCGTGCAGGTGACGGGCACGATCCAGGCGCCTGTCGCGAAGCTGGTGTCGGAGCCGAGCGTGCCCGATAACGAAAAGCTCTCATGGCTTCTGTTCGGCCACGGCACGGATCAGGGCAACAACGTCGGTCAGCAAAGCACGATGACGACGGCGCTGGCGCTGCTGGGCAGCGCCAGCGGCAAGCGGATCGCGCAGGAATTCGGACTCGACGAATTCTCGATCGGCCGCAGCGAAGTGGGATTGACGGACCCGCAGGTCGTGATGGTGTCGAAGGCGATCAGCGAATGGCTCGTGATCGGCTACGAACAGGGATTGCAGTCGTCAAGCAACGCGATCAAGGCGACGGTGAACCTGACGCGCTACTGGTCGGTGGCTGCGTACGGCGGCACGTTCCAGGGGATGGACCTGCAGTACACGCGGCGCTTCGACCGGCTGCGATGGTGATGCAAAAAAACCGGCGGGCGAGCGCCCGGCCGGTTTCTGTTGGCAGTTGAAAGCGACGCGTTACTTCGAGCTGACGCGCGATGTGCCGTTCGTCTGCGTGCCGGGGCGCGGCTTCGCGCGCGGTTGTGTCTGCGACTGCGCGTTGACCAGCGCAAGCACATGGCGGCCGAACGCTTCCGGCCGTCCTTCGAAAATCCGCTCGACGGCCTTCTTCTCGATCATCTGGCGACGCAGCGCTTCGCGTTCGTCGTGCTGGGTCGCGAGGCGCACGCCGGCGCGCACGAATTCGTCGAGCGAATGTGCTGTCAGCCACGCGGGCATGCCGGCGCGTTCGAAAAGACCGCTGTCGATGTGCTCGAACACTTCGCGGCCGCACAGATTCACGCCCGGCAAACCGAGCGTGAAGGCGTCGACGATGCCATTCGTGTTGCCGAACGGGAACGGGCTCACGAACATGTCCATCACGTTGATCACCTTCAGATACGTGCTGTAGGACAGACCGCCGTACACGAGCACGTTGCTGCGCGGCAGCGCGGATTCGATCAGCTTGCGCACATAGGCAATATCGAGACCTTCGGCCCACGACGTCATGAAGTGGAAGCACACGGGAATCCCCGCCGTTTCGATGATTTGCCGGCAGGCGTCGAGAAAGCGCGGGTTGAGCTTCATCGCGCTCGCGGTCACGGCGATGTTGAGGTACTTGCCGCGCTCGGGCACGCTCGGCGTGATATCGGTCAGCAGCTTCGACGGCACGTAAGGCTGGCCGTCCTTCGGCAGGCGCATCAGTTTCTCGCTGAAGCACGCGGGATCGCCGACGAAATCTTCCTCGACGCTCACGTAGTCGATGCACGCGGCGTGCATCGTCGCGGGATGGCCGAGCGCGGCGATCTGCAACGGCGCCACGCGCACGTTAGTCATGAAGATGGTGTGCGCGAACATGCCGACGCTCGGCATGTAGAGGACGGCGGGGCGATTCTCGCGCGCGAAGTTTTGAATCTGGCGCACGATCTCGCCGACATACTCGGGATGCTCGAACGCAATGAAGCGGTCGAACACCTCGCGTCCCGCGGCGTCCACGTGCTGCTCTTCGCCGAACGCGACAACTTCGAAGCGTTCGCGCGCGGCGAGCATCGTGCGCGAATGCGTGCGGTAGATCGAATGGCCGCCGTTGAACCATTCGAGCACGACGATCATCAGCGGCTTGCGTTTTTCGCGCGTACCGCCCGCTTCCTGTGAAGCGGCGCGGCCGACTTCCGCTTCGTGTGCGAGCAGCCCGAGCGAGTCCAGCTTCTTGCGCACCAGCTGGCTGATGCCGCGCTTCATCGCGTGCCGGTTCGGCAGGTCCGAGTAGCTGCAATGCATGTACGCGCCGCACACGGCGGAACCGGGCAGATCGTCGAGATCTTCGATGGATTCGAGCGCGCGCGGCAACCATTCGATCATGCGCTCACGTTTCGCGTGCGCGGCTGGCGAGATCACCACGGCGGACCCGACGACCGACATGCCGAGGCTCGTCGCCAGCACGGGCTCGCTCTGCGCGAGATCGGCGAGGTCGATGTCGTATTCGGATTCGACGGTGTACAGCACGATCTGTTTTCTGATCAGCGCCTGTCTCTCATCGGGATCGTGCGACTGGACCGAATGCGCGAGCAAGGCGCGCAGGATGTGATCCATGCTGCCGTACGACGAAGCGACGAACAGCATGTTGAGCCAGTGACGGGCCGAGAAAAGCTGATTGAACTGCAGGTCGTTCAGTCTGAAGTGCGGATCTGCGAGGAGGGCGGTGATCGCGTCGGCGATGCGCTGCAGCGTCGAGGCCGCTTCTTCGCTCGCGGGGCGGGTGGGATCGGCGAATGCCAGATCGACACCCGGCAGCCGGCTGCGGTTCGAAATGAAGGTATTGATCAGCACGACCAGCGCTTCATGCGCTGCTGCGTAATCGCGCGAGGCGACGAGGGTTTCGAACTGCTCCAGGGAGAATTCAGTGCTCATGTCAGTCATCGTGTGAAGGCGGCTCGAGTCTCGTCGAGCGCGTCGTGTCAACAGGGGAAGCGGGCGGCTCGGTGCGCGAGACCTGGCGGCGCGTGGGACGCCGTCGAACCAGCCGCCGTGATGTGCGCGTCGTCAGCGGACCGGATTGCTGACGTGCGTGTCACAAACAGGTCTCAATTTTCGAAGAATTTCTGATGAATGAATCTAGGAGCAGTCTTATTTTGAGAAAGGAAGCGGCCGCGAATCGGCCGCAAAACGGCGCGCATAGGCGAAAAAAAAGCACGTCCGAAGACGTGCTTTTTTGGTCGGCGGCGAGTGCGCCGGAGCGTGATTGCGCGCGTTACTTCACGCGCATACCCGGCTTCGCGCCGCTGTCCGGTTCGAGCACGTAGATGCCCGGTTCGGCCTTTTCGTCCGCTGCCGATGCCGCGAGCACCATGCCTTCCGACAGGCCGAATTTCATCTTGCGCGGCGCGAGGTTCGCGACCATCACGGTCAGCTTGCCGACCAGCTGGTCCGGCTGATACGCCGACTTGATGCCCGAGAACACATTGCGCGTCTTCTCTTCGCCGACGTCCAGCGTAAGTTGCAGCAGCTTGTCCGAGCCTTCGACCGCTTTGCAATCGACGATCTTCGCAATGCGCAGATCGATCTTCGCAAAGTCGTCGATCGTGATGATGGCGCTGTCGTCGGCCTTCGCCGGCGCGTCGCCGTGCGCGTGGGCCGTCGCTTTCGCGTGCGCCTTGGCTTTGGCCTTGGCGTCGGCTGTTTGCGCTTCGGCGCCAGCGGCCGGTTGCAGCGAGCCCCGGTTCGCGGCCAGCAGCGCTTCGATCTGCTTCGGATCGACACGCGTCATCAGGTGCTTGTACGCGTTGATCGCGCGCGTCGAGGTCAGCGGCGCCTCAGCGTCCGTCCACTTGAGCGGTTCGATGCCGAGGAACGACTCGGCGGCCTCGATGACCTTCGGCAGCACCGGCTTGAGCGCCAGCGACAGCAGGCGGAACGCTTCGAGCGACACGCTGCAGGTTTCATGCAGCGCGACGGCGTTTGCCGGATCCTTCGCCTGATCCCAGGGCTTGGCCGTGTCGACGTACGCGTTCACGGAGTCCGCGAGTTCCATCGTCAGGCGCAGTGCACGGCCGTAGTCGCGCGCTTCGTAGTGCGCGGCGATCTGCGGAATCGCGCTGCGCAGCGACGCGAGCAACGGATGCTGCATCGCGCTGTCCTGCACGCGGCCGTCGAAGCGCTTGATCAGGAAACCCGCCGCGCGGCTCGCGATGTTCACGTACTTGCCGACGAGATCGCTGTTCACGCGTGCCTGGAAGTCTTCGAGGTTCAGGTCGATGTCTTCCATCGTGCTGTTCAGCTTGGCCGCGAAGTAGTAGCGCAGCCATTCGGGGTTCATGCCCGTTTCGATCACGCTGTTGGCCGTGATGAACGTGCCGCGCGACTTCGACATCTTCGCGCCGTCGACGGTCAGGAACCCGTGCGCGAACACGTTGGTCGGCGTGCGATGACCCGAGAATTCGAGCATCGCCGGCCAGAACAGCGTGTGGAAGTACAGGATGTCCTTGCCGATGAAGTGGTACTGCTCGGTCGTCGCGCTTTTATTCGTCCACGCGTCGAAATCGAGGCCGCGCTTTTCCGCGAGGTTGCGGAAGCTCGCGTAGTAGCCGACGGGCGCGTCCAGCCACACGTAGAAATACTTGCCCGGCGCACCGGGAATCTCGAAGCCGAAATAGGGCGCGTCGCGCGAGATGTCCCAGTCGGCGAGCTTCGCTTCGCCCGCGTCGCCGAGCCATTCGCGCATCTTGTTGGTCGCCTCCTGCTGCGCCAGACCGCCGACCCAGCCGCGCAGGAAGTTCTCGCAGCGCGGATCGGACAGCTTGAAGAAGTAGTGCGTCGACGTCTTCTTGATGGGCGTCGCGCCCGACACGACGGAGTACGGATTGATCAGCTCAGTGGGCTGATAGGTCGAGCCGCACACTTCGCAGTTGTCGCCGTACTGGTCCTTCGCGTGGCACTTCGGGCACTCGCCCTTGATGAAGCGGTCCGGCAGGAACATTTCCTTGACGGGGTCATACGCCTGCTCGATGTCGCGCGCTTCGATCAGGCCGGCCGCCTGCAGCGCCGTGTAGATCGATTCGGACAGCACGCGGTTCTCGTCGGAATCCGTCGAGTAGTAGTTGTCGAACGAAATGCCGAAGTTGTCGAAGTCGCGCTTGTGTTCCTGCCACACCCGGTCGATCAGCTGCTTCGGCGTGATGCCTTCCTGCTCAGCCTTCAGCATGATGGGCGTGCCGTGCGTGTCGTCGGCGCCGACGTAGTAGACCTCGTGCCCGTGCATTCGCAGCGCGCGGACCCAGATGTCCGTCTGGATATATTCGACCAGGTGGCCGATATGGATTTGCCCGTTCGCGTACGGCAGGGCAGACGTGACGAGGATCTGGCGGCGGGCCTGCGGCGCGCCGGCGGCGGTGAGGTCCGCGGATTGAACCGCGGTGGCGTCGGTTGCTGACATGTGGGTTCTATGAACTGGCGGAAGTACGGGCGGCCGTCACGACGTTCGACGTCGGCGGACGGCGCTGCGCCCAGGACTGCACGCGCGGTTGTCCGCTCATGCAGCTCGGGTTGTCGAACGCGGCGGCGCGGACTTTCGTCGCGGGAAACCGGCCCGAACCGTCGATTTTACCAGCGTGATCCGTCGAAGGCAGCGCGTATGCGTTGTGTGAGCTGCGTCACGTGCGTCACGTTGCGCTGGCAGCCATCGTGAGGCAAACGCGGATGGGGGACGCGTTGCTCGAGGCGGACGCGCCGGAAGTGGTTGCCAGGCGGTTGGAATGCGCCCAAAACAGCAGGCAAAAAAAACCGGGGCTATGGGCCCCGGAGCAACAACGACAAGAGGAGAATGGTGACGCGGCGGCGTCGCCGCACACGTACCGTAGAGACAGACCGCGGATTTTCACAAGAGTTCGAAAATTTTTTCGATTGGCTTGTGAGACTCGCCACACGGCGGTTTGCAAGATGCTGCCGGGGCCTGCTGGCCGAGCGGCCGACCCGTGTTCAAGTCTGCCGAACGGTCTTCGACGACTGGTCGCGAAGACCGTTCTTCCCCAGGAGCTTATTGCGCGTGCTGCGCCGTTGCGCGCAGGTAAATTTCGACGCGACGGTTCTGCGCGCGGCCCGCTTCCGTGTTGTTGTCGGCGACCGGCTGGTTCGCGCCCATGCCCGTTGCCGACAGGCGCTGCGGCGCGACGCCGTCCGTTGCGAGTTGCTGCGCCACGCTCTGCGCGCGGTTGACGGAGAGTGTCTGGTTGTACGCCGGCTGACCGGTGCTATCCGTGTGGCCCACGACTTGCGCGACCACTTCCGGGTTCTGGTTCAGCGTCTGCGCAACCTGCGTCAGCACGGGAGCGAACGACGGCTTGATTGCGTAGCTGTTGGTGTCGAACGTGACCGAGCTCGGGATGTTCAGCTTGAGCGAGCCGTCCGGCTGCTCGGTGATCTGCGTGCCCGTGCCCTTGGTCGCGCCGCCCAGCTTGTTCTTGATGTTCTGCCAGTTGTAGCCGGTCACGCCGCCGACTGCCGCGCCGACGCCTGCGCCGATCGCCGCGCCCTTGCCGCCGCCGAAGATCGCGCCGAGCGCGGCACCCGTGCCCGCGCCGACGCCCGTGCCGACAGCCGTGTTCGTGCCTTGTTCGGTCGCGCAGCCGCCGAGCAGCGCACCGACAAGCGCCAGTGCCGACAGGCGGGTCATGATTTTTGCATTCATACTGGATCCTCTCTTGAATAAACGACGACGGATGCAAGGGTTCGCGAAGCGCGCCGACAGCCGGAAGGGTCTTCCGGCAAGCCCCGGCGCCAGCCACTACAATGACGACTGAGCTGGCGGCGATTCGGCCCTATTGCAAAACTTGCGCGGCAAAGCGTGCCAATGAGGCAGGTTTTAAGCAATGCCGGCTAACAATTTCTTTCAATATTTCAGGCGCGTGGCGCAGACTTCGATCACGCACCGCGCCAGGCGTTCCCACGGAGACTCAATGAGCATCGATCGGGCTTTGGTCGACGCGGCCCTCGCGGCCATCAACGACCCCAACACCCAGCGACCCTTCGCGGCAGCGAAGAACTTCAGGAACATCAACGTCGATGGTGCCACGGTCAGCGTCGACGTGGTACTCGGCTATCCGGCCAAACGTCAGTTCGACGCAATCCGCGTGCTCGTCGAGAACGCGCTGCGCGCGGTGCCTGGTGTGGCCGATACGCGTGTGCAGGTGTCGCAGGACATCGCTGCGCATACCGTGCAGCGCGGCGTGAAACTGTTGCCGAACGTGAAGAATATCGTCGCCGTCGCGTCGGGCAAGGGCGGCGTCGGCAAGAGCACGACGGCCGTCAACCTGGCGCTCGCGCTCGCGAGCGAGGGCGCGTCGGTGGGCATACTCGACGCGGACATCTACGGTCCGTCTCTGCCGATGATGCTCGGCATCGAAGGCCGCCCCGAGTCGCCCGATGGCCAGTCGATGAACCCGATGGCGGGCCACGGCGTGCAGGCTAACTCGATCGGTTTTCTGATCGAGCAGGACAATCCGATGGTGTGGCGCGGCCCGATGGCCACCTCTGCGCTCGAGCAGCTGTTGCGGCAGACCAACTGGAAGGATCTCGACTACCTGATCGTCGACATGCCGCCCGGCACGGGCGACATCCAGCTGACGCTGTCGCAGCGGGTGCCCGTGACGGGCGCCGTGATCGTGACGACGCCGCAGGACATCGCGCTGCTCGACGCGAAGAAGGGCTTGAAGATGTTCGAGAAGGTCGGCATTCCGATCCTCGGCATCGTCGAAAACATGGGCATGCATATCTGCTCGAATTGCGGCCATGAAGAGCACATCTTCGGCACGGGCGGGGCAGAGCGCATGTCGAAGGAATATGGCGTCGACGTGCTGGGCAGCCTGCCGCTCGATATCTCGATTCGCGAGCAGGCCGATTCGGGCCAGCCGACCGTCGTCGCGGCTCCCGACGGCCGCGTCGCGGAGATCTACCGGACGATCGCGCGCAAGGTCGCGATTCATATCGCCGAACGCTCGCGGGACATGAGTTCGAAGTTCCCGACCATCGTCGTGCAGAACACATAACCCGCGTGATCCGGCGACGCTGCGCGGACCTCGAAGCGCCCGCTCAGCGCGCCGCATGAGATAACCGAACAAGTCTTCAGGGGCGGGTAGAAAGGGGTCTGAATGCGCCCCTGCTCGCGGTATCATGTCGGCTTCATCAGGTCCGGCAACGCGGTCGCGGGGACGGCCGGCGCTCGACAAGAGGATCGCATGAGAAAACGAATCGGCGGCGAGGCGATCAAGACCATCGTCGTCCTGGCTGCGGCCAGCGCCCTGCTGTCAGGGTGCATGGGCTTCCTGAAGCCACAGGAGAAACGCGCGGACGCGCAACTGCTGCCGACGCTGGGCAACCAGACGCGCGGCATGGTCACGTTCATCGAGCGCGCGGACGGCGTGCAGGTCACCTACAACCTCACGGGCCTGCCGCCGAACAGCGATCACGCGCTGCAGGTCCACGAACGCGGCGACTGCAATTCTGCGGATGGTTCGGGCGCGGGCGCCGTGTTCGCGCCGGCTGCGGAGCGCCTGAAGTCGGGGGCGCGCGTCGAAGGCGATCTCGGCAATATCCACGCTGATGCAGCGGGCGTCGCGGCGGGCTTCATCGTTGCGCCGGACGTGTCGCTCGACGGCGTGCGCTCCGTGCTGCAACGCGCCGTGCTGCTGCACCGCGACGCCTCCGACCCCTACGCCTATCCGCAGCATGGCGCCGGTCCCGCCCTCGCGTGCGGGCTGATCCGCCAGTAAGCGCGCCGCTCGCGCACCGCGGCTGCTCTGCTGCCCAACTTGTCTTGCCAATCGTTTGCGTCTTGCGCAAAAGCCAGTTCTTCTTCCTGTTTCCGCTTCCAGATCCGTGCTCATCCGCTTTGCATCGTCGAGCGCGGCTTCCGCGTTTGCGGCACTCGCGCGCGGCGTCCGTCGACGCGATTCAACCCGCATCGGGCACGCCCGCCGTGTTCGCGTAAAATAAGTGCCTTTCGTCCGGCGGCATGTGCTGCGAAAGCAGCGCGCAAGCGTCAGCCGGCCTGATTTCACCTCCCGTCAGCAGCGTTCACCTATGAGCATCAAATCCGACAAGTGGATCCGGCGCATGGCCGCAGAGCACAAGATGATCGAGCCGTTCGCGCCGAATCAGGTGCGCGCGACGGAAGACGGTCGCAAGATCGTCAGCTACGGCACGTCGAGCTACGGCTACGACATCCGCTGCGCCGACGAATTCAAGATCTTCACGAATATCAACTCGACCATTGTCGATCCGAAGAACTTTGACGAGAAGTCGTTTGTCGATTTCAAGGGCGACGTCTGCATCATCCCGCCGAACTCGTTCGCACTCGCGCGCACGGTCGAATACTTCCGCATTCCGCGCAGCGTGCTGACGGTGTGCCTCGGCAAGTCGACGTATGCGCGCTGCGGCATCATCGTCAACGTGACGCCGTTCGAGCCGGAATGGGAAGGGCACGTCACGCTCGAATTCTCAAATACGACACCTTTGCCTGCGAAAATCTACGCGAATGAAGGCGTCGCACAGGTGCTGTTCTTCGAAAGCGACGAGATCTGCGACGTGTCGTACGCGGATCGCGGCGGCAAGTATCAAGGTCAGCACGGCGTGACGTTGCCGAAGACGTAACGAAAACGCGCATTGAATCACCAGCTACTCGGGTGACCGCTGCGCATCATCGAGCAGCGGTCGTTCTTTTTGGAGACTCGCCCATGAAGTTTCGTTTCCCCGTCGTCATCATCGACGAAGATTTCCGCTCCGAGAACATCTCGGGTTCAGGCATCCGGGCGCTTGCCGAGGCCATCGAAAAAGAAGGCGCGGAAGTGCTGGGTCTGACGAGCTATGGCGATCTGACATCGTTCGCGCAGCAGTCGAGCCGCGCGTCGTGCTTCATCCTGTCGATCGACGACGATGAACTGCTGCCCTACGTCGAGGCCAACGACGGCGAAGCGCCCGACATCGCGCCCGCGATCGTCGACCTGCGCGCGTTCGTCGAAGCGGTGCGCAAGCGCAACGCGGACATCCCGATCTTCCTGTACGGCGAAACGCGCACGTCGCGCCATTTGCCGAACGACATCCTGCGTGAGCTGCACGGCTTCATCCACATGTTCGAGGACACGCCGGAGTTCGTCGCGCGCCACATCATCCGCGAGGCGAAGGTGTATCTGGATTCGCTCGCGCCGCCGTTCTTCAAGGAACTGGTGCAGTACGCGGACGAAGGCTCGTACTCGTGGCACTGCCCGGGGCACTCGGGCGGCGTTGCGTTCCTGAAGAACCCGCTCGGCCAGATGTTCCATCAGTTCTTCGGCGAGAACATGCTGCGCGCGGACGTCTGCAATGCCGTCGACGAACTCGGCCAGCTGCTCGACCACACGGGGCCGGTGGCCGCGTCGGAGCGCAACGCGGCGCGCATCTTCAGCGCCGATCACCTGTTCTTCGTGACGAACGGCACGTCCACTTCGAACAAGATCGTCTGGCACGCCACGGTTGCGCCGGGCGATATCGTGCTGGTGGACCGCAACTGCCACAAGTCGATCCTGCACGCGATCACGATGACGCACGCGATCCCCGTGTTCCTCACGCCGACGCGCAATCACTTCGGCATCATCGGGCCGATTCCGCGCGACGAGTTCAAGCCGGAAAACATCCGTAAGAAGATCGAGGCGAATCCGTTCGCGCGCGAGGCGCTGGCGAAGAACCCGAACCTCAAGCCGCGCATTCTGACCATCACGCAGAGCACGTATGACGGCGTGATCTACAACGTCGAAATGATCAAGGATCTGCTCGGCGATCTGCTCGACACGCTGCACTTCGACGAAGCGTGGCTGCCGCACGCCGAGTTCCACGAGTTCTACCAGGACATGCACGCGATCGGCGCGGGCCGGCCGCGCACGGGCGCGCTGGTATTCGCGACGCACTCCACACACAAGCTGCTCGCCGGCATTTCGCAGGCGTCGCAGATCCTCGTGCAGGATTCGGAGAACAGCACGTTCGACCGTCACCGCTTCAACGAGGCGTACCTGATGCACACGTCGACGTCGCCGCAGTACGCGATCATCGCGTCGTGCGACGTGGCCGCGGCGATGATGGAGCCGCCGGGCGGCACGGCGCTCGTCGAAGAGTCGATCGCGGAAGCGCTGGATTTCCGCCGCGCGATGCGCAAGGTCGACGCCGAATACGGCGACGACTGGTTCTTCAAGGTCTGGGGGCCGGAGGAACTGGCGGAAGAGGGCATCGGTTCGCGCGAAGACTGGATGCTGCGTCCGAACGACCGCTGGCACGGTTTCGGCCCACTCGCGGACGGCTTCAACATGCTCGACCCGATCAAGGCGACGATCATCACGCCGGGCCTGGATGTGGACGGCGAATTCGGCGAGACGGGCATTCCCGCTGCGATCGTCACGAAGTATCTGGCCGAGCACGGCATCATCGTCGAGAAAACGGGCCTGTACTCGTTTTTCATCATGTTCACGATCGGCATCACGAAGGGCCGCTGGAACTCGATGGTCACGGAACTCCAGCAGTTCAAGGACGACTACGACAACAACCAGCCGCTGTGGCGCGTGCTGCCCGAGTTCGTCGCGCAGCATCCGGCGTACGAGCGCATCGGCCTGCGCGATCTGTGCGAGCAGATCCACAGCGTCTACCGCGCGAATGACATCGCGCGTCTGACGACGGAGATGTACCTGTCGAGCATGGAGCCGGCGATGAAGCCGTCCGACGCATTCGCGAAGCTCGCGCACCGCGAGATCGACCGCGTGGCCATCGACGAGCTCGAAGGCCGCGTCACGTCGATCCTGCTGACGCCGTATCCGCCGGGCATTCCGCTGCTGATTCCGGGCGAGCGCTTCAACCGGACCATCGTCAACTATCTGCGTTTCGCGCGCGAATTCAACGAGCGCTTCCCGGGCTTCCACACGGATATCCACGGGCTCGTCGGCGAAACGATCAACGGACGCATCGAGTATTTCGTCGATTGCGTGCGCGATTCCTGATGATGCGGACGGCACCGCACCTGGCTCCGGGAGGCCCTGCGCGCATGCGCATGGCGCTGCACACCTTCGCGTCGGGATTGGCGCTGGCGCTCGCGCTTCTCGCTGCGCCGGGCGCGGCGCATGCCGAAGTCGCCGCCGCCGATCCCATCGACGCATCGATGCGCACGTGTCTCGCGCGCGCCGACATGTCGTCGACGGTCGGCCAGGTGCAGTGCATGGACACGGCACGGCTCGCATGGCAGACGTCGATGGATCAGTCGTTCCAGCAACTTCAGTCGAACCTGCCCGACGTCCAGCGCAAGAAGTGGGACGAAAGCCAGAAGCGCTGGGAGGCCTGGCGCGAGGCCGACGGCAAGCTGCTTGCCGCCGTGCTCGCGACGACGCACGGCACGTCGTACCAGCTGGCGGGCGCCGACCTGAAACTGCAGCCGGTGCGCGACCGGGCGCTCGCGCTGCGTGCCGCGGCCGCGCAGGCGGGCAAGCCGGATCCCAAAACGCGCCCACGCGCCTGTTCGTTCGACGCGCAGTGCGAGCACGCGATGTTCGACCTGAACCGCTATTACCGTCGCCTGCACGCGAAGCTGCCTTCGCACTCGCGCCCCGTGCTGTCGCGCGCCGAGCGCGCATGGACCGCTTACCGCGATGCGACCGTTCTGCTGATGGATGCACGCTCGCAAGTCGATATCGTCGGCGCGCGCGTCGCGCAGCTCAAACGCCTGGGCGACACGGCCGGCAACGACTGACCCGCGATTGATCGATCCCGATTTAAGCGACGCGATGCGTTCGGCATAAAGTGAGGCGTTTGAAGTCAGATTCTTAAAGTCGTGGCCGTTATGTGCCGATATCTTACGTTCCGTTACCGGAACGCCGGATGGAAGCGCGGCATGCACGACGCCCGATTCAAAAGGCCTCCGGGACATGGGCCAATCTTTTGAACGGGATAAAAACTTGAGAGCAAAAACACCTTCCGTACTGCTCGCTGCCGCGGTCGTTGCCGCGGCATTGAGCGGATGCGCGACGGAAGCGTCGCGCGCACTGCCGACGCCTGAAGTCAGCAGCGCACATGTGCCGTATGCCGGCAAGCCCGTCCCCGTGGCCGTCGGCAAGTTCGACAACCGCTCGAGCTACATGCGCGGCATCTTCTCCGACGGCATCGATCGCGTCGGCAGCCAGGCCAAGACCATTCTCGTCACCACGCTGCAGCAGAGCCGCCGCTTCTCCGTGCTCGAACGGGACAATCTTGGCGAAATCAAACAGGAAGCCGCGATTGCGAACAAAACGCAAAAGCTCAAAGGCGCGAACTACGTGATCACGGGCGACGTGACGGAGTTCGGCCGCAAGGAAGTCGGCGACCAGCAGCTGTTCGGCATTCTGGGCCGCGGCAAGAGCCAGGTTGCCTACGCGAAGGTGAGCCTGAACATCGTCGATACGATGACCTCCGAAGTCATCGCATCGAGCCAGGGCGCGGGCGAGTACAGCCTGTCGAACCGCGAGATCATCGGCTTTGGCGGCACGGCTACGTATGACTCCACGCTCAACGGCAAGGTGCTGGACCTCGCCATCAAGGAAGCCGTCAATCATCTCGTCGAGCAGGTCGACGCGGGTGCGTTGCAGGCCGCGAACTAAGAACGACAACACTTCGAAACCACAAGACCATGTCGAACATCAAGAACAGGCTGACGGGCCTTGCGCTGCCCGTCGCGGCAGCGTGCGCGCTGCTGTCGGGGTGCGCCAATACGAAAACGGCGTCGCTGTATCAATGGGACGGTTATCAGCCGCAGGTCTACGAATACTTCAAGGGGCAAAAGAGTCCCCTCGAACAGATCGGCGCGCTCGAAAAGGCGCGCGAGCAGATGCTTGCGAAGAACGCCTCGGCGCCGCCGGGATTCCATGCGCATCTTGGGATGCTGTACGCGAGCGTTGGCAAGGACCAGGAAGCGAAGCAGGAACTGCTCGCAGAAAAGCAGTCGTTTCCTGAATCGTCGACCTATATGGACTTTCTCCTGAGCAAATTCCAATGATCATCACCCGTTTTCTCTCATTGAAACTGATCGCAGCGTTGGCCGTTCTCGTGTCGTTGACCGCGTGCGTTGCGCATGCGCCGCGTCAGGCCGACTACACCGCGTTCCGCAACAGCAAGCCCAAGACGATTCTCGTACTGCCGCCGATCAACGAGACAGCCGACGTGAACGCGACCTACGGCATGCTGTCGCAAATGACGATGCCGCTCGCCGAGGGTGGCTACTACGTGGTGCCCGTCGTCGAGATGGAAGAGACGTTCAGGCACAACGGCCTGACCACGCCGACCGACATCCAGAACGTCGCGCCCGACAAGCTGCGCAGCATCTTCGGCGCGGACGCTGCCGTGTACACGAAGATCACGCAGTACGGTTCGAAGTACACGATCATCGACAGCACGACGATCGTGTCGGCGAGTGCGCGGCTCGTCGATCTGCGTTCGGGCGACACGCTCTGGTACGGCTCCGCGAGCGCAACGGGCAAGGAGCTGGGCGGCAACGTCAACGTCGGCGGCGGGCTGATCGGCGCGCTCGTGCAGGCGGCCGTGAAGCAGGTCGCGCATACGCTGAGCGACGAGTCGCATGACGTGGCGGGTTTGACGAGCGGCAAGCTGCTGTCGAGCGGCGGTCCGAACGGTCTGCTGTACGGTCCGCGTTCGCCGAGGTTCGGCACGGACTGATGTGCTGCCGACGCGTGCGCCCGCCGGATCGGCGGCGCGCGTGTCGTGCTCATGTCACGCCTGAATCAACTCAGCAGGTAGCCGTCCTTCGGCGAGATCTTCGCCAGCGACGGCTGCGCAAGCAGATCGCGCGCCGCGTCTTCGATGAACGCGGACAGCGCGTCGAGCGCGAGGTCGTTGTCGTCGGTGCCGAACGGCTCTTCGATCTGCGAAGCGATCGCGTCGAGCGCCATGAAGGTGTACGCGACGAATACCGAAAACAGCGGCGTGAACGCGCCGACGCTTTCCACCAGCCCGAACGGCAGCGCCGCGCAGAAGAAGTACACGGTGCGGTGAATCATCACCGAATACGCAAACGGCAGCGGCGTCGACACGATCCGCTCGCAACCGCCGAGCACATCCGATAGCCCGTTCAGATTGCGGTCAATGGCCTGCACGGTCCACGCGTCGAGCTTGCCGTCGCGTGCCTGCTGCTGCACCCATTCGCCGAGCCAGAGCATGATCGTCGCGGGCCGGTAGCGCGACGCCATCACGCGCTCGAAGAGCGGCGCGTCGAGCCGCGTCGACAGATCGTGCGACGGATCCGTGCCGCGCAACTGATGCCGCAGCGCATGCGCAAAACCGGCCAACGCCTGCACGAAGGCTTGCGTATCGCCGGCGGCGATATGGCCCGTCGGCATCGTCAGCACCTGACGCGTCAGCGAGCGCGTTTCATTGAGCAGCCGTCCCCACAGCTTGCGCGCTTCCCAGTACCGGTCGTAGCTCGCGCTATTGCGGAAGCCGAGGAAGATTGCGAGCGCGATGCCGATCAGCGAGAACGGCGTCGTGCTGACGTTGACCGTGATCCTGAGCACGTGAAGGTGCACACCGAGTGCGACCAGTGAGATCACGAAGATGAGACAGAGGCGCGGCAGCAGCTCGGGCAGCACGGAACCGCGCCAGGCGAGCAGCATGCGGAACCAGTGGAGTTGTGGGCGGATGATCATGACCGTGGAGGGTAAAGCCGAGGGGTGCCGTGATAGTAGCCGACGCGGCGAACGGCAGGCGAGGTGCGGGAGCGGCTAATTGTCTCTGCGGCTTCGCGAACATGGCACAAACAAAAAAGGCGGACTCTCGCGAGAGAGTCCGCCTTTCAGCATTCGAACGACGACGCTGTCAGCGAAGTGCAGCCCGTGCCGCAGCGATGGCGGCGCGCACCTGATCCGGCGCGGTGCCGCCCGGATGATTCCGGCTCGCCACCGATCCTTCTAGCGTCAGATAGCCGAACACATCGTCGCCCAGCAGCGCGGCGACGTTCGGCAACTCGGCCTTCATTTCGTCGAGCGTCAGGTCCGCAAGATCGCAGCCGCGATCGTCGCAGACCTTCACCGCATGCGCGACGGCTTCGTGCGCGTCGCGGAACGGCAGGCCGCGCTTGACGAGATAGTCGGCGAGATCGGTTGCCGTCGAGAAGCCTTGCAGCGCAGCCGAGCGCATCGCTTGCGGCTTGACCGTGATGCCCGCGACCATTTCAGCGAAGATGCGCAGCGTGTCGGCGACGGTGTCGACGGTATCGAACAGCGGTTCCTTGTCTTCCTGATTGTCCTTGTTGTACGCGAGCGGCTGGCCCTTCATCAGCGTGAGCAGCGCCATCAGGTGGCCGTTCACGCGGCCCGTCTTGCCACGCGCCAGTTCGGGCACGTCGGGGTTCTTCTTTTGCGGCATGATCGACGAGCCGGTGCAGAAGCGATCGGCAATATCGATGAAGCCGACGCGCGGACTCATCCACAGCACGAGTTCTTCAGAAAAGCGCGACACGTGCGTCATCACGAGCGCCGAAGCGGCCGTGAATTCGATCGCGAAATCGCGGTCGGACACGGCATCGAGAGAGTTCGCGCAGATCCCGTCGAAGCCGAGTGTCTTCGCGACAGCGTGACGGTCGATCGGATAGCTGGTGCCCGCGAGCGCCGCCGCGCCGAGCGGCAGACGGTTCACGCGCTTGCGGGTGTCGAGCATGCGCTCGGCGTCGCGCGAGAACATTTCGACGTAGGCGAGCAGGTGATGGCCGAACGTCACGGGCTGCGCGACCTGCAAATGCGTGAAGCCCGGCATGATCGTGTCGGCGTTCTTTTCCGCGAGGTCGAGCAGCGCGACGCGCAGATCCTTCAGCAGGTCGCCGATGCGGTCGATCTCGCCGCGCAGCCACAGGCGGATGTCGGTCGCGACCTGGTCGTTGCGCGAGCGGCCCGTGTGCAGGCGCTTGCCTGCGTCGCCGATCAGCGCGGTCAGGCGCGCTTCGATGTTCAGGTGCACGTCTTCGAGATCGAGCTGCCATTCGAACTCGCCGCGCTCGATTTCACCCTTGATCTGCGCCATGCCGCGCTGGATCGCCGCGAGGTCGTCGGCGCTGATGATCTGTTGCGCGGCCAGCATCGACGCGTGCGCGAGCGAGCCTTCGATGTCGACGAACGCGAGACGCTTGTCGAAGAAAACCGACGACGTGTAGCGCTTGACGAGTTCTGACATCGGCTCGGAGAAGCGAGCCGACCAGGCTTCGCCTTTTTTATGCAGTTGGGACGTCATGGTGATGGGCAGTGTGCGAGGTGAAGACGCGGACGGCGCGGCATCGATGCGGATTGCTGCGCCGCCTTGCAGGAGACAACGATTTTAACACCCGCGGCGCGGGCGGCTTTTCCGTCGACGGGCGCGGTCATTCGCGCACGAGCAGGACGAGCTTCAGGTCTTCGCGGTGCGCGGGCTTGAAGGTGATCTGGTTGTAGACGACGAGACCGTCGCGCGGATGGTTGAACTGGCGCTGGCCGCCTTCGCGCTCGTTGACGTCCTGCGACGCCCAGAAGCGCGAGAACGCGTCGCTGGCGGCGGAGAGCGAATCGATCAGCGAACGCGTGGGCGCGTCGTTCTGATGACGGATCGAATCCGCGCGGTATTCGGCGGCGAGACGCCGCGCGCGGATTTCCCAGTCGACGATCAGCGTGCGGGCTTCCGGCGACAGAAAGGTATAGCGCAGCAGGTTGCGGTCATGCTCGCCGTCCAGCCAGCCGACGAACAGGTCCGACGCCGGCGCGTTCCATGCGAGCGCAGTGAACTGGCGATCGAGCACGTACGCGGGCGCATTCACGAGCTGGACGGTTTTGAGCAGCATCGTGGGGGCGTCGGTTGCGGCGGTATCCGGCTCGGCGGGATCGCGCTGCGCGGCCAGTTCGAACAGATACGCGCGTTCGGCGCGCGAGAGCTGCAGCGCGACGGCGATGCGCGCGAGGGCATCGGCGGAGGCGGACACGGGCCGCCCTTGCTCGATCCACGTGTACCAGGTCGGACTCACGCCGCACAGCTGCGCGACTTCTTCGCGGCGCAGACCGGGCGTGCGGCGGCGCGGGCCGGGCGGCAGTCCGACGGCTTGCGGCGACAGACGCTCGCGATGCGCGCGAATGAATTCACCGAGCGCGCGGGCGGGCGACGCGTCGAGCGGCGGGACGGAATCGGCGGGAGACGGCGTGGTCATGATGCGGGACAGCGGTGGCAGGTAATCTAGATACCAGAATAATTGCTTGACTTGTACCGGTACAGGGTGGGCTCTATTGTAGCGACTGGAACGGCGCATGCGAACAGGCGGGCCGTTTCGTGAATCCGATATCACCTTGACACACGACCCTGAAGGGGCGGGAGCATACGATGAAGCATCACGATCAGGTGGCCGATGCGTTCGGCTCGACGGCGGCCGCATATTTGACGAGTCAGGTGCACGCAACGGGGGCGGACCTGGAGACGCTGGCTGCATCCGTGGCCGCGACGCCGGGCGCGGCGGTGCTCGACATGGGCTGCGGCGCGGGCCATGCGAGTTTTGCGGTGGCGCCGCATGCTGCGTCTGTCGTTGCTTATGACATTGCTCCGCAGATGCTCGCGACGGTTGCCGCTGCTGCCGCCGAACGCGGGCTGGCCAATATCTGCACGCAGCAGGGTGCGGCCGAGAAGCTGCCGTTCGCGGATGCATCGTTCGACTGGGTGGTCAGCCGGATGAGCGCACATCATTGGCACGACGTGCCGTTGGCGCTCGCCGAAGTGCGGCGGGTATTGAAGCCGGGCGGGCGGGTGCTGTTCATCGATATCGCCGGGGGCGAGCATCCGTTGCTCGATACGCATTTGCAGGCCGTCGAGGTGCTGCGGGATGGGTCGCATATTCGCGATTATCGCGGTGATGAGTGGGTTTCGTTTTTTGCTGACGCCGGGTTTGAGGCTGTTGTGCGCCAACGCTGGCGGCTGGATATTGAGTTTGCTTCCTGGGTTGCGAGGATGAAGACGCCTGAGGCGCGGGTTGTGGCTATTCGTTCCTTGTGGGCTTTTGCTCCGGATGAAGTCCGGGAGTACTTCGATGTTAAGGACGATGGGTCTTTTAAGCTCGATGCTTTGATGATCGAGGCGTGGTGATTTTTTTCTGTCTGCGACGCAGTCGCCAATTTTTGGGTTTCGCTGGCATCCGCGATTTGCTTGCGCGGGGGGAAGTGGTTTTAGCGCTGGCATCCGCGATTTCGTATCCGTACTTCAGGCGTTGCCCCTGTGCGGGGCGGCACTTACTTTCTTTGCCGCCGCAAAGAAAGTAAGGGAATCTCTGCAAAAGTCCTGGCATTGACGTGGGCTTGGACTATCCTGGGATCAGGAGAATTCATGGAGTGGCGTGATGACACAACTTGGTCTTGGTCTGGATCTGTCGACGAAGCGCACTCGCAAGCGCGAGTTTCTCGATGAGATGACGCGCGTGGTGCCGTGGCAGAAGCTGATTGCGCTCATCGAACCGCACTATCCGAAAGGCAAGACCGGCCGCCCACCGTTCCCAGTCGCAACGATGTTGCGCATTCACTTCATGCAGCAATGGTTCAGCCTCTCGGACCCGGCGATGGAGGAGGCGCTGCACGACATCCCGCTGTACCGGGAGTTCGCGCTGCTGGGCACGGGTATGACGCGGCTGCCTGACGAGAGCACGATCCTGCGATTCCGGCACCTGCTTGAGGCCCATGAGCTGTCGGCCAGAATGCTGGCGACGGTCAACGAGATCCTGCAGGCGAAGGGCCTGATGCTCAAGGTGGGCTCGGCGGTCGACGCAACGCTGATTTCGGCACCCAGTTCGACGAAGAAGGCTGGCACGCGAGACCCCGAGATGAGCCAGACGCAAAAGGGCGGCAGCTGGTACTTCGGTATGAAGGCGCACATCGGAGTCGATGTGGAGTCGGGGCTCGTGCATACCGTCAAGTGCACGCCGGCAAATGTTCACGACATCACGGTGGCGCATGAACTGTTGCACGGCGACGAGCAGGTTGCGTTTGCCGATGCGGGCTACGTGGGCATCGAGAAGCGAGGCGAAACGGGTGCCGTCCAGTGGCACGTGGCGATGAGGCCGAGCAAGCGAAGAAAGCTGGACAAAAGCAAGCGGCTGGACAGAATCTACGAGAAAGTCGAGCGGCTCAAGGCGGGCGTGCGGGCGAAGGTTGAGCACCCGTTTCGGGTGCTCAAATGTCAGTTCGGCTATCTGAAGGCGCGGTATCGGGGACTGGCGAAAAACACGGCGCAGATCGAAACGCAGTTCGCGCTGATCAATCTCTGGCTGGCTCGCGGGGTGCTCGGTAAAGCGAAATGAAGGGTGAAGACGCCCCCCAAAGGCGCAGCGTCCATGCGCAAGATGCGACCGGCATCGGTTCAACACAGCGTGAATGAGGACGCGAATTCCACTCCGCGCGTGCCAGTTAGAGATCCCAGGCAGAAAACGGGTTGTTCAGACCTTCCTAAGCAAAGAAAGCGGGCTCACCCCGCCAATCCTTGTGTTTGCCTGCGGGCCCCCACGGGTCCCGCGCTTCACGCGGCATCGCACTGTCTTACGTCCATTGCCAGCGTGCTAACTGCAGCCTCACCCGCTTCGCATGCCCGCGTCACGGACCGCGTTACCAGGAAGTCCACGGCCGCCCAGGTGGCAAACTGTGTGTAGGCTATCGTGATGGAAGTGCACCGCTCCGGACTGAAAAGCGGGATCGGTGTCGTAGCAGCGCCAACGCGTAAGGTGCGACCGCCTACACACCGTTTGCCACCTGGGCGGCGCGGACGGTTCGCTGCCGCTGGCTGCGCTACGGGTGAGTGGAGTGGGTGATGTGCCTGTCAGAGGCGTTGGCAACGCACATGAAATAGCGTGTTGCCGTTTGAAGTGCGGGACCCGTGGGGGGCCCGCAGGCAACAACCAGAACTGGCGGTGTTAGCCCGCTTTCTTTGCTTACTTTCTTTGCGGCGGCAAAGAAAGTAAGTGCCGCCCCGCACAGGGGCAACGCCTGCAGCACCGATACGAAACCGCGGATGCCAGCGCACAAAAAAACAAAACGGGCAGCAAGCCTAAAAAGCCCATGCCGCCCGCAGGGCAAAATCAAAAAAACCAAACCTTAGCCGGTATTCCTCAACCCAGCCGCAATCCCGTTGATGGTCAAATGAATCCCGCGCCGCACGCGCACATTCGTATCCCCGCCGCGATGCCGCTTCAACAGCTCCACCTGCAAGTGATTCAACGGATCGAGATACGGGAAGCGATTCTTGATCGACCGCGCCAGCAACGGATTATCAGAAAGCCGCTCCTTCCGGCCAGTAATTTCGGTAAGCACATTCGACGTCCGCTCCCACTCAGCCACGATCCGCTCGAACACATGCTTGCGCAGCTTCTTGTCGCTGACGAGCGCGGCATAGCGCGACGCCACCGCGAGGTCCGTCTTCGCCAGCACCATGTCCATGTTGGACAGCAGATTCGAGAAGAACGGCCACACCTTGTGCATCTTGCGCAACTGGTTCAGCCTGCGCTCGCGTTCGACATTCGTATCGGCCGCATCGAGCCAGCCGGCCACGGCGCTGCCGAAGCCATACCAGCCCGTCAGCAGCAGCCGGCATTGCCCCCATGAGAAGCCCCACGGGATCGCGCGCAGATCCTCGATCTTGCGTTGCTTCGGATCCTGGAGCTTGCGCGACGCGGGACGGCTGCCGATGTTCAGCTCGGCGATCTCCGCAATCGGCGTCGACGAGAAGAAGTAGTCAGTGAAGCCGGGCGTTTCATAGACAAGTGCGCGATACGACGCCATCGCCGCGTCGGACAGCGTCTGCATCACTTCCTCGAACTCGGGCAGCTGAGCGGGCGAATTGCCGTGCGGCAGCAGCGAGGCTTCGAGCGTCGCGGCGACGACCGTCTCCAGATTGCGCCGGCCGATGTCCGGGTTGCCGAACTTGCTCGCAATCACTTCGCCCTGCTCCGTCAAACGGATCTGACCGTCGACGGTGCCCGGCGGCTGCGACAGGATCGCCTGATAGGTCGGGCCGCCGCCGCGACCGACCGTGCCGCCGCGTCCATGGAACAGACGCATCGTGATGCCGCGTTCGTTGAAGAGCGAGACGAGCGCCAGTTCCGCGCGGTACAGCTCCCAGTTCGACGTCAGGAAGCCGCCGTCCTTGTTGCTGTCCGAATAGCCGAGCATCACTTCCTGCTCGTTGCCCTGGTTCTCGATGATGGCGTCGATGCCCGGCAGCGCGAGCAGATCGCGCATGATATGCGACGCGTTACGCAGATCGGGAATCGTCTCGAAGAGGGGAATCACCATCACGCCCGCGCGCGCCGCTTCGACGGGATGACCGAGCGTGCCTTGCAGCAGGCCCGTTTCCTTTTGCAGCAGCATCACTTCGACGAGATCGCTGACCGTCTCCGTGTGCGAAATGATGTAATTGCGCACCGCGCGCGCGCCGAATTTCTCGCGCGTCACGCGCGCCTGCTCGAGCACGCCGAGTTCGCTCTTCACGAGGTTCGAGTACTCGACGTACGGCGAACGCAGCAGGCGCGGCTGCGCCAGTTCAGCCAGCAGCACACGCAGTTTTTCCGCTTCCGTCAGCGCCGCGTAGTCGCGCTCGACGCCCGCGCTGCGCAGCAGCTCAGCGATCACGGCTTCGTGAATGTCGGAGCTTTGGCGCAAGTCGATGCTCGCCAGATGGAAGCCGAACACTTCGGCGGCGCGCGTCAATGGCGACAGACGCGGCGTCGCGAGCGACGCGCCATGATGCTCGGCGAGCGAATCGATCAGCACGTGCAGATCGCGCACGAACTCGGACGAGTCGTCGTAGGGCACCGCGCGGATGGGCGGAATGCCGGGGCCGGCGCTGCGCACGGGCACGACGCCTTCGCCGAGCCGCACGCGCGCGCTCGCGGCAAGGCGCGTGTAGATGTGGATCAGCGCGCGGCGATACGGCTCGTCGGTGCGGTGGGGCGAGTGATCGGGCGACGCTTCGGCGAGCGCCTTCAGTTCGTCGCTCGCGCCCGCCAGCAGGTTCGACACCGACAGCTCGGCCCCAAGCTTGTGCACCTGCTCCAGGTAGTGTTCGAAGATCACGGCGGCCTGGCGCGTGATCGCGTTCTCCAGCGTTTCACCCGTGACGTTCGGATTGCCGTCGCGGTCGCCGCCGATCCAGCTGCCCATCTGGAAGAACGGCGGCAGGCGCGCGTCGAGACCGTGTTCGACGAGCGCTTCTTCGATATCGGCGTAGAGCTGCGGAATTTCTTCGAGGAACGTCGCGCGGTAAAACGACAGCGCGTTCTCGATTTCATCGGCAACCGTCAGGCGCGAATCGCGCAGCATGCGCGTCTGCCACAGCGACGTCACGCGCGCACGCAGCAGCGAGTCGTTCTGCAGATGTTCGCGCGCCGTGAGCGGCTGGTCGCGTTCGGCCAGCAGCCGCGCGATGTCGTGCTGCGCGTCGAGAATGCTCTTGCGCTGCACTTCCGTCGGGTGCGCCGTCAGCACGGGGACGATCAGCGCGTCGTTGAAGAACTGCTGCAGCACGGGCGTAGCCGCCGCGTTCGCTTCGACGAGCCGGTCGAGCGCGTGCGCGATCGTGCCCGGTTGCGACAGCGAGCCGGCCAGATCGTGAATCCGGTGCCGCCGGTTGCGATGGCGGTCTTCGGCGATATTCGCCAGATGCGAGAAGTAGCTGAACGCGCGCACGACGCTCACCGTCTGTTCGGGCGAGAGCGCGCGCAGCTTCTTGTCGAGCGCCTGCGCGGCGACGCTGTCGTCCTCGCGGCGAAAGCGCACGGCCGTCTGACGAATCGTTTCGACGACGTCGAACACCTCGTCGCCTTCCTGCTCACGCACCACGTCGCCGAGCAGCCGCCCGAGATAGCGGATGTCCTCGAAGAGCGGCTGGTCCTTGTCCTCGCGCGTGCGGGCGTTGTCCTTCACGGCGGGCGCTGCGTCCAGCCTGGCTGCTTTCGATGGGCGCGCAGCCACCTGCTTGCCGCTCTGTTTGCTTCGTTTCGAGGCGCCGTTGACGGGTGCCTTGGCTGTCACAGCCTTGGTCTTCGTGGATTTGCCGGTTTTGCCGGAGTCGAGGGCTTGCGTTGCTTTCAGGGCCTTGGCGGCCTTGGAAGCCTTGGCGGCGGAAGCGGCCGATGCGGGGGCGGCATCGGGCGAGGCAGTAGTGCGGCGGGCAGGGCGCGCCGATCCGGAAGACGTCACGATGTTTCCTCAGGAAAGCCAGGGTCTAAAGAATGGTGAACTGCAACTGCGGTTACTGCGGGGGACTGCGTTCAAAGCCTGTCTACAATGCGGCGCGCGGCGGAAGAGAGCCGGTTGCGCGTGCTGTGCCGCATCAAATCATCGCGCATGCGGCGCATCGACGCGCGCACGACCGTGCTGGGGCTTCTGGCGGCCACGCGAGTCACGATCGATGCGGCTGGTGGACGGGCTCGCGCGCAGGGAAGCGGCAGGCCTGTCTCCTCCGTCTAACTTGCTTCGGCATGGCCGTGCGGCCAGCGAGAGGTTGCCGAAGCGCGTGCTAACATTGTTTGTTATTACATCCCGTCGTTCAATGACTCAAACAATGAATTCCGAGACGCTTGCGCCCACGCCGCCCGCCACGCTTGTGATCGCGTCGCGTGAGAGCCGGCTTGCAATGTGGCAGGCCGAGCACGTGCGGTGTGCGCTGCACAAATTATATCCATCTTGTGACGTAAAAATCCTCGGAATGACGACGCGCGGCGATCAGATTCTCGATCGCACGCTGTCGAAGGTCGGCGGCAAGGGGCTGTTCGTGAAGGAACTGGAGAACGCGCTCGCCGACGGCCGCGCCGATCTCGCCGTCCATTCGCTGAAAGACGTGCCGATGGAACTGCCCGAGGGCTTTGCGCTGTCGACCATCATGGAGCGCGAAGATCCGCGCGACGCGTTCGTCTCGAACCAGTACGACTCGCTTTCCGCGCTGCCGCCGGGCAGCGTGGTCGGCACGTCGAGCCTGCGCCGCGAAGCGATGCTGCGCGCGCGCTATCCCGAACTCGTCGTGAAGCCGCTGCGAGGCAATCTCGACACGCGGCTCGGCAAGCTCGATCGCGGCGATTACGCGGCCATCATTCTCGCTGCGGCGGGCCTCAAGCGCCTGGGTCTCGGCGACCGTATCCGTTCGCTGCTCGATCCCGCCGACAGCCTCCCCGCTGCAGGCCAGGGCGCGCTCGGTATCGAGATTCGCGCCGACCGCGCCGACCTCGCTGCATGGCTCGCGCCGCTGCATCACGAGCATACGGCGGCAGCCGTCGAGGCTGAGCGCATGGTGTCGCGCGCGCTGGGCGGCAGCTGCGAAGTGCCGCTCGCGGCGTATGCGATGTGGCACGACGGTGCGCTGCATCTGCGTGGCGTCGTCGCGACACCGGACGGCCAGCGCGTGCTGAACGCGCAGGCCTCGGCGCCCGCAGCCACGACGGGCGCCGCGCTCGAGCTGGGCCGCGAAGTCGCGAGCCAGCTCGAAGCGCAAGGCGCACTCGAGATCGTCCGCGCGCTTTCCACGGCGAGCGGCCCGGCTGCTTCCGCGTGATGGCGGCCGGCTCGAACCCGTCGTCCGATGCATTTCCGTCCACGGACGGCGCAGGCCCGTCGCATCCGGCCAATGCGCGCCTGACGGTCGTGCTGACGCGCCCGGCGGGGCAGTCCGAGGCGCTGGCGCGGACGTTGCGCGATGCCGGTGTCGCAAGCGTCGAATTTCCTCTCATCGAAATCGCTGCGACGGACGATGCAAATCCGCTGCGCGCGGCGCTCGCGTCGCTGGAGAAATACGCGCTCGTCGTGTTCGTGTCACCGAATGCCGTGGATCATGCGTTCGCGAACCACGACGCGATCTGGCCGCATGCGCTGCCCGTCGGCGTCGTCGGTCCGGGCAGCGTCGCTGCGCTCGCGAAGCACGGCGTCGAAGCGCCCGCGTACCAGGTGATCAGTCCCGGGCATTGCGCCGACGACAACGGCGACGGCGCACGTTTCGACTCCGAGGCCTTGTATTCCGCGCTGGAAGCGTCGCTCGGCGACAACGCGTTCGAAGGCAGGCGCGTGCTGATCGTGCGCGGCGACGGCGGGCGCGAATGGCTTGCCGAACGTCTGCGCGAAGCAGGCGCCGAAGTCGAGACGGTCGCCGCCTACCGGCGCCTCGTACCCGAGCCGTCGATCGGCGCGTGGTCGCGCATTCACGCGCTGCTGTCGGACGAATCGACTGCGCCGCACGCGTGGCTCGTCACGAGTTCCGAAGGCGTGCGCAACCTCGCCGAACTCGCGCACGACCATCTCACTGCCAGCGAGCAGACGCATCTGAAGCGCGCGATGTTCGTCGCGCCCCATCCGCGCATCGCGGAAACCGCGCGGGCATTGGGTTTTGATAGGATTACGGTGTCCGGTGCGGGCGATGAACGCATTGCCCGCACGCTGTTGTCTCTCGCGACACCGTCCGAAGTTCAACCGGTCCAGTCCAACCCGGCACAAGAACGCATGTCTGATACCAACGCATCCACGACCCCCACGCCTAATCCCGCACCGCGGCCCGCCAGCACGCTGCCGCCGAATCAACCGTTTACGCCCTACGAAATGCAGCAGCCCAAAGCCAAAGGCAACGGACTGCTCTGGGTCGTCATCGCGCTGGTGCTGTTCGGGGCGGTCGCGGGCGGCATTGCGCTGAACCGCAGAATCATCAAGCTTGATCAGCAGCTGTCGCACCGCCAGCAGACCAACGACGCCCAGACGGCCGAGTTGCGCGTGAAGACGGATCAGGCCGTCTCGACGGTGCGTCAGGCCGACGCGCAGATCGCGCAGCTCGAAGGCAAGCTCGCAGACGCGCAGAATTCGCAGCAGGCGCTCCAGCAGCAGTACGCCGACCTCGCGCGCAATCGCGACGACTGGACGATGGCCGAAGTCGGCCAGATGCTGTCGGCGGCGAGCGAGCAGCTGCAACTGACGGGCAACACGCAACTCGCGCTCTTCGCGCTGCAAAGCGCCGACACGCGTCTTGCCGCGTCGGACGGCGCGCAGGTGCTGGCCGTGCGCAAGGCGATCGCCGAGGACATCGACAAGCTGAAGTCCGCGCCGTCCACCGATCTGACGGGCCTCGCGATCAAGCTCGACAACGCGATCGAGCAGGTCGACCAGCTACCGCTTTCGGGCGAAGCGCCGATCGCGCACGCCACGCCGCATGCGTCCAAGCCGAAGGACGTCGACCGCGTCGCGGCGGCGACGGGCGAGCCGAAGTGGAAGGTGTGGTGGAACCAGTTCGTCTCGGGCGTCGGCGAGCAGCTGACCAGCCTCGTGCAGGTGCGCCGCATCGATCACGCCGACGCTATGCTCGTCGCGCCGGATCAGGGCTATTTCGTGCGCGAGAATCTGAAGCTGCGTCTGCTGTCCGCGCGTCTCGCGCTGCTCGCGCGCAACCAGACGACGCTCAAGTCCGATCTTCACGCCGCGGATAACGCCTTGGGGCGCTACTTCGACGCGTCGTCGAGGAACGTGCAGACGGTGCGCGACCTCGTCAAGCAGGTCGACGATGGCTCGGGCGCCGTCGATGTGCCGAACCTGAATACGAGCCTGCAGGCCGTGCATCAATACCGGAACCGGGGTTAATCATGGCGCTGCGTGGACTCCTCTGGCTCGCATTCCTGTTCGCGATCGCCGTCGTGCTCGCGATCGTCGGGCGCTTCGACACCGGGCAGGTGCTGCTCGTTTATCCGCCGTATCGCGTCGATATTTCGCTGAACCTGTTTATCGTCGGCATCATCGTCGCGTTCATCGTGATGTATGCCGTGCTGCGCATCGTGCGCAACATCTGGCGCATGCCGCAGCGCGTCGCCGCGTATCGTGCGCGCCAGCGCGTCGCGAAGGCGCATGCGGCATTGCGCGATGCGATCGGCAATCTGTATGCGGGCCGTTTTTCGCGTGCCGAGAAGGCCGCACGCGATTCGCTCGCCAATCCTGACAACAAGGGCGCGGCAGGGTTGATTGCCGCGAACGCCGCGCACCGGATGCACGAGTACGCGCGCCGCGACGAGTATCTCGCGCAGATCGATTCGGCTGACTGGCAGGATGCGCGTCTGATGGCAACGGCTGACATGCGCGCCGATGGCCGCGATGCGGACGGTGCGCTGCTTGCGCTGACCGAGATGCAGTCGCAGGGCGGCCGGCGCATTCACGCGCAGCAGATCGCATTGCGCGCGCAGCAGCAGTTGAAGAACTGGGGCGAAGTGCTGAAGCTCGTGAAGACGCTCGAAAAGCGCGAGGCGATTCATCCCGCTGTGGCTGTTCGGCTGCGCCAGCTGGCGGCCGAGAACCTGCTGCGCGACCGTCGTCACAACGCCGACGCGCTGTTGGAACTGTGGCATTCGCTGACGCCGACCGAGCGGCACTCGCCGCGTCTCGCGGATCTCGCGGCGGAATTGCTGGTGGCGCTGAATCGCCCGCAGGAGGCGCGCAAGATCGTGGAGGAAGCGCTCGCGCAGAACTGGGATGCGCGGTTATTGCGGCGGTATCCGGATACGACGGGCGGCGATGCGTTGCCGCTGATCCAGAAGGCGGAAGCGTGGAGGAAGGAGCGTCCCGATGACGCCGATCTGATGTTCGCGCTTGGGCGTTTGTGTCTGCATCAGCAGTTGTGGGGGAAGGCGCAGTCGTTTCTTGAACAGGCTCTCAAGCTCGCCGATAACGAGACGTTGAAGATTCGCTCTCACCGGGCGTTGGCGCGGTTGCATGAGCAACTCGGGGATGTGGATAAGGCTGGCGCGCATTATCGTGAGAGTGCGTTGGCTATGAATGTTGTTTAGTTGTTTTTTTTTGTCTGCGACGCTAGTCGTCATTTTTGGTTTTTGGTTTTGCTTTTGCTGCGGTGGCATCCGCGGTTTCGTATTGGTTTATTAGCGTTGCCCCTGTGCTGGTTTTTGCTTTTGCTTGCGGTGGCATCCGCGGTTTCGTATTGGTTTATTAGCGTTGCCCCTGTGCTGGTTTTTGCTTTTGCTGCGCTGGCATCCGCGGTTTCATATCGGTTTATTAGCGTCGCCCCTGTGCGGGGCGGCAGTTACTTTCTTTGCCGCGGCAAAGAAAGTAACCAAAGAAAGCCGCTTTTAAACCTCCGGTGCCCGCCAGGATACCGCCGCAGCATGCAGCAGTCGAGCTATTGCACAGCGATGTCCGCACCCTGTAGAAAGCCCGCAGTCAGGCGCGCACGGCGCGAAAACCCCGAACACAATTTGGAGCACATGCCGCCGCAATCAGACCGACGGCAGGCGCGCGAATGTGCCCCCAACTGGGTGTAGCCTTTCATGCCGTGCGCGCCTGATTGCGGGCTTTCTACGGAGTGTTTGCGTCGCTGCGCGACAGCTCAAAGAACGTGTGTTGTCGCGTTATCCTGGCAGGCACCGGAGGTTTGAAGCCGCTTTCTTTGGTTACTTTCTTTGCGGCGGCAAAGAAAGTAACTGCCGCCCCGCACAGGGGCGACGCTAATAAACCGATACGAAACCGCGGATGCCCGCAAAAAAAGCAGAAAGCAAAAAAGACAAGAATAGCCGCTACCGATTAACGAGCCTGGCAGGCACACAAAGAGCTAGCAATCCGCCGAGGATCATAAACGCCGCAAGCATATACATGCCAGCGGCATTAGCCGAAGTAGCCTGCTTAAGCCAGCCCACAGCGTAAGGGCTAAGAAACCCCGCCAGATTCCCGATGGAATTGATCAAGGCAATCCCGGCAGCAGCACCCGTACCAGCAAGAAACGAGGTAGGCAAACTCCAGAACAACGGCAGCGTGGTAAGGATGCCCATAGTCGCAAGCGTGAGAGCCGCCATCGCCAGCGTCGTGTCTTTAGCCCAGACAACAGAAAGCACCAGCCCCAACGCGCCCGCGAAGCCCGGCACCGCAACGTGCCAGCGGCGCTCACGCGTACGATCGGCGCTGCGCGCGACGAACACCATCGCGATCACGGCAGCAGCAAACGGAATCGCCGACAGCACGCCGATCATGAACGCATCCGTGACGCCCGTCGATTTGATGATCGTCGGCAACCAGAAGCTCACGCCGTACAGACCCATCACGAACGAAAAGTAGATCAGGCTCATCATCAGCACGCGAGGGCTCAGCATCACCTTGCCGATCGCGTGATCTTCCTTCGTTGCGTCTTCAGCCGCGATGTTTCGTTCGAGCAGCTCGCGCTCTTCCTTCGTCAGCCACTTCGCCTTCGAAATGCGGTCGTCGAGCACGATGAACACCAGAATGCCAACGACGATGGAAGGTATCCCTTCGAGCAGGAACAGCCACTGCCAGCCGTGCCAACCGTGCGCGCCGTCGAATGCCTTCAGGATGTAGCCCGAAATCGGCCCGCCGATGACACCTGAAATCGCGATCGCCGTCATGAACCATGTCGTCATGCGGCCGCGCCGCTGCGCCGGATACCAGTAGGTCAGGTACAGGATGATTCCGGGGAAGAAGCCCGCTTCAGCGAGGCCAAGCAGGAAGCGCATCACGTAGAACATCGTCGGCGTGGTGACGAACATCGTCAGCATCGAGACGATGCCCCATGTCACCATGATCCGCGCGATCCAGACCCGCGCGCCGACCCGATGCAGGATGATGTTGCTCGGTACCTCGAAGATGAAATAGCCAATGAAGAAAATCCCCGCGCCGAAGCCATAGACGGCATCGGACAGTCCCAGATCCGTACTCATGCCGAGCTTCGCAAAGCCGACATTCACGCGATCCAGATACGCCACGACATAGCTGAGCATCAGCAACGGCGTCAGGCGCCAGGCGACTTTTCTGTACGTCGCCTCTTCGAAAGTGGAAGGCGGCGCCCCTGCGCCGGGATGGTGGAGCGGATTCGCAGGACTGGACACGCTTTTCTCCTATTAACCAGCGTCGGCGCGCTAGCGCTTTTAGGCTGGTCCTATGTGAAGCTCATTTTTGTGGAAATGTCGTACCGCCGTTCGCGATTCTAAACTTTCAACGCGCGCTGAAAAGCCAGACGGCGTCAGTGAAAACACCGAGATTTCAATGATCAAGGCAACTTTTGCCATGCGGCGCGCAGGCTATGCCAACGCGCGCCGCATGCTCCTCCGGCGCTTGTGCAGCTACACGCAGCGTCCGCCGTCCACTTCGAGACACACGCCCGTGATGAACTCCGCTTCGTCGGAAGCGAGATAAAGCGCGGCGTTAGCAATGTCCTGCGGCGTCGAGAAGCGGCCCAGCGGAATGCCCGCCAGAAACTTCTTGCGGTTCTCCGGCGTGTCCTCGACGCCCATGAATTCGGTCAACAGCCCCGTTTCGCCGATCACGGGATTCACGCAGTTCACGCGGATGCGGTCCGGTCCGAGTTCGACGGCGAGCGCCTTGCTCGCGACGATCACCGCGCCCTTGCTGCCGTTGTACCAGACGAGGCCCGGCCGCGGCCGCACGCCTGCCGTCGACGCGATGTTGACGAACACGCCCCCGCCTTGCTCGCGGAAATACGGCACGAACTCGTGCACGCTCCAGTAGATGCTCTTCACGTTGACGGAGTACACGCGGTCGAATTCGTCTTCCGTCACGTCGAGCACCGGCTTGTTGCGATGCGTGGTGCCCGCGTTGTTGACGACGATCTGCACGCTGCCGAAGTCCTCGATCGCGGCGGCGCGTAACGCGCGCCAGTCGCACGCGCTCGTCACGTCGCCCGCGACCGCGATCGCCTTGCCGCCTGCCAGCGCGATTTCGCTCGCGACGCGTTCGGCCGCCGCACCGTTCAGATCGTTGACCACGACGTTCGCGCCTTCGCGCGCATAAGTCTTCGCGATGCCTTCGCCGAAGCCCGAGCCGCCGCCCGTGACAATGGCCGTTTTGCCCGTCAACCGCATGATGTCTCCTTATCGTTAGAGTCGGCGCTGTCTTGTGCGCCAGAACGGTTCGAGTGGTTGCGCGTCAGCCGTGTCTGATCGCGACTGTTTTCAGCACCGTGAAGCCGTAGAGCGCTTCGAAGCCTTTTTCGCGGCCGTGTCCGGAATGCTTGACGCCGCCGAACGGCAATTCGACGCCGCCGCCCGCGCCATAGTTGTTGATGAACACCTGGCCTGAGCGCACGCGGCGCGCGATGCGCATCTGCCGGCCGCCGTCGCGCGTCCAGACGCCCGCGACGAGCCCGTATGCCGTGCCGTTGGCGAGCGCGAGCGCCTCGTCTTCGTCGGCGAACTGGAGTGCCGCGAGCACGGGGCCGAACACTTCTTCCTGCGCCAGACGGTGCGTGGGCGGCACGTCGCGCAGCAAAGTGGGCGCCTGATAGAAGCCGCTTTCGGGCGCTTCCGCGATCACTTCACCATGGGCCGCCATCGCGATGCCGTCGTGTTGCGCGTCGGAGAGGAAGTCCCACACGCGTCGCTGCTGTTTCGCGCTGATCAGCGGGCCGCAATCGAGATCGGCGTGTGCCGGTCCGACGCGCAGCGCATTGAATGCGCTGGTGAGCCGGTCGAGCAGCGGCTCGTAGATGCTGCGCTCGATCAGCACGCGGCTGCCCGCCGAGCAGGTCTGCCCGGCGTTCTGCACGATCGCGTTGACGAGCGTGGGCAGCGCAGCGTCGAGATCGGCGTCGGCGAACACGATTTGCGGCGACTTGCCACCCAGTTCGAGCGTGACGGGCACGTGGTTTTCAGCGGCCATCTGCGTGACGAGCTTGCCTGTTTCGGGCGAGCCGGTGAACGAGATGTGATCGATGCCGGCATGGCGCGCGAGCGCGGCGCCCGCTTCCTGTCCGTAGCCGGTGACGATGTTGAGCGCGCCTGCGGGCAGGCCAGCTTCGGCGGCGAGTTCGGCGACGCGCAGCACGGACAGGCACGCGTCTTCGGCGGGCTTCACGACGCACGCGTTGCCCGTGGCAAGCGCCGCGCCGACGCTACGCCCGAAAATCTGCATCGGGTAGTTCCACGGCACGATGTGCCCCGTTACGCCATGCGGCTCGCGGATCGTGAAGACGGTGTAGCCGTTCTGGTAGGGCAGCGTTTCGCCATGGAGTTTGTCGGCGGCGCCCGCGTAGAACTCGAAATAGCGGGCGAGGGCGGCGGCGTCGCCGCGCGCCTGTTTGAGCGGCTTGCCCGTGTCGCGTGCTTCGAGTTGCGCCAGTTCTTCGTGACGCGCGGCGACGAGCATCGACAGCCGGTATAGCAGACGCCCGCGTTCGGCGGCGCTGACGGCGCCCCATGCGCCTTCATAGGCGCGGCGCGCACACTGGACAGCGTGATCGATGTCGGCGGCCGTGCCGCGCGCGAGTGTGGTGAACGGCTGGCCGTCGGAAGGATCGATTACGGGGATTGATTCCCCGCCCGACGACGCGGTCCATTCACCGCCGATGAAGTGTTTCGCTTCTTCCACGCATGCTCCTTGCCTTGTTGGGCGTCAAACCGGCAACAAACCGGACAACGAAAAGGACAGGTGACGGCGGCTGACGGCGCGAAGCAGCCAGCCGCATGAAACGATTATCGCGCCGATCGCCGCGCGGGTGTCATCGGCCGATTGGCTATAATGGCGCATTCCGCAGTATTCGCGCAGTGTCCGGCCGCAGTGTCTGCCTGTAGGCGCCGCGTCCCGTATCGGTGGCGCAGCGCGCGCCGCGCGCCATGTTCCCATTTCATCCTGATCAGAGAGCGCCATGAGCTTCAATCACGTTCCCGCTGGTAAAGACCTTCCGCAAGACTTCAACGTCATCATCGAAATTCCGGCGCAAAGCGACCCCGTGAAGTACGAGGCCGACAAGGATCTGGGCCTGCTCGTCGTCGATCGCTTCATCGGCACGGGCATGCGCTATCCCGCCAACTACGGCTTCATTCCGCAGACGCTGTCGGGCGACGGCGACCCCGTCGACGTGCTCGTGATCACGCCGTTCCCGCTGCTGGCGGGTTCCGTGGTGCGCGCACGCGCGCTGGGCATGCTGCAGATGACGGACGAATCGGGCGTCGATGCGAAGCTGATCGCCGTGCCGCACGACAAGATCTGCCCGATGACGGCGGATCTGAAGTCGGTCGACGACGTGCCGCAATATCTGAAGGACCAGATCAAGCACTTCTTCGAGCAATACAAGGCGCTCGAAAAGGGCAAGTGGGTGAAGGTCGAAGGCTGGGCGGGCGTCGATGCCGCGCACAAGGAAATCACGGACGGCGTCGCGAACTACAAGAAGTAACCCGCGCGCTTACGTGCAATGGCTGACAGGGCGCTCCTTCGGGAGCGTCTTTGTTTATGCGCTAGCCGTTCGTCGCGCTCGCGTGCAACTGCACGTGGTAGCCGTGGCGGATCGTGTCGACGATCGACGGCGGGGTGAGCAGGTTGACTGCCGTTCGAGGATCGTCGGGGAGCCGTTTCTCGCCATAGCCTGTGCTCGACCATGCTCGCAACGCCGTGCCGTCCCACAGGCACGCAACGTCATTCCACGACACCATCACGCCTGCGGGCAGCGCTGCCAATGGATGGCGCCACGCATCCGACGCGCCCCGATGAATCCGCTCTTCATGCAGCCTGCCGTCGAGTTCCGCGGCAAGCATGTCCGCGTCGAACCCGTTTGCCGTGAGCCAGTGCGACTTGAAAGCGAGGTAGTCCGCGCGTCGGCACATCGCGCATGGGCGGTGTCCGGCGCTCAGCGCAGTCGCTTCGTCGAGAAAGAAGAGTTCGGTGTACCGTCCGGGCTTCATCAGCGGCTGGCGGCTCCAGCCCTTGTATGACAGCCGGCAGGTGATCCACGCCTTCAGACGCCATGCACGCGCGATACGCGCTGCGTCGTCGTGCAGCAAACCGCGATTACCCATCCATCCCGCCGACGGACACACCGGATGAATCACGCCAACAGGATCGACTCCGTTGGGCAGCGGCATGCGCTCGCTGAACTGCTTTAGTGCGCTTGCACCGATGCCAGCCGCGTGCCCGCGAACGGATCGTTGCGCCAGTCGACGCCGCGGCGTTCTTCTTTCGCCGCCTTCGCCTTGGCCGGCTGGCCCGTCGCGAAGTGTTCCATCGATTGTCCGGCGCTCAAGGCATTGCTGAGCCATTGGGGCATCGCGCCCTTGCCGTCCCACGTTTCGCCGAATGGGCTACGGAAGCGCACGGCCTTTTGAGCGCGCCGTTCGTCGGCGAGTGCGGTGGCGAGATCGGTCACCTTGAGTCCGACCTGTGCCATACGGCGGCGCAGATACGCAATCATGCTGTCGCGCTTTCGTTCGTCCATTTTGCTTCCCCTCGAGACGCTTGCCGTTGAAAGTTGCAGGTGTTGCGTTGATGTGGGGAAAGTATCCGATCGCGCCCGATGCGCGTCGAGAGGCGATTCGTGAAAACACTGTTGCTGCCAGCGTGAACGAACGCCGATGACGCAGCGCAGCGTATCAGGCGTCAGCGCTGTCCGCGGGCGCCGCCTCTTCGGCAACGGGCAGCACCGATTCGAGCGTCCGCGCGCCCGACGCCAGTTCCCATTTCTGCGCCGGCGTCAGCTGCTTGACCCGATACTCGGCGCGCGACGCGCTCGAACGGTCGGCCAGTTCGAACGATGCCAAGAGGCGCACCGGCTTGCGCGAGCGCGTATAGCGAGCGCCCGTGCCGCTCGTGTGCTTGTCGTAGCGGGCTTGCACGTCGGTGGCGATGCCCGTGTAGACGCTGCCGTCCGAGCATTCGATCAGATACAGAAACCACGGCATGGCGCGCGTTTTTCCCTGTTATTCCTTGAACGGATTGTGTTCGCGCAGTTCGTCGACGTACGCGTGGATGTGATTCTTCTCGTTGTCGAGAAAGTGCGCAACGGCGTCCGAAAAGGCGGGATGCGCGAGCCAGTGGGTCGAGCGCGTGACGGTCGGCATGAAGCCGCGCGCCATCTTGTGCTCGCCCTGTGCGCCGCCTTCGAAGACGCCGAGCTTCTGCTCGATACAGAACTCGAGCGGCTGGTAGTACGCGGTCTCGAAGTGCAGGCAGGGCACGTGTTCGAGCGCGCCCCAGTAGCGGCCATAGAGCGTGCCGCCCGCGTTCGCGCCGTCGCGCTGATAGACGACGAGCGAACTGGCGATCGGCTTGCCCTCGTATTCGGCGATGACCATCATCAGATTCTCGGGCATCGACTCGCCGATCATCCGGAAGAAATCGAGGTTCAGATACGGACTGGAAAAGTGCTCGCGGTACGTTTGCCGATAGCACTTGCTGAAGAAGCGCCAGTCGGCGTCGCTGATGTCTTCGCCCAGCATGCGCCGGAACGTGATGCCCGCGTCGCGCACCTTGCGGCGCTCGGCGCGGATGTTCTTGCGCTTCTTCTGTTCGAGCGTCGACAGGAACTCGTCGAAGTCGCGGTAGCCGTCGTTGAGCAAGTGAAACTGCACGCCTTCGCGCTGCATCATGCCGAGATCCGTCAACGTCTGCGCTTCCTGTTCGGTCGGAAACAGCACGTGCAGCGATGACACGTCGGCCTGTTCGGCGAAGGCGACGAGCGTGGCGGCGAGATGGCGCAGCGCGTGGCTGTCGGCGGCCATCAGGCGCGTGCCCTGAACGGGCGTGAAAGGCACCGCGCACAGCAGCTTCGGATAGTAGGGCAGGCCGTTGCGCTTGTACGCGTCGGCCCATGCCCAGTCGAACACATACTCGCCGTACGAGTGGCTTTTCGCGTAGACGGGCGCGGCCGCGGCCAGCCGGCCCGTGCGCGGATCGGTCAGCGTGACGAACTGCGGCCCCCAGCCGGTATCGGCGACGGCGCAGCGCGTCGCGTGCAGCGCGCTCAGGAATTCATGGCGCAAGAACGGCGTGGGTTGTGCCTGGCGGCTCAACAACGCGTTCCATTCGGCGGCATCGACTTCGAGCGGGGAAGCGAGGATGCCCGCGCGGTAATCAAAACGTTCCTGGTTCAATCTGTTCGACCGTTGGCGATTCTTGATGCCATGCGCTCGCGATCGCTCGCAGCGTGGCTGGACGGGATAAAAGCGGACTGCGGCTTGCGCGTTCCGGCCGGTTCGCGCCAGGCTGCAAGGCAACGCGGGCGCGAAGCGGGCCGCCGCGCGGCGAACGGCCATGTTAAAGCAAATGCGCGCGCGTCGCGCGCGGCATGGCCAGCAGGCGCACATGATCGAGACCTTGAATGCGCTTACGGCTTATCATTTACGCTGTTCGATAGCAGCCGTTTCGCGCGCGACCGTCGTCCGGTGCGCGCCTTAGGAAATCTCTGACATGAAAGGCAATTTCTTCAACCTGTATTCGCATCGCTTTGCGCGCGTCGCGGTGGGTGTGCCGCGTTGCCGCGTCGCGGACCCGGCCTTCAACGCCGACGAAACGCTCAAGCTCGCGCACGAAGCCGCTGCAAAAGGCGCGGCGCTCGTCGCGTTTCCCGAACTCGGCTTGCCCGCCTACACCTGCGACGACCTCTTCCATCAACGCGCGCTGCTCGATGCATGCAAGACAGCGCTGGCAAAGATCGTCGATGCGTCGAAGAAGCTGCCCGTCGCGCTGATCGTCGGCATGCCGCTGCAGGTGGATCACAGCCTGTACAACTGCGCGATCGTGGTGGCGCGCGGCGCGGTGCTGGGCGCCGTGCCGAAGACCTATCTGCCCAATTACGGCGAGTTCTACGAGGCGCGCCAGTACGCACCCGCCGATTGCGCCGTCGCGCGCGACATCGATCTGCTCGGCCAGCGCGTGCCGTTCGGCGCCTCGCTGCTGTTCGAACTGACCGATGTGCCGGATTTCCGCTTTCACGTCGAGATCTGCGAAGACGTGTGGGTGCCCATTCCACCGTCGTCGTTCGCGGCCCTCGCGGGCGCGACGGTGCTCGTGAACCTGTCGGCGTCGAACGTCGTGGTCGGCAAGTCGGGCTACCGGCATCAGCTGGTCGGCCAGCAGTCGGCGCGCTGTCTTGCCGCGTATCTGTACACGTCGGCGGGACGCGGCGAGTCGTCGACGGACATGGCGTGGGACGGTCAGGCGCTGATCTATGAGAACGGCGAGATGCTCGCCGAGTCCGAGCGTTTTCTCGACGACTCGCACATGATCTTCGCCGACATCGATCTCGAACGGCTGTCGCACGAGCGCATGCGGCAGACCACGTTCGGCATGTCGGTGCAGCGTCATAAGGACGAAGCCGCGAAGTTTCAGGTTGTGCGTGTCGCGATCGGGCATGACGCTTCGCATGCTTTGCCGCTTGCTCGCAAGGTCGAGCGCTTCCCGTACGTGCCCGCCGACACGCGCCGCCGCGACGAGCGCTGCAACGAGGTCTACAACATTCAGGTGCAGGCGCTCGTGCAGCGACTGTCGGCGTCGAACATCCAGAAGGTCGTGATCGGCGTGTCGGGCGGGCTCGATTCGACGCATGCGCTGCTCGTCTGCGCGAAGGCGATGGACCGGCTCGCGCTGCCGCGCACCAACATCATCGGCGTAACGATGCCGGGCTTCGCGACCAGCGACCGCACGCTGAAGCAGGCGCGCGAACTGATGGACGTGGTCGGCTGCACGTCGATGGAAATCGATATTCGTCCGAGCTGCGAACAGATGCTGAAGGATCTCGGCCATCCGTACTCGGCGGGCGAGGCGAAGTACGACATCACGTTCGAAAACGTGCAGGCGGGCGAGCGCACGAATCATCTGTTCCGGCTTGCCAATTTCCATAACGGCATCGTGATCGGCACAGGCGATCTGAGCGAACTCGCACTCGGCTGGTGCACGTATGGCGTCGGCGATCACATGTCGCATTACAGCGTGAACGCAAGCGTGCCGAAGACGCTGATCACCCATCTGGTGCGCTGGGTCGCGGAGACGGGCGCCGTCGGCGAAAGCGGCTCGGATACGCTGCTCAACGTTCTCGCCACCGAGATCAGCCCGGAACTGGTGCCGGGCAAATCGGCGGGTGCGATCGAACAGAAGACGGAGTCGTTCATCGGCCCGTACGAACTGCAGGACTTCAATCTGTTCTACATCCTGCGCTACGGCTTCTCGCTGTCGAAGGTCGCGTTCCTTGCGCTGCATGCGTGGCGCGACAAGGAGCAGGGCGGCTGGCCGGAAGGCGCGCACGTCGCGCGCAACGAATACGATCTCGCCGCGATCAAGCACAATCTCGGCATTTTCCTGTGGCGCTTCTTCAAGACGAGCCAGTTCAAGCGGAGCTGCGTGCCGAATGCGCCGAAGGTCGGCTCGGGCGGTTCGCTGTCGCCGCGCGGCGACTGGCGAGCGCCGAGCGATTCGGAAGCCGTCGTCTGGACGGATGATCTTGCAACGGTTCCGGACAAAGCCGCCTGAGATCAGTCTTTATCTGCCGATCTGCGCGCGACGTCGCACGCGTTGTCATGCCCGAGGCTGGCAACGTGTGCGGTGCGGCGTAGAATCAACGCATCCGTACTTTCCTTTTTAGAACCGAGACGAGGCCTGCCATGAAACGCATCACCGCCATCATCAAACCGTTCAAGCTCGACGAAGTCCGCGAAGCGCTCGCCGAAGTCGGCCTGACGGGGCTGACGGTCACCGAGGTCAAAGGCTTCGGCCGCCAGAAAGGGCACACCGAGCTGTATCGTGGCGCCGAGTACGTCGTCGATTTTCTGCCGAAAGTGAAGATCGAAGTCGTCGTGTCGAACGACCAGTGCGATCAGGTGATCGATGCCATCATCGGCGCGGCGCGCACGGGCAAGATCGGCGACGGCAAGATTTTTGTCGCGGATGTGGAACGTGTGATCCGCATTCGCACGGGTGAGGAGAACGAAGCGGCTGTGTAAGTCGTGCCGCTAGTGCCGCGCGTTACCGCGGTGTGAGTGATGTGAAGAAGCGCCGGCGTTGCACCGCGCCGGTGCGTTGTGATGCACGCGTGAAGTGCCGAAGCGAAGTCGTAAGCGCCGTCGCGCGGGCAAATAAAAAAAGGTGCGACACCCTTTCGGACATCGCACCGATACGCGCCTCTCGCAGCAGCGTGAAAACCGTTTCTGTTACAGCTGTTCTGTTAGCACCGTTCGATTAGAACGAGTGCTGGATACCTGCGTACACGCCCGTCTGGCTGTGGCCCGGCAGCGGATTGTCCGTGCCGACCGTCGTGCCCGCCGGGTTAGCGTTCAGGCCGTAGTTAGCCGTCTTGCTGTTCTGGACCGTTGCGACCTGCAGGTCGAGCAGCGTGCGCTTCGACAGGTTGTACGAGCCGCCGACCGTGTAGATCGTCGCGTTGCCTGCACCGTTGTTGCCGTTCACATGGTAGACGGCTGCGATCAGAGCAGCTGCCGGCGTTGCTTGCCACGTGACACCGCCCCACTCGTGATCGAGCGTCGTCGGCGTGCCCGGCGTCGTTGCCGTGATACCCGACGTGCGGATTGCCTGGTACGCGCCCTGGATCTTGAACTGACCGAGGAACACGTTCACGAGAGCCGAGTACTCACGCGAGTAGTTGTACGAGTTGGTCAGCAGGCCCGTCGACGGGTTGCGGATTTCGTCATAGATACCGCGAACCTGGAAGAGCGACGACGTGTAGGTGACCTGTGCACCTGCCTCGCGGCCCTGGCCCGTCGGGTTGCCGTTCGCGTCGACCGGATTGTTACCGTTCCAGTTCGTCGTGTTCGACAGCGCGTACTGGCCGTAGAAGTCAAAGCCAGCGATCTTCGGCGACTGGTAAGCAACGTTGTTGCTCGATTGCGGCCAGTTGCGGCCACGAACCAGCGATGCCGACGACCAGTTCGATTGACCGAACGGATCGAAGTCCCACACGCCGTTCGAGATGAACAGCATGCGGCCCATCGTGAACGTACCGTATTGATCGCTTGCGAAGCCGACCGTCGCCCAGCGATTGAAGAGGCCGCCGCCGCCCGGGCCTGCGCCCGTCATCGTATTGAACGAGCCTTCCAACTGGAACACAGCCTTGTAGCCGCCGCCCAGATCTTCAGCGCCCTTCAAGCCCCACAGGCTGGTACCCCAGTCGCCGGACTCTGCGCGGAAGCGGTGCGTGCTACTCGTCGCGGTGCCGCCACCAGTTGCGCTCGTCGGCACACCCGACATGTACTCCAGACCAGCGTCCAGACGCCCGTACAGCGTCACGCTGCTCTGTGCGTGTGCTGCAACGCCGAAAGTCAGCAGCGCTGCGGCAGCCAAAGCTTTCTTCATCTTCTCCTCCATACCCTGTCAAAAAGTAAAGCCAGTACTGCGAGTGGTGCCCGGACGCCAGCAGCGCCGAGCAGGAATCTTTCTTCAGGGAGCGGCGCGGTGATCGGTTGTGTAGTCGACGCGCAGCCTTGCTGGCTGTCTGATCGTCTTGCCGATCCCTCGCGACCGGTATCTCCTGTTTGTTCGTTTTGAAGTGAAACTACTTTTCTTGAACTTTGTTTTGCTACTTTCGTTACTAATTTAGCAAAATACCCTTCGGTTGGCGAATAAATTAGTGATGCTCGGTAAAGATGTCTCTAAATTGCAATACCAATATGAGACAAGTGGGGCGCAGAGGGTTGCAAAACGGGCTTCTGGCCTTGGTCGGGCAAGGGACTCACCGTTGTTAATGACTTGTGTCAAGGATTGCCACTATTGACGGAGCAAATCGTCGAGAGTAGGCGGTTTTAGAACTGTCGTTCGCGCAGATGTTGGGATGCCGAAGCTTTTGGGCCCGCAGGAAGAAAAAGAGCGGCGCCGCGCAGAAATGAAAAAGGGCGCCGGTAAGCGCCCTGTAATACTACATAAACTACATTTCCGCGTTATTTCAGGCTGCCAGAGAGGAACTGCTTCAGACGTTCACTCTTCGTGTTCCTGAACACTTCGTCCGGGTGACCTTCTTCCTCGACGCGCCCCTGATGCAGGAACATCACGTGATTCGACACGTTGCGCGCGAACGCCATTTCGTGCGTGACGACGATCATCGTGCGGCCTTCTTCCGCGAGCGTCTGCATGACCTTCAGCACTTCGCCGACCAGTTCGGGATCGAGTGCCGAAGTGGGCTCGTCGAACAGCATCACGTCGGGGTTCATCGTCAGCGCGCGGGCGATGGCCACGCGCTGCTGCTGGCCGCCCGACAGATGCGACGGATACTGCTTCTCGACACGCGGCGCGAGGCCCACTTTCTCGAGGTAAGTGCGCGCGCGCGCTTCGGCTTCCTTGCGCGGAATGCCGAGCACGTGCAGCGGCGCTTCGATGATGTTCTCGAGCACCGTCATGTGCGTCCACAGGTTGAAGTGCTGGAACACCATCGACAGTCTGGTGCGCATCTTCTGCAGCTGCTTCGCGTCCGACACGCGCAGCGCGCCGTGCTTGTCCTTCTGCGTGCGAATCTCCTGACCTTCGACGAAGATGCGTCCGGCGTTCGGCTGCTCGAGAAAGTTAATGCAGCGAAGCATCGTGCTCTTGCCCGAGCCGGACGAGCCGATCACGCTGATCACGTCGCCGCGGTTCGCGCGCAGCGTGACGCCTTTGAGAACTTCGTTGTCGCCGTACTGCTTGTGCAGGTTGTCGACGAAAAGCATTTGCGGTGTTGCTGGAGTATTCATCGGGTTCCTTGACTTGCTTGTACGCCGTCGTTACTTGCCTTGCGGGCGCAGATAAGCGAGCCAGCGGCGCTCGGCGCGGCGGAACAGCCAGACGAGCGCAAAAGAGATGATCAGATAGAGCAGGGCGGCGATACCGAACGCGTCGAACGAACGGTAAGTGGCCGAATTCACGTCGCGCGCGATCTTCAGGATGTCCGGCACCGTCGCGGTGAAGGCGACCGTGGTGGCATGCAGCATGAGGATCACTTCGTTGCTGTAGTAAGGCAGCGCGCGGCGCAGCGCCGACGGCAGGATCACGCGGCGATACAGCGTGAACTGCGACATGCCGTACGCGCGTGCTGCTTCGATCTCGCCGTACGGCGTCGCCTTGATCGCGCCCGCGAAGATTTCCGTTGTGTACGCGCAGGTGTTCAGCGTGAAGGCGAGCAGCGTGCAGTGCATGCCGTCGCGGAAAAATGCGTTGGTCAGCGCGTTCGAACGGATGATTTCGAGGCTGTACAGACCCGTGTAGCAAAGCAGCAGTTGCACGTACAACGGAGTGCCGCGGAAGATATACGTATACAGCCACACCGAGGTCGACAGCCACTTCTTCTTCGACACGCGCGCCACGGCGAGCGGCACAGAGAGACAGAAGCCAAGGCCGATCGAGATGACCAGCAGCCACAACGTGATGACGACGCCCGTAAAGCGGTAGCCGTCCGTATACAGATAGTTGCGCCAGTATTCCTGGATCAGCTCGATCATAGTTCCGCCTTGCGCACGCCAGTCGAGTAGCGTTTTTCGAGGTACATCAGCACGAAGTTCGATGCTGTCGTGATGAGCAGATAGATGGCGCCTGCCATCAGCGTGAAGAAGAAGAACCGCAGCGTGCCTTTGCCCGCATCCTGCGAGGCCTTGACGACATCCGCGAGACCGATGATCGAGACGAGCGCCGTCGCCTTGACCATCACCTGCCAGTTGTTGCCGATGCCGGGCAGCGCGAAGCGCATCATCTGCGGGAACATGATCCGGGTGAACACCTGCCAGCCCGTCATGCCGTATGCTGCGCCCGCTTCGAGCTGGCCGCGCGGCACGGCGAGGAAGGCGCCGCGGAAGGTTTCCGTGAAGTACGCGCCGTAAATGAAGCCGAGCACGGCGACGCCGGCGACGAACGGATCGATGTCGATCTGATCCCAGCCGAGCATGTCGGTCAGATTGTTCAGCCAGATCTGGATGCTGTAGAAGAGCAGCAGCATCAGCACGAGATCGGGGACGCCGCGAATCAGTGTCGTGTAGATGGTGCCGATGCTGTACGTCACCCGGTTCTTCGACAGCTTCGCTGCCGCGCCGAGCAGGCCGAGCAGGAACGCGAGCGCGAGCGACAGGATAGCCAGCTTGACGGTCTGCACCGTGCCGGCAAAGATGATCGGGCCGTAGCCTTGAAAGAGCATAGTGAGTCCTTGACGACGCTCCCGCGCGCCGCGAAAGACGCGGCAATGCGTACGCTGCGGCGGTTCGTGCGAAGGCGGATGCCGCTTGCCTTCGATGTCTCCCGTGCGGCGCACAGCATGCCGCTGTGCGAATCATGACTGCCTGGCCTGTCAAGCTTGGGCGGCCGGCAGCGCGTATTTTGCTTCCGTTGTTGCTGCGTCTGTTGCTGAGTTTTTTGCTGCGTTTTTTGCTGCGTTTGCTGCTGGGTTGCTGCCTGATCTGCTGCTGGGTCCGACTGTATTACGAAGCTCGCTGGCGGGCCCATCCGGGCCAGCCCCGAGCTTGTGTTAGCGCCGCTGGCGATTCGTTTAGCGGCTCTGATAGATCTCGACGTCGAAATACTGCTTCTCGAGCCTCGTGAACGTGCCGTCCTGGTGAACGCCCGCGAGCGCCTTGTTCAGCATCGCCTTCAGATCGCCGTCTTCCTTGCGCACGCCGATGGCCGTGCCTTCGCCGATCGTCTTCGCGTCCTTCACGTCCGGGCCCGCCCACGCGAAGTCCTTGCCGCGCGGCGTCTTCAGGAAGCCGGAGTCGGCCTGCAACTCGTCCTGCAACGCGGCGTCGAGACGCCCCGTCGCCAGATCCGCGTACACCTGATCCTGGTTCTGGTAAGGCACGATCGTCACGCCTTTGGGCTCCCAGTACGCCTTCGCGTACGCTTCCTGCGTCGAGCCCTGCTCGACGCCCACGCGCTTGCCCTTCAGCGACTGCGCCGTCGGCAGCAGCGGCGAGCCCTTCTTCGCGATCATGCGCGCGGGCGCGTCGAACAGCTTGCCGGAGAAGTCGATCTGCTCGCGGCGCTTGTCGGTGACGGTCAGCGACGACACGATGATGTCGTACTTCCTGGCCTTGAGCGCCGGGATGATGCCGTCGAGATCCTGCGGAATCCACACGCACTTTACGTTCATCTTCGCGCACAGCGCCTTCGTCAGATCCACGTCGAAACCGACCATCTGGCCGCCCGGCGCGATCGACTCGAACGGCGGATAACTGGCGTCGACCCCGATGCGCACGGTTTTCCATTCTTTTGCCATGACTCCCGAAGCCATGACGGCGAGCGCCACGCACAGTGCGTACTTCTTCATGTTTCTCCTGACTTCCCGTCGCCGCGGCGCCTGCGCGCGGCGACGGCAGCGGCTCGCGGCCGTCGCCATTCTAGGCGGACAAAAATGCGCTGCCCCGAACTGGCGGCGGATTGTTTCGGTGCTGTTGCCGTCCGACGCCCCTTCCAGAGACGACCGTTGCGCGTTTTTCCTGGCGTGCGGGCGGCCGCCAGCTCGCCGGGCGGCCCGTCCGCACGCGCGACGCGTGCCGACCCGTTCCAAAAAGCGCGGTATTTTACCCGAACCGGCGGGCGGTGCCAGTAGTCTCCGTGGGAAAAAGCCCTTTGCCGCCAGAGACATGCGGGTGCGCGGCGACGCTGCGGCAGTCCGCCGCCCGTTTTCGAAGCGGCGAGGCGGCCGATGCAGGGCGCATCGCGCGGCCTTGCGGCCTTGCGTCATTGCCGTCATTTCTGAAACGATCCGGTGCGGCGGCGCGGATTGTTCTACCCGTGCGCAGCCCATACATTCCTGTCATCGCCAATTTTCACGAGAGAGTCACATGATCAGGATCCGCCGTTCCGACGAGCGTGGCCACGCCAACCACGGCTGGCTGAACGCGAAGCACAGCTTTTCGTTTGCCGACTACCACGATCCCGAGCACATGCACTTCGGTCCGCTGCGCGTGATCAACGAGGATCGGATCGCCGCCGGGCAGGGCTTCGGCACGCACGGGCATCGCGACATGGAAATCGTCACCTATGTGCTCGACGGCGCGTTGTCGCACCGCGACAGCCTCGGCAACGGCTCGACGATCCGTCCGGGCGACGTACAGCGCATGAGCGCGGGCACGGGCGTGATGCACAGCGAGTTCAACGGCTCGCAGGAAGATCCGCTGCATCTGCTGCAGATCTGGATCATCCCGAAGCGCGCGGGCGATGCACCGGGCTACGAGGAAAAGCGCTTCGAAGACGCAGACAAGCGTGGACGGCTGCGCGTCGTGGCGTCGCCGGAAGGCCGCGACGGTTCGGTGACGATCCACGCCGATGCGTCGATCCTCGCCGGACTGTTCGATGGCGCGGAGCGCGCCGAATATACGCTCGCGGCGGGGCGGCAGGCGTATGTGCACGTCGCGCGCGGTGCCGTCACGGTTAACGGCGAGGCGCTGAAGGCAGGCGATGCCGCGATGGTGACCGATGCCGGGAACGTCACCGTCGAAAACGGCGAAGCTGCTGAAGTGCTGCTGTTCGATCTGGGACAGTTGCGTTAAGCGTCGTCGTAACGCTGCTTGCGTCCGCACGTTTGCGGCGGACCATGAGCAAACGCCGCGGAAGCTGCCTTCCGCGGCGTTTCTTTTTTGTGCGGAAGCGCTTTCCGCTTACGGCTTCACAGCGGAAGCCGCCGCATCGCCGCGATGCTTCTCCCAACGCTCGTGCATCCTTTCATGACGCTGCTCCATCTTCGCGAAGTGCTGCTTGAGCGCGGTGCTGACGGTGGTCTTCTGCTGGTCGTTCAGACCGTTGTAGAAGTTGAGCCATGCCGTCGCCGTCTGTTCGCGCAGCTGCGCATCCTTCTGCTCGATCTGCTGATGCGCGGCGTGCATCGCGTTCAAGTCGAGGATCGGCTGCTGCTGCATCTGTTTGAACTGCTGGCGCATCTGCTCGCGATTCGCGCGTTCGGCTTCATGGCTTTGCTTCATCGTGTCGAGCGCGGCCTGCCACGACTTTTCCTGGTCCGCGTTCAGCTTCAGTTGCCCGTGCAACTGGTTCAGTTCCTTCATGAAGCCGCCATGACGCCAGCCCGGACCGCCGTGTCCCATGCCAGGACCGCCGGGGGCGTCCGACGGCTGCGCGGCGAAGGCGGACCCGAGACTCAGTGCAAGCGATGCAGCGGCAACGGCGAGAAAGCGTGATGTTTTTTTGGACATGACTGTGCTCCTTGATCAACTGGCCGACGATGCCGCCCGTCTCGAAGGTGGACTGGCGTGCATTCGGTAAGGCACAGCGTAGAGGCATCGAACGGGGGCCGTGTTACGCGTATCCTTGCGGAAGTTACGCGACATTACGTGCGCCTTTCGCAGTAACACCCGGTAACCCTTTGGCGGGTCGGATGGGTCGGAAACCCGATGGGGTGCGCGTTACACTTCGAGACATGGCTACTCAAATTCTTGTCGTCGACGACGACGTCGAACTGCGCGACCTGCTGCGCGACTACCTGGCCCGTCAGGGCATCGAGGTTTCGGTGCTGCACGACGCCAGCTCCCTGGAACGCCGTATCGAGCGCGAACGGCCCGACCTGATCGTGCTCGACCTGATGATGCCGGGCGTCGACGGCCTGACGGCGCTGCGCAAGCTGCGCGCCTCGGGCGACGACATCCCCGTCATCATGCTCACCGCGCGTGCCGACGACGTGGACCGCATCGTCGGGCTTGAACTCGGCGCGGACGATTACCTCGGCAAGCCGTTCAATCCGCGCGAACTGCTGGCGCGCGTGCAGGCGGTATTGCGCCGCCGCAAGACGCTGCCGTCGGCGGCCGCGCCCGAACAGCGCGAACCGTTCTCGTTTGGCCGTTTCACGCTGGATTTCCAGTCGCGCGCGCTGCATCAGGAAGGCAAGCCGCTGACGCTGTCCGGCAGCGAATTCGCGCTCCTGAAGATTTTCGTCAATCACCCGATGCGCACGCTCACGCGCGAGCGCCTGCTCGAACTGCTGCACGGTCCCGAATACGACGGCACCGACCGCGGCATCGACGTGCAGGTGTGGCGCCTGCGGCGCATTCTCGAAACCGATCCGTCCGTGCCGCGCTTCATTCAGACAGTACGCGGACGCGGCTACGTGTTCGTCCCCGACGGCGAGCAACATGCGGCGCCCAATTGATTCGCTGTTCGGGCGGCTGGCGCTGCTCGTGGTGTGCGTGTTGCTGGTGTCGCATTTCGCGTGGTACCTGCTGGTGCGCTTCGAGCGCAACCAGTCGCAGACGCGTTATGCCGTCGAAGAGGCCGTGTTCCTCGTCGATGCGGTGCGCGATCACGTAAGACGCGAGCCGGATCAGCCGTTGCCGTCGCGCGTGCGCCTCGTCGATCCCGCGAGCGCGGACGTGCCCGCCGAAGTGCCCAATCTGCCGCCGCCGCTCAACCGTTTCGTCGACGACGTGCGCGACCGTCTGCCCACTTCGACGCAGGTGCGCGTCGGCACGCCCGGCAAGCCGCCCACGCTGTGGGTGCGCGCGGCGAGCGACGCCAGCTGGATCGTCGTGCCCGTGCAGCCGTTGCGGCCGCCGCGCTCGCTCGACCGGATGGTTCTGTGGCTCGGCATCATCTTCTCGGCGGGCGTGATGGCGGCGCTTTTTGCCGCGTGGCAGCTGCAGCAGCCGCTGCGCTCGCTTGCGCAGGCCGTGACGCGCTTCGGGCGCGGGCTGCCTGTGCCGCCCGTGCGCGAACGCGGTCCGCGGGAATTGCGGCAGCTGACGCACGGCTTCAACCAGATGGTGCAGGAAGTGGCGCGCACCGAGCACGATCGGGCGGTGATGCTGGCAGGCGTCGCGCATGACCTGAAGACGCCGTTGGCGCGTCTGCGTCTGCGCGCCGAGATGATGGAAGAAGCGAAGATGCGCGACGGCGTCGTGCGCGACGTGGATTCGATGACTCACATCGTCGAGCAGTTTCTGGTGTTTGCGCATGACGGCGCGGATCGCAGCGAGCCCGTCGACGTGGACGGCCAGTGCGAGCGTGTGGTGCGCAGCTATCGCGCCGTCTCGGGCGGCGCGTCGACCGTGCAGACCGATCTGCGCGCGGGAGCCGGGTTCAGGCTGCCTGCCGCGACGCTCGACCGGATCCTGTCCAATCTGCTCGATAACGCGCATGCGTATGGTGCGCCGCCCGTCGTCGTCGCGACGGCGCGCACGCCGCAAGGCTTCACGCTGTCGGTCACCGACAATGGCAACGGCATTGCCGCTCAGGATCTGATCAACGCGAGCCGTCCGTTCGTGCGGCTCGATCCGGCCCGCGGCGGCAACGGCCACAGCGGCCTCGGCCTCGCGATCGTCGAGCGGCTCGTGCGGCGCGCGGGCGGCGAATGGCAGATCGGCAATAACGATGCGGCGAGCGGCGGACGCGGCTTGCGCGTGCAGATGACGTTTCCGCTGGAATCGGTGACACGCACGGCGGCGGCGTCGGAAAGCGTCTGGTGAGTGCTATGCGCCGCGCCGTCAGGCTGCGCGGCGTTGCAAGAGAGAGGGGCGTGAGTGCTGCGAAAGGCCCCGCGAACAACGCGTTGCGCTTTACTCGGTGAAGAGCGTGTTGAGCGCGGCGGCGGCTTCGCTGTCCACCGTGTTCCACGTCACCGTGTCGGCCTCGAAGATGTAGTGCGTCGTGTATTTGCCAAGACGCGCGAGGATCTCGTCCTGTATGACTTCGGGCGCCACGTCCAGTTTCAGATACCACGTGGTCGACGACAGGCGCGTCTGAAACGCGCCGTATTCTGCGAGCAGATGGTCGAAAGCGTCAGCGTCCTGATCGCGGCAGACGATGACCAGATTTCCCTTCATGCGAACCTCCGGGGGAGCGTAAAGCAGTGATCACAACTTTCGTATGAAAGCCGATGATACCTGCTTGTGCTCCGCTTGCCCGGCGGGCTGGACACGCGCAATGCGGCGTGCATCGCTCGCCTGCCTTCGAGACCCGCTGGCAATAACGATTACCAGACGTTGACGGGCGCGCGCGTCGGCGGCGCGGTGTCGTCGGGCGGCACGGCTTCGCTGCGGTCGCGGCCGCCCTGTTTCGCGGCATAGAGCGCCTGGTCCGCGCGGCTGATGATGCGCTCGGGCAGGTCTTCCGCCGACAGCTCCGTAATACCGATACTTACGCTCAGACCCACCGACTGCGGCAGCTTCGACGACGGCATCGCCTTCAGCCGCACGCGCAGGCGCTCGACCACTTCGAGTCCCGTGCCGAGCGGCGTGGTGGGCAGCAGAATGCCGAACTCTTCGCCACCGAGCCGGCCGATCGCGTCGCTGCCGCGCAGCTCGGAACGGCAGGTGTCGACGAAATGCTCGAGCGCGCGGTCGCCGGCCGCGTGCCCGAAGCGGTCGTTGATCTGCTTGAAGTGATCGAGGTCGGCGATCGCCATGCACAGCGGTTCGCCCGTCGCGCGGGCCCGATCGATCTCATGGCGCAACAGGTCGAGGAAGTAGCGGCGCGACAGCGCGCCCGTCAGCGCGTCGTGACGCGCTTCCGCGGACAGCAGCGTGTTCGCCGACTGCAGCTGTTCGGCGAGCACGCGGGTCGCACGGTGATGGCGCCGCTCGCGCAGATACGACACGGTGATCACCCACGCGAGCGCCACCGTGCCCGCGAGCGTCAGGAACACCAGCAGATGGTCGCGCTTGTGATTGCGCATCAGTTCGGGCCAGGCGACGAGCGGATCGACGAGATGCGCGGACAGACCTGAGTTCAGGCCGCTGCGCGACTGGTAGAGCGTCGGGATCGGCTGGCCGGGCATGTCGAACAGCTGGTCGGCGATTTCGGCGGGCACCCACGGCGCATCGCCGCGCACCTGGCTCTTCACGGGCCGGATCTGGACGGCGGGGAAGCGGTCGCGATGGTAGGTGCTCATGCGCTCGCCAGCGCTCATCTGCGTGACGCGCGAGGCGGGCATCGCCTGGCCTTCGAGCGCCGCGTTGTGCGCCATGATGATCACGCCGTTGTCGTCGGTGACGAAGGTGCCCGCGTGCGCGACCCAGTGGCGCAGCCGCGCGATGCCGACCTTGGCGACGATCGCGCCGACCAGCAGCCCGTCGTCGTAGACGGGCGCCGAAATGAAGATGCCCGGCTCGCCGCTCATGCGGCCGACGCCGTACGCTTCGCCGAACGCGCCGAGCAGGGCGTTGGTCAGATAGCTGCGCGAGCGCATGTCGAGGCCGACGAACGAATGCGTGTTCTGCGCGTTGCTCGCGGCGACGCACAGCCCGTTGGCGTTGACGAGCCAGATGATGTCGAGGCCCGAGAAGCCCTGGGCATCGCGCAAAAAGCCGTCGATGCCCGCCAGTTCGGGCGATTTCAACAGCTCTTCGCGGTGCGCGGGTTCCAGGTCGACGCCTGAAGCGGCATAATTCTGCGAATGCGTCAGAGCCTGCTGGATCACGCCCAGCTCGGCCATGGTGGCGGGTATGGCACGGGACATGGCCAGATCGCTCGCGATCACTTCGGCCATGTTGTAGACAATCGAGGCGGACATCTGCCGCTGCTGGCGCAGTGCGGTATCCAGTTCTTGCTGTACCATCCGGTCCGCGACCAGGCCGGATGCGAACCAGCATGCGAGCACGACCAGTACGAAACTGGCCGGTCCCAATGCCTGGCGCAAGGTTGTCCTTTTCATCGACCCTCTGATCCGTCTGACTGATTCATGCAACAACGTCTCTCGTTGCAACGCGCTGGCGCTGGGCCGTTCCTGTCGATTCTTGCCGTGCGCCGCACGGAGCCAGGATAATGCGCCGCGCCGCCGTCCTCGTCGCCGGCGGCCAGCAGGTTCTCGCCGCTCCCCGATTTTAACCGCCGCACGGCCCGACGCCAGTCAGGATTTGCGCGCGCGAGAGCCCGTGTGGAGTATTAACGGCCTCTGGCGGGACTTTCTGAATAGCGGCGGGGCGAATGGGATGTGGATCGGGATGTGGCTCGCGCGCGACGGTTCGCTGCAAGCGGGTGGCAAGCCCGTCCCCTTGCCGCACGCGGCCTGCCGCTTACAGAAGCCTTTGTAGAACCATTCGGCGTGACATTTGAATGTCAACGGTTGTTTCTGTCACACAGGTTGTAGTAGTGTCGTGCCGTCCAAAATGAGGAAAGCTCGCCGGTCTGCTGGCGGCGGCCCGCGCAACACGATCGCGTCGGCCGTAAGTGCAGGCCCGCACGGGGCGCCGCGCAACGTATTCGTCGCCGGCCAATGCGTATTCAACGCCAACGATTTACCGCGCATTTGCGTTTTGCCATGCCTGAATTCCGCTTTCCGGATCGAACCTCGGACCGTCGTGCCGCCGCCATCCATGACGGCGCGAGCGTAGCCATCACGGCTTGCTGCGTGGCTGCGTCCCGCTGCGAACGGGAGGCTGCCTGATGGATCTGTTCAGCTTCACCCTGAATCGCACCGCCAATGCGTCAGCCTGGCGGGTGCTGCCCAACCGCTGGGACTTCATCGCCTTCCCGCTGATCATCTGCCTGATCGCGATGGCCGTCGTCGGCTTCCACGAAACGATGGCGCCCATCTCGACATTGCAGAGCGCGCCTATCTCGCTCGACCCGGCCAATCTGCCTGAGTACGCGCTGCGCACCACGCTGCGCATGCTCGCCGCGATGGTGGCGTCGCTGATCTTCACGCTCGTGTACGGCACGCTCGCGGCCAAGAGCCGCCGCGCGGGCCAGGTGCTCGTGCCGATTCTCGACATCCTGCAGTCGGTGCCCGTGCTCGGCTACATCTCGTTCACGGTGACGTTCTTCCTCGCGCTGTTTCCGTCGCGCGTGCTGGGCGCCGAGCTGGCCGCGATCTTCGCGATCTTCACGAGCCAGGCATGGAACATGACCTTCAGCTTCTACCAGTCGCTGCGCACGGTGCCGCGCGATCTGGACGAAGTGTCGAAGGGTTTCCATCTGACGTCGTGGCAGCGCTTCTGGAAGCTCGAAGTGCCGTTCTCGATGCCCGGCCTCATCTGGAACATGATGATGTCGATGTCGGGCGGCTGGTTCTTCGTGGTGGCGTCGGAGGCGATCACGGTCGGCAATCACACGATCACGCTGCCGGGCGTCGGCGCATATCTGGCGCAGGCCATCGCCGACAAGAACCTGCACGCGATCGGCTGGGTGATCCTGACGATGACGGTCGTGATCCTCGCGTACGACCAGTTCCTGTTCCGTCCGCTCGTCGCGTGGACCGACAAGTTCCGCATGGAGAACACGAGTTCCGGCGACGCGCCCGAGTCGTGGCTGCTCGACCTGATCCGCCGCACGCGCCTGATTCACCGTCTGCTCGTTCCGATCGGCTGGATGTTCGCGAAGGCCGCGCGCGTGCCGATCCGCTGGCCGAGCATGAGCGCGGTGAGGTTCGCGAAGCCGGCGGAGCACAAGTCGTCGAAGACGGGCGATATCGTGTGGGCCGTGATCGTCGTGCTGGCGACGGCCTACGTCGTCTATCGCGTGATCGCCTATGTGCGCACGGGCGTCACGCTCGATGAAGTCGGCCATGTCTTCGTGCTGGGCCTGCTCACGCTGCTGCGCGTGACGCTGCTGATCGCGCTCGCTTCAGTGGTGTGGCTGCCCGTTGGCGTGCTGATCGGGCTGCGTCCCGCGCTGGCCGAAAAAGTCCAGCCTGTTGCGCAGTTCCTCGCCGCGTTCCCCGCGAACCTGCTGTTCCCGGCCTTCGTGATCGTGATCGTCAAGTTCGATCTGAACCCGGACATCTGGCTCTCGCCGCTGATCGTGCTCGGCACGCAGTGGTATATCCTGTTCAACGTGATTGCGGGCGCGAGCGCCTATCCGAACGACTACAAGGAAGCCGCGAAGAATTTCCGCATCCGCGGCTGGCAATGGTGGCGTCAGGCGATGCTGCCGGGCGTCTTCCCGTACTACGTGACGGGCGCGATCACGGCCTCGGGCGGCGCGTGGAACGCGAGCATCGTCGCGGAGGCCGTGCAGTGGGGCAATACGAAGCTTGCCGCGCACGGGCTCGGCGCGTATATCGCCGAATACACGGCCGCGGGCGACTATCCGAAGATCATTCTGGGCATCGCGGTGATGTCCCTGTTCGTGTCCCTCTTCAATCGCGTGTTGTGGCGTCCGCTGTACGCCTACGCCGAAAGCCGCCTGCGGCTCGATTGAGATTCATTGAAGGCAAAACGCGATGCAAAATCCGAAAACCGTAACGGCTGCCACGCCGATGCAGACGCCGCCGATGCCACCGCGCCTCGGCGAAGAAATCCTGCGCGTCAAGGACGTATGCCGCGGATTCAACAAGACGCAAGGCGAACTGCTCGTTCTCGACGACGCGAATCTGTCGCTGCGCGAAGGCGAGATCGTCGGTCTGCTGGGGCGCTCGGGCTCGGGTAAGTCGACGCTGCTGCGCATCATCGCCGGGCTGATCGAGCCGACGGATGGCGAAGTGACCTACATGGGCAAGCCGCTCAAGGGGCCCGCCGAAGGTGTCGCGATGGTGTTCCAGACCTTCGCGCTGTTCCCGTGGCTGACCGTGTTGCAGAACGTGGAAGCCGGTCTCGAAGCGCTCGGCGTCGGGGCGCGCGCTCGCCGCGAACGCGCGCTCGCCGCGATCGACCTGATCGGTCTCGACGGTTTCGAGAACGCCTATCCGCGCGAGCTGTCGGGCGGCATGCGCCAGCGCGTCGGCTTTGCGCGCGCGCTCGTCGTCGATCCGACGCTGCTGCTGATGGACGAGCCGTTTTCCGCGCTCGACGTGCTGACGGCCGAAACGCTGCGTACCGACCTGCTCGATCTGTGGACGCAGGGCCGCATGCCCATCAAGTCGGTGCTGATCGTCACGCACAACATCGAGGAAGCCGTGTTCATGTGCGACCGGATTCTCGTGCTGTCGTCGAACCCGGGCCGCGTGATCGCCGAGATCAAGGTGCCGTTCAAGCATCCGCGCAACCGTCTGGACCCGGCGTTCCGGCGTCTCGTCGACGACATCTACGCGAAGATGACGGCGCGCCAGACGGACGAAAAGACCAAGAAGGGACTCGAGCTGCATAGCTGGCTGCCGCATGTGTCGACCAACCTGATGGCGGGTCTGATCGAAACGCTCGCCGCCGCGCCGTATCACGGCCGCGCGGACATGCCGGAAATCGCGCGCTCGCTGCATCTGGAGGTGGACGATCTGTTCCCGATCGCCGAGGTGCTGCAGCACCTGGGTTTCGCGGACGTGCGCGAGGGCGACATCTTCCTGACGCCGCCTGCGCGCGTGTTCGCCGAGTTCGGCACGCAGGAACGCAAGCTGATGTTCGCCGATCATCTGCTCAAGCACGTGCCGCTCGCGGCGCGGATCAAGAAGGTGCTGAACGAGCGTCCGGGCCACCGTGCGCCGCGCGTGCGCTTCGAGCAGGAGCTGGAAGACTTCCTGTCGGACAGCGCCGCAGAAGAGACGCTCGATGCCGTCATCAACTGGGGCCGTTATGCGGAGATCTTCTCGTATAACGACCAGACTGAGATCTTCAGTCTCGAGGACGTCGAGTCCTGACAGGCGGGGCAGGGCAATGACAAAGGGGAGCCGCGGCTCCCCTTTGTTTTTCCGGCACCTGGCGTTACTGCAGGTTGCCCCAGCGGTCGACAGCCGGTTCCGCCGATGCCCATTTCCAGTAGCCCTTGTTGTCGCCCTGGCAGGCGCTCGCCGTGTACCAGTAGACCTTCGAGTCGGGCTTGTCGCCGTCGACGACCGAGAACACGAACTCCTTGCAGATGGCGAGCGACGACGCGAACGCACGCGTCACGCGCACCTGGCCGTGACCGTTTTCGATGGGCAGCGTGTGCTTGACGCTCCAGTCGCGCGTTTCGCCGACGGGCATCGCGCCCGCGAGCGCGGCGATCACGTCCTGCTGATCCGTGTGCATCACGCGCAGATATTGCGCGACGGCTGCGTCGGTGGCCGCCTGCACGGCAATGCCGACGCCGATACCCACAGCGGGATTGGCCGTGACGATGCCCGTCGCCGCACCGGCGCCTGCGCCTGCCGCCGCGCCGACGGACGCCGAGCTGCAGCCGCTGACGATTGCGCCCGCACCGATGCACAGCGCGCCGACGAGTGCGAGCCGCGCGGCCGTCGCGCTGCTCGCGTGTCCGATTGCCTCGCGCGCGTTCATTGCAGCGAGCCCCAGCGCTCGGTCGCGGGTTCGGCCGACGCCCACTTCCACGCACTGCCGTCACGGCAGATCGACGCGACATAGAACGCGCTCGACGCAGGCACGTTTTTGGTCGCGGTTTTGTCGACAGAGAAGACGATCTCCTTGCAGTCGAGTTGGCCTGCGCTGATCGTGCGGCTGACCGTCACGCGTCCATGTTCGTCTTCTTCGAGCGGCACTGAATGCGTGATGCTCCACGGCGCGACGGCGCCCACCGCGAGCGGGCCGGCCGCCACGGCGATGCTGTCCTGGGTATTGCGATGGATCACACGCTCCGAGTACTGCACGCCCGCTCGCGCGGCCGCCACGGCGCCGAGGCCGATACCCGTCGCGACGGCGGCATTATTGGTCACCTTCGCCGCGATGGCCGCGCCGGCGATACCGGCGCCCGCTGTGGCGCCTTCCGAGTACAGCGAGCTGCAACCGCTCAGCCCCGTGACGAGGGCGACAGCCAGTGCTGCAATTGGCATGACGCTCGGGAAGTTCGGACGCCGCCGGGAGAGCCAGGTGATCGGCTGCGCGGAGTGCGTGTCACGGTGCGTTGCTTTATGCATTCTTTGTCATTGCTCCTGCTCTTGCCTTCGGCGCGTGCAGCGCGCCTGCGCGGAGGCAGACTACGTCTGATTTTTTCGCTGCGGCATTGTGCAGGATGCCTTTTGTAATTGGCATAGGGAAAATGCAAGCAATTGCAAAAGATGCTGCGAGGCCGTGGTCTTTCTGGTCCGGCAACGAGCAGTTCGCATGCCTGAACGAGTCATGCGTGGGCGCGCGCGGTGTGTTTCGAGGGAAGAGGGGGCGCGGCTTCACGCGAAGCCGCGAAGGGAATCAGAAGAAGGCAGTGCAAAACCGGCACGCACAGCAATGCAATGTGCGCGCGCCCGTGCCCGTCAGTTGTCGTCGGGATTCGACTCTTCGTCGCCGTACGTGCTGAGGCGGTTGTAAAGCGTCTTGAGACTTACGCCGAGCGCTTTGGCGGCACGCCGCTTGTCGCCGCCGCAATACTTGAGCGTGCCGAGGATGATCTGTTTCTGCGCGTCGGCGAGCGGCGTGCCGATCCACACGCTCATCGAGTCGCCGACCGTGACGGGCTTCTTCACGCGCGACATCAGGTGCGGATGCGGCAACTCCACCGCCTTCTCCGCCAGGATGAACGCGCGATACACGGCGTTCTTCAACTCGCGTACGTTGCCGGGCCACGACCAGGTGCGCAGCGTTTCCATCGAACGCTTGCTGAAGACCTTGTTCGTGCCTTCCTGGCGATTGAGCTCGTCGAGAAAGTGCAGCGCGAGCAGTTCGCGGTCGCCTTCGCGTTCGCGCAGCGGCGGCGCGCGCAGCGGGAACACAGCGAGCCGGTACATCAGGTCTTCGCGCAGTCCGTTTTCCTTGACGGCGACGGCCGGGTCGCGATTGGTCGCGGCAATCACGCGCACGTCCCCACGAATCAGCTCGGTGCCGCCGACACGATAGAACGTGCCCGTCTCCAGCGCGCGCAGCAGTTTGACCTGGCGCACGGGCGCCATTTCGGTGACTTCGTCGAGAAACAGCGTGCCGCCGTTCGCGTGCTCGAAATAGCCGACGCGGCCCTGGACCGCGCCCGTGAAGCTGCCTTTTTCATGGCCGAACAGTTCGGCCTCGATCAGTTCGTCGGGAATCGCGCCGCAATTGACGGCGACGAACGCGCCGTCCTTGCGCGCGCTGTGCTCGTGAATCGTGCGGGCGATCAGCTCCTTGCCCGTGCCCGATTCGCCGATGATGAGCGCGGTCGCATCCGTCGCGGCCACGCGGTCGATCTGTTCATAGAGATCCAGCATGACGGGCGACGAGCCGAACAGCGTGCCGTAAGACTTTAGTCCCGGGACGTTGTCGACCGCGCGTTGCCTCGTCTGCGACGCACCGCCGCTATCGGCTTCGGTGGCGGGCGAGTCCAGATCGGTTGACGACATAGCGAAGGGTGTCCTGTGCAATTTCGGGTGGGTGTCGTGAATGGCGCAGGCCAGTATCGAGTGCGTGGATTGCCTTTGTAGAGTGGTCCACTATCTCACAAAAGGCAATTTAACCACTGGCGCGCTATTTCCGGCAAGGCGCATGCAAGTTTCGCGTTCACGGGAAATGCGCAAACGTTGGCGTACGATCGGTACGCGATGCCGGCAAAACTTGCGTCAATGGAAAACGGCATCGGCAAGTTTGTCCGTTCGCGGCATGCTTCGTCGCTTTGTCTCGCTTTGTTTCGACAGCCCGGCGACGCGGGGAACTCGGCCCGCGCGAGTGGATCGCACAAGGATGCCGGGAACGGCCGTTGCAAGGCATGTGGATGGTGCGAGGGATGCGGCGCGGGCCGGAACCGCCGCCGTCGGAACAGGACAAGTCCCGGCCCCGCGCCAGAAAAGGAGATTGCAATGACGGAAACCACTGAACAGCTCGCCCTTGGTCGACAAAAGATCGTCCAGGATCTCGGCGTGCTGTTGACCGATTCGGAAGAAATGCTGCGGCTCGCGGCGGCCGTGCCGGGCGAAGGTCTCGATGCGCTGCGCGAGCGGCTGCGCACCCATGTTGATTCCGTGCAGCACGCGCTCGCCGATGCGCAGACCTCGGCACAGCGGCGCTACCGCAGCGCGACCGTCCAGACGGAGCGCTATGTGCGGCAAAACCCGTGGCAATCGCTCGGTATCGCGGCCGGAATCGGCTTCGCGCTCGGCCTGCTCGCTGCGCGCTGAACGTCACTGAGGCGGCGCCGCGCTCGCAGCGCGACGGTTCATTCCATTCACGACAACCAGGAGTTCAAGATGGCACGACCCAAAATCGGCGTATTCGGCGCTCTGTTCGCCGTGGGTAGCGTATTGGCGTGGCGCTGGGTGCAAAAGCAGCGTGCCGCGCAGCAGCCGCTCGCGCGCGACCTGACACGCTGGGAAGGCGAGGGCGGCTCCGTGACGGACCCCGCGCAACCTGCACCGGGCGCGCAGATGGCGCCCGCCACGCATCTGCGTAACGGCAACGGCGCCGATCACAGCGATCCATGGCCGTTCCCGCGTAGCTGAGGCGGCATCCGCGGCGGCGGACGCCCTTGCGCCGCCTATGCGGACTTGATGTTTTTTCGATGTAAGGCCGTATAATGATCAAAAACAACAACAATAAGCGCCTTTACTAGCAAAAATTACAGCAATTGTTGCGCGGGTGCGTTGATTCGGAAAGTTCTTCCGGTTGAGGCGTTCGGTGCCGCGAGGCAGGCGTATGCTTGAATTCGCGGTGCGCGGGCGCTTTCGTCGTTGGCGGCTTTCCGGCGGAACGCATGCTGCGCGTATTCACTACCAGCACTTACGAGCTTTCCATACGCGATGCCACATGTATTGATTGTCGATGACGATCCGAGCACCCGCGAAGCGCTTGCGGCCATCATCGCGGAAGACGGGCTGACGACGGCGACGGCGGGCGACCTGCGCGAAGCCCGCATCCAGCTCGTGCGGCAGATGCCGGACGTCGTGTTTACCGATCTGAAACTGCCTGACGGCACGGGCGTCGACCTGTTCGAGGATCTCGATCCGCGTTCGGGCGTCGAATTCGTCGTGATCACGGGTCACGCGACGGTCGAATCCGCCGTGAGCGCTCTCAAAATGGGCGCCGCCGATTACCTCGTGAAGCCCATCAACATGCAGCGCGTGAAGTCGATCCTCGCGCGTCTGCCGCGTGCGGGCGACCTGAAGGCCGAAATCGGCACGCTGCGCGGCGAACTGCGGCGCATGGGCCGCTTCGGGCTGATGCTCGGCAACTCGGGCGTCATGCAGCAGGTGTACGACCAGATCAGCCGCGTCGCGCCAACGGCCGCGTCGGTGATGCTGGTCGGCGAATCGGGCACGGGCAAGGAAGTCGCCGCGCAGACGCTGCATCAGCTGAGCTTGCGCCGCAAGCACGCGTTTCTCGCTGTCAACTGCGGCGCGATTTCGCCGAACCTGATCGAATCGGAGATGTTCGGCCACGAGCGCGGCGCGTTCACGGGCGCGGACCGCCAGCACAAAGGGTATTTCGAACGCGCGAACGGCGGCACGCTGTTCCTCGACGAAATCACCGAAATGCCGATCGAGCTGCAGGTGAAGCTGCTGCGCGTGCTGGAGACGGGCATGTTCATGCGCGTCGGCACGACGAAGGAAATCGAGACCGACGTGCGCCTGATCGCCGCGACCAACCGCGATCCCGAGCAGGCCGTGCTGGAAGGCAAGCTGCGCCTCGACCTGTATCACCGCCTCAACGTGTTTCCGATCAGCCTGCCGCCTCTGCGCGAACGGGGCAAGGACGTCGAACTGCTCGCGCAGTCGTTCCTCGACGAACTGAACGAGCAGCACGGCACGAAGAAGCACTTCCCGCCCGCCGTTCGGGAGATGCTCCTGTCGTACCCGTGGCCCGGCAACGTGCGTGAGCTGAAGAACTACGTGCAGCGCGCGCACATCATGTCGGGTACGGATTCGGACACCACCGCCACGGTGCCGCTGCAGATTTCGCTGTCGAAGCCGACGGCGGGCACGGCGATCACGATTCCGTTCGGCACGTCGCTCGCCGAGGCAGACCGTCAGCTGATTCTCGCCACGCTCGAGCAATGCGGCGGTGTCAAAACGCGCGCCGCGGAGATTCTCGGCATCAGCCTGAAGACGCTGTACAACCGGCTCGTCGAGTATGGCAACGACGCGGGCCGCGCCGAGGGCGACGACGTCAGCGACGAGCCGCAGGCGCTCGGTAAAGCAGACGCCTGAGTTCGCCCATCACCCGTGCTGGATGACGCCGTCCGACCCCTGCGGACGGCGTCAGAACGGCACAGGCTTTGCTGAATTCCGTTCATGCAGTCGAAAGCGCATCAGCGACGACGACAGCGAACGAAAACAGGGAGCCCATCATGCCGGACCACGACGCCGTCTACGATATCCACGCGCACGATCCCGAACCCGGTACGCCTGAAACGCCGCCCGAACCGGGGCAGCCGGGTCAGCCCGACACCGTCCCCGACCCGACGCGCGAACCCGTCGAACCCGACACGCCCGCCATCGGCGATCCGCCGCCGCAACCGTCGCAAACACCTCATACGAATGGCCGCATGACACTGCTGCCGGAGTTTTGACGCGCCGCATTCGGGCGTGGCGGCGAGCAGCGCAAATGGCGCGCCTGAAACCTGTACCCGTTACAAAACCGCCGAACTTTTTACCGGCAAATTACGTTCATCGGCCTAGACTTATGTGATGCGGCTCGGGCGAACCCTCGTCCGGGCACTGGCCTTCCCCTGGAGGCGTCCATCATGAGACATCCCGCATTGCGGCGCTCCGCGCGCCATTCGAAGCGCGACCAGCGCCCAGCCGGCGGCACGGGCAATCCACCGAGCACGCCCGATCCGGCGCACGAGAACCGCGCAGCGCCTGGCGCCCCGCCAGACGGGGATCACAACCAGGGCGGCACGCGCCAGGAAGGGCTGGATTACCAGCGCGACCTGGGCTCCGAACAGGACGCCTGAAGTCCATTTCCCGGCCCCCTCGGGCCGGTTCGTCGAGCGAATAATCTGCTGCGCGCGGGCTCGCCGACAGCGGGTTTTTGCTCGTCTGTCACATTTGCATACATTTTTATTCTGCGTCGTTCGATAAAGCGGCATAGGACTTGCGTGCCGTAAGGAAAGTATCACCGCATGTACAGTCAACTGAAATGAGGTGTAGCCGCAATGAGCAGATTGATCGTCGTTTCAAACCGCGTCGCGCCGACTCAGGAAGGACGCCCCGCAGCGGGCGGTCTCGCAATCGGAGTGCTGGATGCCCTGAAGGAAACGGGAGGTGTGTGGTTCGGCTGGAGTGGCGAAATCGCCGCCGAGCCGTCGACGCCCGTCATCGAAAAGCAGGGCAACGTGACCTACGCCACCGTGGGGCTGACCAAGCGCGACTATGACCAGTACTACCGCGGTTTCTCGAATGCGACGCTGTGGCCGACCTTCCACTATCGCAACGACCTGTCGCGCTACGACCGGCAGGAATACGCGGGTTATCTGCGGGTGAACGTGACGCTCGCGAGGCAGCTCAAGGAATTGCTCAAGCCCGATGACATCATCTGGGTCCACGACTATCACCTGCTGCCGTTCGCGCGCTGCCTGCGCGATCTCGGCGTGAAGAATCCGATCGGCTTTTTCCTGCACATTCCGTTTCCCGTGCCGGAAGTGATGCGGACGGTGCCGCCGCACGAAGAGCTCGTGAAGTGCATGTGCAGCTATGACGTCGTCGGTTTCCAGACGGATGCGGACCGGCAGTCGTTCGTCGATTACATCGAACGCGGCCATCACGGCACGTCGAGCGACGAGAACATGATTCACGCGTACGGCCGCTTCCTGAAGGTCGCCGCGTACCCGATCGGCATCTATCCCGACGCGATCGCGAAGGCCGCCGAGCAGTTCAGCGACCGCAAGCAGGTGCGCAGCATGCGCGACGCGATGCGTGGCCGCAAGCTGATCATGAGCGTCGACCGGCTCGATTATTCGAAGGGACTCGTCGAGCGTTTCCAGGCTTTCGAGCGCCTGCTGCTGAACGCGCCCGGCTGGCATGGCCGCGTGTCGCTCGTGCAGATCGCGCCGCCGACGCGCGCCGACGTGCAGACGTACCAGCGCATACGCCAGACCCTCGAAGGCGAAGCGGGGCGTATCAATGGCCGCTTCGCGCAGCTCGACTGGACGCCGATCCAGTATCTGAACCGCAAATACGAGCGCAATCTGCTGATGGCGCTGTTCCGCCAGTCGCAGGTCGGCTATGTGACGCCGCTGCGCGACGGCATGAATCTCGTCGCGAAGGAATACGTCGCGTCGCAGGATCCCGCGGATCCCGGCGTGCTGGTGCTGTCGCAGTTCGCGGGCGCTGCCGAGCAGCTGCCCGGCGCGCTGGTGGTGAATCCGTTCGATCTGTCGCAGATGGCCGAGGCGCTGGAGCGCGCGCTGTCGATGCCGCTCGCGGAGCGGCAGGCGCGTCACGCGGACATGATGGCGCCGCTGCGCGAAAACAACCTGTCGGTATGGCGAGATACGTTCCTCGCGGACTTGCGCCATGTCGCGACGGCTTCATCGGTGACGGAGAAGGCCGTCAAGCGCGCGGACGTGACGGTGTGAGCGTGACGGCATAAGGCAGCGCGGCATAAGGCAGCGCGGCTTCGAGCGAACGCGCGTGTTTCCAGACGGCAGCCTGCAGAGGCTGCCGTTTCCGTTTCCAGCCCGGCCACGCGACGCTTCAGGCCTGCTGCTGGGTCAGTTCGAGCGGCACGGGCGTCTGGCGCGGATCGAAGTCCGCCCACTTGCCGCGCTGCCAGTGGCCCGTCGCGCGTTCGATGTCGGCGCCGCCCGCTTCGCGCAGCAGCCGTGCCGCTTCCATCTGGTTCTCCGGGCTCACGTGCACGGCGACCAGCACGCCCGAGTTGCGCAACTCGTGATGCACGACGTCGTGATGTTCGTGCGGCTCGCTGCGCGTGTGCATCATTTTGCCGACGAGCAAACCCAGATACGCGCCGACGCCCGCCGCGATGATCACGGCGGGCACCGACGCAGCAAAGGCCGCGAACACTGCGACGCCGATCACGGCACCCGCGACGGCGCCGATCGTCACCGCGTGGTGATGGCGGCGCATCGCCGGGGGCGGCGCAGGCGAAATGGTGGGTGCGGCAGCGTGTTCGTCGAGCGGATGGCGCGCGTGCTGGCCGCGCGGATTGACGAAGAACAGCGTGACGTCTTCCCCGAGGAAACCGTGATCGAAGAGCGTTTGCGCGGCGTCTTCGGCGGCCGGGAAAGTGGTGAAGCGTCCAGCGACGATGAGTGACATGGCGCCTCCTGGTGTGCAAAGGCGGAGGTTCAACGGCCAGAATGAAGCCTTCGCCGGAGATCGCGACAGACGACGGCCTCCGAAGGCTTCGTCTACAAGAATAGGCGCAAAGCGCGCGAGCGGAAGCCGCGCGTCACGCGCCCGCCGCCGGGCTTTGCGCGACGCGCAGCATGCTGACGAAAGCGCCCGCGGCGGCGAAGCACGCTGCCACGTACAGCGTGATCACGGGACCATATTGCGGCGCGATGCCGAAAATCAGCGCGACGAGGGCCGAGCCGAGCGTCTGCCCCGTGAGGCGCGCGGTGCCGAGCATGCCGCTCGCGCCGCCGCTGCGATGGCGCGGCGCCGCCGACAGCATCGTCCGGTTATTCGGCGACTGGAAAGTGCCGAAGCCCAGGCCGCACAGCGCCATGCGCCACACGATGTCGAACGCCGTCGGATGCGCGCCGAGCGTCGCGAGCAGCAGCAGGCCGGCGGCCAGCGTCGCAAGTCCGAGGCCGCCGAGCCAGCCTGCCGAGAGGCGGTCCGACAGCACGCCCGACAGCGGCGCCGCGCCGACGATGACGAGCGGCCACGGCGTCATCAGCAGCCCTGTCTCGACCTGGGACATACCGAGATGGTTTTGCAGCAGGAACGGCAGCGACACGAACGCGAGCATCTGCGCGCTGAACGAACATACCGACGTGCCCACCGACAGCGCGAAGATGGGAATGCGCAGCAGATCGACGGGCAATAGCGGCGCGGATTGCGTGAGTTGCCGTTGCACGAAGAAATAGCCGATCACGATTGCGCCGATCAGCTCGACGGCGACAAAGCCGTAACGCTCGCCGTGACCGAGGCCGCCGACGGCAAAGATCAGCAGGCCGAACACGAACGCGTTCATTACGGCGCTGGGATAGTCGTACGGCGACGGATGCGGCTCGTTTCGCGGCAGCGCGCGCAGGCCGACGGCAACGGCCGCGACGCCGATCGGCACATTGATCGCGAACAGCCACGGCCACGACGCGATGGCGAGAACACCCGATGCGACCGTCGGTCCGACCGCCGACGACACGGCCACGACCATTGCGTTGATCGCGATGCCACGCCCGAGACGCGACTTCGGATAGATCATGCGCACGAGCGCGGTGTTCACGCTCATGATGCCCGCCGCGCCGAAGCCCTGGATCACGCGAGCGAGCGCGAGCGTCGGCAGCGACGTGGCGAGTGCGCACCCGAGCGAGGCAACCGTGAACAGTACCAGACCGCCCAGATACACGCGCCGGTAGCCGACACGGTCGCCCAGCGACGACAGCGGCAGCAGCGAAATGGTCACCGACAGCTGGTACGCATTGACGACCCAGATCGAGCTGGCGGCGCTCGCGTGCAGGTTGCGCGCGATGGTCGGCAGCGCGACGTTGGCGATCGCGCTATCGAGAACGGCAAGCGTGATGCCGAGCGCGACGACGAGGATTGCCCAGTAGCGCTGCGGGATGGGGAGTCCCGGTTCGGCGTCCGGCGCGGCGGCAGAGGAGGCTGGGGAGTGCGAAGCGCCCGGTGAAGGGCGGTTGTCCGTCGACGAAGAGGCTTGCATTGTGTTGTTGTGATGAGCGGCAGGGCGGTCGCGTATCGTCGATATTAGAGCCCAGGATTGTGATTCCTGCTGCCGTGAAGACCGTCGAATCCGCCGGCCGGGCATGCAGCGCGCGGCGTGCATGCCCGGTCGTGCAGATCGTGACGATCGAGCGCCGCCGCTACTTGAGTTCGTACAGGCCTGTGTACGTGGCCGAATCGATTTCGTTCAGATGCGTCATATAGCGGGCGACGGCGTTCGTCGCGTCGGCGGCGAGAGGCAGGTTCGCGACCTTCAGCGCATGAATGCGGAAGACGAAGCGATGCGGCTTGTCGCCGCGCGTCGGCGCCGCGCCGCCAAAGCCCAGCGTGCCGTAGTCGTTGCGAAACTGCAGCGCGCCGCGCGGCAGCAGGCTGCCGTCGGCCTTGCCCGCGTTGCGCGGCAGCGAGCGCGCATCGGCAGGGATGTTGACGACCACCCAGTGCCAGAAGCCGCTGCCCGTGGGCGCGTCGGGATCGAAGACGGTGAGCGCGAGACTTTGCGTGTCGGCGGGCGGCGCGTCCCATTGCAGCGCGGGCGAGATGTTCTCGCCGTCGCCGGCGACGCCGAACGATTTATCGTTCATCTCCTGCGACTTCGACATGAAGCCGTTGGCGGGGAAGTCGTCGGACCAGATTCGGAAATCAGCCATCATGCGCCTCCTTCGGTGGGTGGTTCCAGGATGGGACGGGAGCCGCTGTGATACCGCAGGTATGAGACCGCCAGAAGACTGCGTTCGAAGCTCCAGTGAGCCAATCGAGTGTAGCACCGGCGCCGTGCAATGTTCGCCGCGCGCAAAGCGCTGACAGGCTTTCCGTCTACGGCTTCAACGCGCGCGTCAGGCGCGTTCTTCGTGCAGCGGCGCGTCGCCGTGCAGCCAGCCGACCAGCCGTTGCAACACGCCGTCGATATCTCTGTTCGCTCCGCGCAAGGCGCATTCCCACACCGTTGCCACGCGCCAGCCGCCGTCGAGCAGCGCGGCCTGCGCGCGGGCGTCGTTCGCGCGATTGCGGCCGATCTTGTCGCGCCAGAACTCGGGCCGCGTCTGCGGCCATTTGAAGAGATGGCAGTCGTGACCATGCCAGAAGCAGCCATGCACGAAGATGACCGCGCGATAGCGCGGCAACACGATGTCGGGGCGGCCGGGGAGATCGCGTGCGTCGAGCCGGAAACGGAAGCCGCGCCGGTGCAGCAGGCTGCGGATCAGGATTTCGGGCCTGGTGTTGCGGCCGCGAATGCCGGACATCATCCGGCTGCGCGTGGCCGCGTCGACGATGTCGACCATCAGGCCGCCAGTTCCGCCGTGCCTGCGCGATGCGTCGCGCGCGTCAGCGCGAGCACATGCGGCAGCATGATGCGCGCGACTTCGCGCATCACGGGCACCACCACGCTGTTGCCGAACTGGCGATATGCCTGCGTATCGCTGACGGGAATGCGGTACGTATCGGGGAAGCCCATCAGCCGCGCGCATTCGCGCGGCGTCAGGCGGCGCGGGCGCTGCTTGTCGCCCTGATACACGAGGATCTCGCTGCCGTCCTTGTGATAGCGCGCCGACAGCGTGCGCGTCACGCTCTGCGGATAGGCCATTCCATAGCCGAAGCCGTTGCCCGCCGCGCGATGCTTGTCCGCGTAGTTCTGCAGGTAGGTCCAGAGTTTGGGCGTCAGCGTGTATTTCGGTTGCACGCCGCGCGCCGCGTGATCGAAGAACCGGTCGCCGTCCCACGGCAGGATGGGTTCCCTGCCGTCCGTCCGGTGCAGGATCGACGCGAGCCGCGGACCTTCTTCGGGCAGGCGCAGGTCGTCCCACGAAAACGATGTCTTGCCGCGAAAGCCGACGATGATGATCCGCTCGCGATGCTGCGGCGTGAAATGCGCGCCGTCGATCACGCGGTAATGCACCTCGTAGCCGAGTTCGTCGCGCAGCGTTTGCAGGATCACGTCGAAGGTGCGGCCCTTGTCGTGCGAAAGCAGGTTCTTCACGTTTTCGAGCAGAAACGCAGCGGGACGGCGCGTGGCGATGATGCGCGCGACATCGAAGAAAAGCGTGCCTTGCGTCGTGCATTCGAAACCGTGCGGCCGGCCGAGCGCGTTCTTCTTGCTGACGCCCGCGATCGAAAACGGCTGGCACGGAAAGCCGCCGAGCAGGATATCGTGCTCGGGAACGGCTTCGGCGGGAAACGTGACGATATCGCCGATCAACGTGTGCTGCGGTGCGCCTTCGCCCAAGTCTTCGCCGAAGTTCTCGCCGAAGTTCTCACGATAGGTCTTCTGCGAGAAATCGTTCCACTCGCTGGTGAACACGCATTGGCCGCCGTGCGCCTCGAAGCCCATGCGAATGCCGCCGATGCCGGCGAACAGGTCGATGAAGTTCACGCGCGAGCCGTTGTCTGCGTGCTGTGCGCCATTGCGCGCCGTCGACGCATGCAGCAGCGCGTATAGCGCCGGTTCCAGCATGGCGGGGCACGGCGTTTCGCCCTTCTCCCAGCGGCGCACCGTCTTGATGTCTTTGCCGACATGCGCGGCGATTTCTTTTTGTGTGAAGCGGGTGCGCGCCTGCTTCAGCAGTTCAAGCGGTGAAGCCTGAGTCACAGGAGTCCTTGCTGGGTATTTTTGCGGACATTATGACCTATGAATGTCCCCGATTTGCGATCGTCGGGTGTTGCGGGGCAAATTTTCCCGCGAGGATGCGTCCGCGAGTACGCACGGGGGAAGAAGGAAGGCAGCCCCGGCGACGCGCCAGATGAGACTGTCGCTATGTCGCCGGGTGTTCGCGCTGCTGGCAGCAGCTTCGGGGAAGGATGCGCGCCGGGTCAATGAATGTTAAATGCAGCGGGCGCAGCGAGGCAGCGGCGAAGCGGGCCGCCTGTTGCCTTCACGGCGTTGTCTGCTGGCTTAGCGCTGGCGGCGTACGCGGTGACGGTTCGTGTCGCGCGATGCTGCGGGCCGCGCGGTCGGCACGGGCAGCGGCGCCAGTTCCTTCGTGCACAGGTCGTCGAGTTGCAGCAGCAGGTCGTCGATCGCGCAGAGCTGGGAATTGGTCAGATGCTCGGCTTCGAGCAGCTCGAACAGGCGCCGGCGCCAGTAGTCGGCGGGGAGAATCGCCCCACCCAGGTCGCCATGCATCGAAGGCCGCATGACGCGGGCAATGTGCGCGATGTCCTGATCGATCAGAGTCGATTTGAACGATCCCGCCGACGAAGTGAGGTAAGTGTCCATGCCCGCACTACGGCAGGCCTTTGGAAAACTTTAGGGTCGGTCCGAAAATATTTTTGCGCCGCTTGCGCCTGGTCCGCCGAATATCTCGCGGCGCCCGCCGCGATGGCGCTCAACTCACGTCAGCGCAAGGGCGAGGCTGCAGGTCAGCACGACGATCATCAGGCCGGCGGCGACTGCGAGGTTGTAGGGTAGGCATCGGTCGACCTGACATATCAAGTGAGTGAAGCAATGATAGGAGGATGCCGGATGCCCGTCCGCAGACAAATGCCGTATTAGGTGGGAGAGCGCACACTGGGTCGCGGCGCTCGCGCGAAAGCCCTGTGCCGCGGACGTCGGGGGCATGGCGGGACGCCCGGACGCGCGGCTATTTCGCGTCGTGTCGCGGCGAGCCACGACACGACGCATCAGACGGGTTGATCGGGAGTCGCGGCGCCCGGCTGGGCGGCACCTTCCAGGAAGCGCCGCGTCGCTTCGAACGATTGCAGCATCTGGTCGGGCCACGGCGTCTGCAGCATGACGGCCTGATGGTTTTCGAACGCCGAGTTCAGCAGCTTTGACAGTTCGGGCGAGTTGATATGGCGCAGCAGGACGCTGACCGCGATGGCCGTCGCCTGGCTGGCGCCCGCCGTTTGCAGTTCGGAAGTGGTGAGGGCGGCGACTTGCTTGTTGATGTCCATGAGATGTCCTTCGTTGTGCTGGCTGCTGATGCGCGAAATGCGTGATTTTGTCACGGTCGGGTGGCTTCGATGCGATGCAAACGACGCCTGGATGTACCGTCCAGCCCGTGCCAGGCGGGCCTGTTCGCCTTGACTATCAAAAAAGGGAACTGTGTTTTGGCAATTCCGGTAGTTTTCTTTACAAAGCAAGCCGGTAGACTTGTTACAAATGTTTCGCTCTGGAGTCGATCATGCTCGCTACCTTCTTCGTGCTTTGGCCGTTTGCCGCCGCGTCGCTGTTTGCGCTCGCCCGATTCTTCGATCAGCGCGACCAGCAACTGGCCAAGGTTCAGGTAGTGCGCCGGCGTTGATCGCCCTGGACCGGGATGGCGCGGCGCGATGGTTCGGTCATCACGCTGTAGCAAACAAAAAACCCGCAAAGCGCGAGCTGTTGCGGGTTTTTCATTTGGCGTCGTCCGTCGCCGATGTGGTCCCCCCGACAGGAATCGAACCTGTATCTAGCGCTTAGGAGGCACTCGTTCTATCCATTGAACTACGGGGAGGGGCCGCCGACGAGCGCAGAGTATAGCAAATCGCCCGCCTTGCCAAAGCGGCTTTCGGTGCGCGTCTGCGCTACCGCAAGCGCGCCGTGGCGCGTCGCGGGTGGCGCGGCTACCATCGGCGCAATGACCGATTCACATTACTCCGATCCGCGTCTCGTCGCGCTCTACGACGCGCTCAACCCGTTTGCCGCCGATACCCGCTTCTATCTCGATCTTGCCGCGCGCACGGAAGCATCGCGCGTTGTCGATATCGGCTGCGGCACCGGCTTGCTCGCGTGTGAACTGGCCCAGCGAGGCCACATCGTGACGGGCGTCGATCCGTCGCGCGCGATGCTTGACGTCGCGCGCGGAAGGCCAGGCGGCGGGCGGGTGAAATGGATCGAAGGCGACGCGGCGCGGCTCGGCGCCATGAACGCCGACCTGGCCGTGATGACGGGGCATGTCGCGCAGGTTTTTCTCGACGACACCAGCTTCGACATCACGCTGGCTGCTGCGCACGCAGCATTGCGCCCCGGCGGGCGGCTCGCTTTCGAGAGCCGCAATCCGCTTGTGTCGCCGTGGACGGCGTGGACGCCGGAAAAGTCGCGCCGCATGATCGACGACACTCGGCACGGGGCCGTCGAAATCTGGCAGCAACCCGTCGATGTGAAGCCTGGCCGCGTCCGGTTCGAGACCTGCTATCGATTCGCCGGCGACGGCGACACCGTCGTCTCGGTCAGCGAACTGCGTTTTCGCACCCGGACCGAACTCGACGACGCACTTCGCAACGCGGGTTTCAGCGAAATGGAATGGTTCGGCGACTGGTTCCGCTCGCCCGTTCACGAAGCGAGCCGCGAACTGATCGTCGTCGCGACGCGTGGCTGATTGCGGCAGTGGCGCCGCAAAAACAAAAGCGGCCCGTGGGCAGGTGACCCACGAACCGCTCGATACCGCAGACGCTTTCCGACGGAGCAGTCGATCAGAACTCGACCACGGCGAATTCCGCCTTGCCCACGTCGCACAGCGGGCAACGCCAGTCTTCCGGGATGTCGGCGAAACGCGTACCCGCCGCGATGCCTTCCTCGGGCAGACCTTCCTCTTCGTTGTAGATCCAGCCGCAAATCAGGCAGACCCAGCTCTTGTATTCGATCACTTCACTCACGACACACGCTCTTCATTGATTCAATGCACAATCCGCCCATCTGCCCCTTTATGGGGCATCCGGCGGCGACCCGCAATATTACCGGAATTCACCGGAAGCCCCGCGCTTTCCATGCCGTTTACCCGTTCCGGATCAACGCGAAGCGGCTCCCGCCGGGCGATTCGCTCGCTGGCGGGTGCGGATCGAGCGTGTATCCTTTCAATGCGGTTGTGGCCGTGTGCGACTGCACTGACGCGCGCCGTGCCCGTCGAGCCGCTCTAGCCAAGGAGAAAACGATGCTGAACAAGAATGGTGGCTCGGCGCAGTGTGCGCGGGCATGCTGGTCATGTCGGGCGTGGCGCATGCCGCGGGCGTCTCTTTCGTCGAGCCGAAGGACGGCGCGACGGTGAGCAACCCCGTCCACGTGAAATTGCCGTCGAAGGCATGAAGATCGTGCCCGCCGGCACGATGACGGAAGGCACGGGGCATCACCATCTGATCGTCGACGGACAGCCGTTGCCGAAAGCGAAGTGATCCCCGCCAACGACAAGTCGTTGCTTTCGGCAAGGGCCAGACGGAAACCGAACTCACGCTGCCGCCCGGCGACCACACGCTGACGCTCGATTTTGGCGACGGCGCGCACCGCTCGTACGGGTCCCGAGATGAGCAAGACGATCACGATTCACGTGAGTGAGCTGAACCGCGTTTCTCGCGCGAAGCGCTGGCGGCAGCCGTCTGCCGCCGCTGCGAACGCCCTCGGCGCAGGGCGTTCGCAGGTTCTGCCTTTCAGGTTGACGACGCATGTCTGCCATTCGTCCTATGCCATCCGTCGGCCCGCATCCCGTCGGCGTCCGCGCCGCCGACCGGTACAATGAGCGCTTCCGACTCATCGCTGGTTTCCTCATTTTTCCATGTCGCTTTACACCATTACGGGCGCGCAACTGGCGTTCGGCCATGTCGCGCTGCTCGATCACGCGGATTTCTCACTCGAAGCCGGCGAGCGCGTCGGATTGATCGGCCGTAACGGCGCAGGCAAGTCGTCGCTGCTGAAGATCGTCGCCGAGCTCGCCAGACAGACGACGGGCTGATCACGCGCCAGCAGGATCTCGTCACTGTGTACGTGCCGCAGGAACCCGAATTCGACGGCGACGCGACGGTGTTCGATACAGTCGCGGCGGGTCTCACGCGGGCGAGCGCGCTGCTCGACGAATACAAACACGGTCGCGCACGAGCTGGCGGAAACGCCGGAAGGCGCGCAGCACGACGCGTTGCTTGCACGCATGAACGTGCTGCAGTCGTCGCTCGATGCGACGGACGCCTGGAACTGGCGCACGCGCGTCGCTACGACGCTGGCGCAGATCGGTCTCGACGGCGATGCGCGTGTCGGCTCGCTGTCGGGCGGCATGCAGAAGCGCGTCGCACTGGCGCGCGCGCTCGTCGTGCAGCCGGACGTCCTGCT